>NZ_JAUIZP010000030.1:0-46977 GCF_041414735.1 Rhodococcus sp. GXMU-t2271
CGTCGAGTACCACGCCGCCCGGGCAGCCGCGACCAGCGGCGACGACGACGCGGCGCTGCGGCACGCCACCACGGCGCTCTCCGAATACCGCGGCTCCCTGCTGCCCGGCATGTACGACGACTGGATCCTCGAAGCCCGTTCGGATCTCGAACGGCACTGCCTCGACCTGTGCGATCTGCTGTGCCGGATCCGGACCCGCACCGGCGACCTCCCCGGGGCGATCGACGCCGTCCGCCGCCGGATCCACCTCCGCCCCCTGGAAGAGAGCGGATACCGCACCCTGATGAACCTGCAGGCCGACCACGGCGACCGCGCCGGCGCGGTGAGCACCTATCACCGCTGCGCAGCCCTCCTCGAACGCGAACTCGGGGTAGCACCGGACCCGGCGACGCGCACACTTGCCGACCGCCTCCTCGCCCACGCCGCCCCCACCGCCGAACCGGCGACGAAGCGGCCCGAACTCGCCGCCCCGGCACTCGTCGGACGCACCCGCGAACTCCACCGGCTGCACGAGACATGGCGCACGGCGGCCGCCGGCCACCCCACCCTCGTCCTCGTCACCGGCGGCGCCGGCGTCGGCAAGACCCGCCTGGTCGCCGAACTCGCCGCCACAGCCCGCGCACAACCCGCGGTGGTGGCCGGCACCCAGTGCTTCGGAACGTCCGGACGGCTCGCCCTCGCCCCCGTAGCGGACTGGCTCCGTACCCCCGCGGTACAGCCCGCGCTCGCCGCGCTCGACCCGATCTGGCGCGCCGAAGTCGACAGGCTCGTACCGTCCGGCACGACCCGCCCGGGCCCCGGCGCCGGCTTCCGGGCGATGGTCGACGCCTGGCAGCGCCTCCGATTCTTCGAAGGCCTGGCGCGGGCGCTGATCGGCGGCGGCCGCCCGGTGTTGCTCACCCTCGACAACATCCAGTGGTGCGACCCGGAGACACTGACGTTCCTGACGTTCTGCCTGTCCCTGACCCCCGACGCACCCCTGATGGTGGCCGCGACCGCCCGCACCGAAGACACCGACGAGAGCCGAGACCTCGAGCAATGGGCGGTCCGCATGCGGACCGCCGGCCTGCTCACCGACCTGCCACTACGGCCCCTGGAGGCCTCCGGCACCGCCCGCCTGGCCGAAGCACTCGGGGGGCGCCCGCTCGACCCGCAGGCCACCGAACTACTGCACGCGACCACCGGTGGCTTCCCGCTCTACATCGTCGAAGCGATGCACAGCGGACCGGGCCTCGCCCCCGCCGGCAGCCTGGCCGACGTGCTGCACGACCGGATCGGGCAGGTGAGCCCCGCCGCACGGGACGTCGCCGGACTCGCCGCGGCGGTAGGCCGCGACTTCACCCTCGACCTGCTCACCGAGGCCAGCGACCTCGACGCCGACGCCGTGGTGCGCGCCGTCGACGAGCTGTGGCAACGCAGAATCCTGCGACAGTTCCACGACGGCTACGACTTCTCCCACGACCTGCTCCGCGACGCCGCCTACGCCCGGATCAGCCCACCCAAACGCTGGCTGCTGCACCGCCGTCTCGCGCAGAGCCTCGAACTGCTGCACGCCGACGACAGCGACAGCGTCTCGGCGCAACTCGCCGAGCAGTACGCCCGCGGGGGACGACCGGACCGGGCAGTGACCTACTACCGTCGCGCGGCCGATGTCGCCTCGAGCACCTTCGCCCACACCGAGGCGATCCGACTGCACAAGAAGGCACTCGCCATTGCCCGCACCCAACTCGAGGGGCGCAGCGCCGCCCTGCAGGAACTCGCCGTCCGCGAAGCGATGGCGGCGCCGCTCAACGCCGGATACGGCTACTCCTCCCCCGAACTACAGCAGACCCTCGAGCGCTCGATCCGGCTGGCCGAATCCCTCGGCCGCAAGGACTCCCTCCTGGCCGGCCTCGTCGGCCTCTGGTCGTCGCGGTTCGTGCAGGGAAACATCGCCGGCGCCCACGAGGTCGCGACCCGCGCACTGACTCTCGTCGACCCCGGCTCCCCGCTGCGCGGATCGGCCCACTTCGCATTCGCCGGTTCGGCCGTCGAACTCGGCCGCCCCGAGGAGGCGCTCCACCACTTCGACCGTGCGGCCGCACTGACCCGGGGCGCTCCCTCGTTGACCGTCGGCACCCGGCCCGACGTGCACGGCAGCGCCTGGGCGGCCCACGCCCACTGGCTGCTCGGTCACACCGACGCCGCCCTGACCTGCTGCACCGAGGCTGTCCGGCTGGCCCGGACGATCGACCATCCCTACAGCCTGGCCGTCGCCCTGGCCTACAGCGGCATCACCCACCACCTGCGGGCAGACCGCGCCGCCCTCGACGCCGCCGTCGCGGAACTGACCGACCTGTGCACCCGGTACGGATTCGCCTACTACAGCGAATGGGCGCTGATTCTCGACGGGTGGTCCCGCGGCGGCGAGGCCGGCCTCGCGCAGACGCGGCGCGGCATCGACACGCTCCGATCGGCCGGTTCGTTCGCCCGGATGCCGTACTGGCTCTCGCTGCTCGCCGACCTGTCGGTGCGGGAAGGAGATCCCGGCGCCGCCCGGGCCGCGCTCGACGCCGCCATCGTCGCCGGACAGGCCCGCGACGACCTGTGGTGGCTGCCCGAGGTGATGCGGATGCGCGCGGCGCACGACGACCACGACGCCGCGATCACGCGGCTGCGCGCCGCCGCCCGGACCGCGGCCGCCCACGGCAGTGCCGCCCTGCTCCGGCGCTGCGCGCGGGACCTCGCCGAGCACGGCGTCGACCTGCCGCTCCCGGGCGTTCCCCCGGCCCGGTGACCGGCTGCGCGCACTCGAACGCTGCGCGAACGCCCTCTTCCTAGGGTCGACGGTACAACGCCCGCACCGGCGAGCGACCGACCCGAAAGGGACTCCCGTGACCACCATCTCGACCCGACCGGCCGGCGCTGTGCCGTACGACGACCTGGCCGCGACCCTGCGCGGCGAGCTGATCACCCCCGACGACACCCGTTACGACACGGCGCGTGCCGTCTACAACGGCATGATCGACAAACACCCCGCGGCGATCGCACGCTGCCGGGACGCCGCCGACGTCGTTTCCTGCGTCCGCTTCGGCCGCGCCCACGCGCTCACCCTGGCCGTGCGCGGCGGCGGGCACAACGCCGGCGGCCTCGGCGTGTGGGACGACGCGCTCGTCGTCGACCTGTCACTGATGTGCAGTACCACAGTCGATCCGGCACACCACACCGTCCGAGTCGACGGCGGATGCACCTGGGGCGACGTCGACCACGCCACGGTCGCCTTCGGCATGGCCACCCCGTCCGGCTTCCTCTCGTCCACAGGTGTGGGTGGGCTGACCCTCGGGGGCGGCATCGGGTACCTCTCCCGGCGCTTCGGGCTGACCGTCGACAACCTTCTGTCCGCCGATGTGGTCCTCGCCGACGGCACGCTCGTGACAGCCGACGAGAGCTCCCACAGCGACCTGTTCTGGGCGTTGCGCGGCGGCGGCGGGAACTTCGGCATCGTGACCTCCTTCACCTTCCGCTGCCACGACATCGGCGAAGCCGGCATTGTCGTCGGCGGCCCGGTGCTCTACGACCTCGCCGACACCGCCGACGTCATGCGCTGGTACCGGGAACTGCTGCCGGCGCTCCCGGAGGAACTCAACGGCTGGATCGCGCTGCTCACCGTCCCGCCCGCCGCCCCGTTCCCCGAGGACCTGTGGGGCCGCAGGTGCTGCGGCATCGTCTGGTGCTACACCGGACCGCACGCCAAGGCCGACGAGGTGCTCGACCCCGTCCGGACCTACGGCTCGCCGCTGCTGGTCGGCCTGCACGAGATGCCCTTCACTGCCCTGCAGAGCGCGTTCGACGCCCTCTACCCGCCCGGCCTGCAGTGGTACTGGCGGGCGGACTTCTTCGACGAGATCACCGACGCCGCGATCGACGTGCACTGCCGGTACGGGCAGCAGCTGCCGACCGGTCACTCCACCATGCACCTCTATCCCATCGACGGCGCCACCAGCCGCGTCCCCGAGGACGCGACTCCCTTCGCGTACCGGGGCGGCGGATGGGCGGGGGTCATCGTCGGCGTCGACCCCGACCCCGCCAACGCGGGCCTCATCACCCGGTGGGCTCGCGACTACTGGGAGCAGCTGCACCCGACCTCAGCCGGCGGCGCCTACGTCAATTTCCTGATGAGCGAGGGACAGGACCGGGTCGAAGCCGCCTACCGGGGCAACTACGACCGGCTCACCCGGATCAAGCGCCGCTACGACCCGGACAACGTCTTCCACATCAACCAGAACATCCGGCCCGCCGCGTCCGACCGGTAGCCCGGAATCGCACCTGCTCGGATCGGAGAGGAACGGACATGCCCACGCACAGGCTGGAAACGGACTACCTGGTGATCGGCTGCGGCGCGGCCGGCATGGCGTTCGCGGACGCAGTGATCACCGATTCCGACGCGGACGTCGTCATGGTGGACCGGCGTCACGCCCCGGGCGGGCACTGGAACGAGGCCTACCCGTTCGTACGGCTCCACCAGCCGTCCGCGTACTACGGCGTCAACTCGCTGCAGCTCGGGACGGACGTCATCGACCGTACCGGTCCGAACCGCGGCATGTACGAACAGGCGAGCGCACCGGAGATCTGTGCATACTTCGACCGTGTCATGCGCAGAAATCTGCTGACATCCGGAGCGGTGCGTTACTTCCCCATGAGCGAATACGTCGGTGACCACCGCTTCGTCTCCCGGATCTCCCCCGACCGGTACGAGGTGAAGGTCCGCACCGCTCTCGTCGACGCCACATACCTCGAGCCCGCGATACCCGCAACGTTCACACCACCGTTCGACGTGGCCCCCGGCGTCCGCTGCGTCCCCGTCGACGCCCTCGCGCGCGTCGACGAACCGCCCGAACGGTTCGTGATCATCGGGGCGGGCAAGACCGCGATGGACGCGTGCCTGTGGCTGCTGCAACTCGGCCTGCCCCCGGATGCGATCCAGTGGATCAAACCCCGGGAGGCGTGGCTGCGCAACCGACGGTTCGCCCAGGGTGGGGAACTGGTCGACGACTTGATCGAGGGTCTGGCCCGGCAGATGGAAGCCGCCGCCCGGGCGAGGACGCCGGCCGAGCTGTTCGCCCGGCTCGAGGCGAGCGAACAGCTGCTGCGCGTCGACGAGCACGCCATCCCCACCATGTACAAGGGCCCGACCGTCAGCACCGCCGAACTCGAGCAACTCCGCCGCATCGAGGACGTCGTCCGGCTCGGGCATGTGCGACACATCGAACACGACGCGATCGTGCTCGACCACGGCACGATCCGCACCGGGCCCGGCCACCTGCACGTCCACTGCGCCGCCCCGGGCTTGAACCCGGCCCCGGCCGTCCCGATCTTCCAGCAGGGCCGTATCACCTTGCAGCCTGTCCGTACCGGGCTCATCCCGTTCAATGCCGCCCTCGTCGGATTCGTGGAGGCCACCGGCCGGGACCTGGTCGAGAAGAACCGGCTCTGCCCACCGAACCGGCTACCGGACGTCCCTCTCGACTGGATCCGCGGAACCCTCGTCGAGACGAACGCCGAGTACGCATGGTCGAAGGAACCGGACATGGCGGACTGGCTCGAGCGTTCCCGCCTCAACACCTCCCGGGGGCTCCGGCACCGCGCCGACCAGCCCCTCGTCCGGGAAGCGACGAGACGATTCGCCACTCACGTCCGCCCCGCCCTCGCCAACCTCGCCGGACTGCTCGACGACGCCCGGCAAGCGGCATGAGCCCCCGGCTCGCCCGGCCCGCCCGGGCGGGCCGGGCGGGCCGGGTTCCCGGACCACCCCGTATGATCTGAGCGATTACGGCTACTCGCCGATCACGATCGAGACTGCTTCCGGGCGCGCACAGTGCGCCCGGAAGCAGTCGGCGCTCACCATCGCGCCGCGGCCCTGGAGAGGAGCTGCTGAATCGATGTACCGCCGGCGGCGGGTCGAACCGACCGAAACTACCGGCGGGTAACGTGAGTGCTGTTCGTCGTGCTGCCCGTCGGCACCGCCGACGCGAGCGCACAGGTCCCGGAAAGAGTGAGGCAGGTAATGACTGAACGCGTGCAAGTCGGTGGACTCCAGGTCGCCAAGGTGCTCTACGACTTCGTCGTCGACGAGGCGATCCCCGGCACCGGGGTGGACGCGGCCGCGTTCTGGGCCGGCGCGGACAAGGTGATCCACGATCTCGCCCCCCGCAACCGCGCCCTGCTCGCCAAGCGGGACGAACTGCAGACACAGATCGACACCTGGCACCGCGACCGCAAGGGCCAGGCGCACGACGCCGCCGCCTACAAGGCGTTCCTCGAGGACATCGGCTACCTCGTGCCCGAGCCCGCCGACTTCCAGGTCACCACCTCGGGCGTCGACACCGAGATCGCCACCACCGCCGGCCCGCAGCTGGTGGTGCCGGTGCTCAACGCCCGCTTCGCCCTCAACGCCTCCAACGCCCGCTGGGGCTCGCTCTACGACGCCCTCTACGGCACCGATGCCATCTCCGAAGAAGGCGGCGCGGAGAAGGGCACCGGCTACAACAAGGTCCGCGGCGACAAGGTCATCGCCTGGGCCCGGGACTTCCTCGACACCGCCGCCGCCCTCGCCACCGGATCGCACACCGACTCGACCCGGTACTTCGTCGACGGCGCCGAGCTGAAGATCGAACTCGCCGACGGCACGACCACCACCCTGGCCCAGCCGGAGAAGTTCGCCGGCTACCTCGGCGACCAGACCGCCCCCACCGCGGTGCTGCTGCGCAACCACGGCCTGCACGTCGAGATCCTGATCGACCCGGACTCCCCGATCGGCAGCACCGACGCCGCCGGCGTCAAGGACGTCGTCCTCGAATCCGCGGTCACCACCATCATGGACTTCGAAGACTCGGTCGCCGCCGTCGACGCCGAGGACAAGGTCGTCGGCTACCGCAACTGGCTCGGACTCAACCGCGGCGACCTCGCCGAGGAGATCGCCAAGGGCGGCAAGACCTTCACCCGCGCCCTCGAGGCCGATCGCGTCTACACCGCCCCCGACGGCTCCGAACTCACCCTGCACGGACGGTCGCTGCTGTTCGTCCGCAACGTCGGGCATTTGATGACCAACCCGGCCGTGCTCGACGCCGACGGCAACGAGGTCCCCGAGGGCATCCTCGACGCGCTGATCACCAGCCTCGCCGCCGTGCACGGCCTGTCCGTCGGCGACGCGACCGGCCCGCTGATCAACTCCCGCACCGGCTCGATCTACATCGTCAAGCCCAAACAGCACGGCCCCGAAGAGGTCGCGTTCACCACCGAACTGTTCGGCCGGGTCGAAGAGGTCCTGGGCCTGCCGGCCAACACCCTCAAGGTCGGCATCATGGACGAGGAACGCCGCACCACCGTCAACCTGAAGGCCTGCATCAAGGAGGCCAGCGAGCGCGTGGTGTTCATCAACACCGGCTTCCTCGACCGCACCGGCGACGAGATCCACACCTCCATGGAGGCCGGCGCCATGGTCCGCAAGGCCGAGATGAAGAAGCAGCAGTGGATTCTTGCCTACGAGGACTGGAACGTCGACACCGGGCTCGCGTGCGGGCTGCAGGGCAAGGCCCAGATCGGCAAGGGCATGTGGGCGATGACCGACCTCATGGCAGACATGCTCGAACAGAAGATCGGCCAGCCCCGCGCCGGCGCCAACACCGCCTGGGTGCCCTCGCCCACCGGAGCGACCCTGCACGCCACCCACTACCACCAGGTCGACGTGTTCGGCGTGCAGGACGAGCTGAAAGGCAAGCGTCGCGCCACCGTCGACGACATCCTCACCATCCCGCTCGCCCCGTCCACCGACTGGACCGACGAGGAGAAGCGCGAGGAACTCGACAACAACTGCCAGTCCATCCTCGGCTACGTCGTGCGGTGGATCTCCCAGGGCGTCGGCTGCTCGAAGGTGCCCGACATCCACGACATCGCCCTCATGGAGGACCGCGCCACCCTGCGCATCTCCAGCCAGCTGCTCGCCAACTGGATCCACCACGGCATCGTCACCGCCGACGACGTCGTGACCGCCCTGCAGCGCATGGCACCGGTCGTCGACCGGCAGAACGCCGGCGACCCGACCTACCTGCCGATGGCCCCGGACTTCGACTCCAGCATCGCCTTCCAGGCAGCCAAGGAACTGATCCTCGAAGGCACCGCGCAGCCCAGCGGCTACACCGAGCCGATCCTGCACCGGCGCCGCCTCGAGTTCAAGGCCGCCCACGGCCGCCGAGCCTGACCCCCAGCCACGGCCCCCGATCCACAGTGGATCGGGGGCCGTGCTGTCTCACAGCCGATCACTAGACTCCGGGAACGGCGGGGGCAGACACGACGACAGGCAGGAAACACGTGGGTCGACATCGCGGAACGGGCCGCGCCAGAGGCGTGAGCAAGGGCCCGATCATTGCCGTCGCCGTGGCACTCGTCCTCGTCCTCGCCGTCGTCGGCTGGTTCCGCCTGCGCGAACGCATCGACGAGCAGGCGACCGAAGCCGCGCAGACCTGCGTCGAGGGCGACGCGCTCCTCGACGTCGCCGCAGATCCCGCCGTCGCCCCCACACTGACCACCCTCGCCGCCCGCTGGGTCACCGACACCCGCCCCGTCGTCCGCGACCACTGCATCGACGTACGCGTCACCGCCGTCGCCACCGCCCCGGCCACCACCGCTCTCACCGCCGAGGACGCCCCACCGGCCGATCCCCGCTGGGACCCCGCCCTCGGCCCCCCGCCCGCCCTCTGGGTCCCTTTCAGCAGCGACGCCACCGCGCGCGCGGCACGGGCCCTCGACGGGCAGTCCCGCTCCCTCGCCACCTCCCCCATCGTGCTGGCCGTCCCCGCCGAACTCGGGCGTGCCCTCGACGCCGCAGGCACCGGCTGGCGTCAACTGCCCTCCCTCCAGTCCGACGGCAGCGTCCTCGCCGGTCTGGGCCTCGACGGCTGGAACGGTCTCCGCCTCGCCCTGCCCACCGGTCCCGACACGGACGCCACCACACCCGCCCTCGAGGCCGTCGCCGCGGCGGTCACCGACGCCGGACCCGGCCCCCTGACCGTCGAACAAGCCGCTTCCCCGGCAGCCACCTCCGCGGTCGGTGCCCTCGCACTCGGCGCCGACACCCTCGGCGCCGGACCGACCACCGCCGCAGCCCTGGACACCCTCGCCGACGCGCCCGGCGCGGACGGCACCGTGCACGCCGTACCGATCACCGAGCAACAGCTGCACACAGCGGTCACGTCCGGCGGGGCCCCCGGCCTCGCCGAGTTCGTACCCGCCGGCCCCACCCCCACCGCAGACTTCCCCGCCGCCGTGATCGACGCCCCATGGGTCGACGAGACACTCGCCCGCGCGGCCGCCGCACTGGCCGGCTACCTGCGCGAACCCGACGCCGCCCGCGCCCTGGCCGACGCCGGGTTCCGGGTCGACGGTCAGCCCGCCCCCCGTAGCGACGCGGTTCCCTTCCCCCGCATTGCCCAGACCCTGAACCGCGCCGACCCGGCCGTCGCCGACATCCTCCTGGACCACCGGCGCGCACCGGTGGCGCCCCGCACCACCACGATCCTTCTCGACACCTCCACGTCCATGGACACCGTCGAGGGCGACGACACCCGTCTCGCTCACCTCGCCGCCGCCCTCGACCAGCACGTGGACCGGTCGCCGGACGCCTCGAGCCTCGCCCTGTGGATCTTCGCCGACAACCTCGACGGCACCACCCCGTACCGCTCCACGGTGGAGCGCGGCGCGCTCACCGCGGACCAGCGCACCGCTCTGACCACCGCCCTGAGCGGCACCCGCACCGCCGACGGCTCCGCCGTCTACCAGTCCTTGGCCGCCGCCTACGTCGACGCCGTCCGCAACTTCACACCCGGCCGGCCCAACTCCGTCCTCCTGATCACCGACAGCGCCAACGACGACGGCACCACACGCCAGCGCATCCTCGACCTCGTCACCGCCGCCGGCGACCCCGGCCGGCCCGTCCGGATCGACGTCGTGGCCCTCGGCGACGACACCGACCGCAATACCCTGCAGACCCTCGCCGACCGCACCGGCGGCGCACTCGTCTCCGTCGCCACGACCGACGGGCCCGAACTCGCCGCCGCCGTCCGAAAGTTGATGTCCTGACACCGTGATCCGACTACTCGTCGCGGGGACGTTCCTCGCCCTCATCACCTTCTGGCTCCACCGCCGTCTCGTCCGCGCCCCCGGCCTGCGCGGCCGCGCGGCGATCGCCGCGAACACCGCACTCGGTGTCCTCCTCGTCGTCGCACTGATCGGTGCGCAGAGCGGCACATCACTGGATCCGCGCTGGGCCCGCCCGTTCGGATTCCTCGGCTGGACGTGGCTCGGCGTCGTGCTGTACCTGGTTCTCGGGACGCTCCTGATCGGGATCGTCTGCCTCGCTGCACGCACGGTACGCCGGTTCCGGCGCGACGACGTCCCTCCGCCGGATCCTTCCAGGCGACGAGCTCTGCAGATCGCGACGGGTGCGCTGGCCGTCGGGGCGGTCGCCGCCGTCGGCTACGGGACCGTCGAGGCGGCACGGCCCCGGATCGTGCACACCCGGATCCCTCTGCGCCGGCTCCCGACCGGATTCGAGGGACTGCGCGTCGCTCTCGTCACCGACCTGCACGTCGGCCCGTCCCGCGGCCGCGAGTTCACCCGTCGCACAGTGGATCTCGTCAACGCACAGCAGCCGGACCTGATCGTGCTGGGCGGAGACCTCACCGACGGCACCATCGCCCTCGTCGGGCCCGACCTGGCGCCCCTCGCCGACCTGCGGGCCCCACTCGGGGTCTACGGCGTCAGCGGCAACCACGAGTACTACGCCGACGACGCGATGTCCTGGCTGGATTTCTGGGAAACCCTCGGGGTACGCACCCTTCGCAACGAACGAGTCACCCTCGAACGCGGGGGTGATGCGATCGACCTCGCCGGCATCCACGACTATTCGGCGCCTGCCCCGAACGAAGCGAATCTGACCGCGGCACTGCAGGACCGCGATCCCGAACGCTTCGTTCTCCTGGCCGCCCACCAGCCCCGGCACGTGTTCGAGGCGCGTGACCACGGCGTCGACCTGCAGTTGTCCGGGCACACGCACGGCGGACAGATGTGGCCGCTCGGATACGTCGTACCCCTGCAGCAACCGACGGTGACCGGTCTCGACCGGTTCGGAGACACGCTCGTCTACACCTCCCGCGGGACCGGCGCCTGGGGGCCGCCGGTACGCATTGCCACGCCTCCGGAAGTGGCGATTCTGCAACTGAACGCGTCTCTCGTCTGAGGATTTTTTGGGTGACTTGACGTGCTGTGGTGCGGGTTTATTCTGATATTTATCTGTTTCCGTATTGTGCGGAATATTGTTCACGAGTTTTCGGGGGTGAGCTGCCGGATCGACTCACCCCCGAGGGCTCGGTCAGCTGCTGTAGGCCTCCAACGGCGGGCACGAACACACGAGGTTCCGATCCCCGTACACCCCGTCGATGCGCCGCACCGCAGGCCACACCTTCGCGCGCTTCTGCCCCAGCGGGTACACCGCGGTTTCGCGGCTGTAGGGGTGGGTCCATTCCCCCACCAGGCACTGGGCGGTGTGCGGCGCCCCGCGCAGCGGGTTGTCGACCACCGGCCACTCCCCTGCCCCGACCCGGTCGATCTCGGCGCGGATGGCAATCATCGCGTCGATGAACGCGTCCAGCTCGGACAGGTCCTCGCTCTCGGTGGGCTCGACCATGAGGGTGCCCGCGACGGGGAAGCTCATGGTGGGCGCGTGGAAGCCGTAGTCCGCCAGACGCTTCGCGACGTCGTCGACGGTGACCCCCGTGTCCTTCGTCAGCGGCCGCAGATCGAGGATGCACTCGTGCGCCACCATGCCGTTCTCACCCGTGTACAGGACAGGAAAGTACTCGTCGAGCCGGCGCGCGATGTAGTTCGCCGACGCGATCGCGGTCAGCGAAGCCCGCCGCAGGCCCTGCGCCCCCATCAGCTTGATGTACGCCCACGTGATCGGGAGGATGGATGCAGATCCGAACGGCGCCGCCGACACCGGCCCGCCCCCACCGAGGCCCGGCTCCGCCGGGTGTCCGGGCAGGAACGGCACCAGGTGTGCGCGCACGCCGATCGGCCCCACCCCGGGACCACCGCCGCCGTGCGGGATGCAGAAGGTCTTGTGCAGGTTCAGATGGCTCACGTCGCCGCCGAACTTGCCGGGTCGTGCCAGACCGACGAGAGCGTTCAGGTTGGCGCCGTCGATGTACACCTGGCCACCGGCGTCGTGCACGGCGCCGCAGATGTCGGCGATCTCGTGCTCGTAGACACCGTGGGTCGACGGGTACGTGATCATGATCGCGGCGAGGCGTTCGGCGTGATCGGCGATCTTCGCGCGCAGATCGTCGAGGTCCACGTCACCGTTCGAACGGCACGCCACGACCTCCACCCGCATGCCGGCCATGACGGCGGAGGCGGCGTTGGTGCCGTGGGCGCTCGACGGGATCAGGCAGGTGTCGCGATGCTCGTCGCCCCGGCTCAGGTGGTAGTGGCGGATCGCCAGAAGCCCGGCGTACTCGCCCTGGCTACCGGCGTTCGGCTGCAGGCTCACCGCGTCGTACCCGGTCACCGCGGCAAGCCATCCTTCCAGGTCCGCGATGAGTCGGCGGATGCCCGCCGTCTGATCCGCCGGGGCGAACGGATGGAGCGCCGAGAACCCGGGCCAGGTGATCGCCTCCATCTCCGTGGCGGCATTGAGCTTCATCGTGCACGAACCCAGCGGGATCATGGTGCGGTCCAGGGCGAGGTCCATGTCGGACAGGCGGCGCAGGTACCGCATCATCGCGGTCTCGGTACGGTACCGGGTGAACGCCTCGTGCTGCAGGTACACGCTCGTGCGCGCGAGGTGCCGGGGAAGGGCGGGAGCGGCTTCCGCCGCGGTGTCCTCCGCCCCGAACGCGGCGAGAACTGCAGCCACATCGGCGTCGCGGGTCGCCTCGTCGCACGAGATCCCCACCTGGTCCCCGTCGACCCGCCGGACGTTGATGCCCGCCTCGAGCGCCGCCGCGACCACCGCGTCGGCGCGGCCGCGAACGCGGACCAGAACGGTGTCGAAGAAGTGGTCGTGCACGACCTCGAGGCCGGCGGCTCGCAGCGACGCCGCGAGCCGGGCGGCCTGGCCCGCCACGCGGGTCGCGATCCTGGCCAGACCCTCGGCGCCGTGGTACGACGCGTACATTGCGGCAAGGACCGCGAGGAGCACCTGCGCGGTGCAGATGTTGCTGGTCGCCTTCTCGCGGCGGATGTGCTGCTCACGCGTCTGCAGCGCCAGCCGGTACGCCGGCGCCCCATCGGCGTCGACCGAGACGCCGACGAGCCGGCCCGGCAGGTTGCGGGCATGGGCGGCGTGCACCGCGAGGTAACCCGCATGCGGCCCGCCGAATCCCATGGGCACGCCGAAGCGTTGGGTGGTGCCGAAGCATACGTCCGCGCCCTGTTCGCCGGGCGGGGTGAGCAGGGTCAGGGCCAGCAGGTCCGCCCCCACCGCGACGAGGGCGCCACGCTCGTGTGCCGCCTCGACCAGGGGACTTGCGTCGAACACCCGGCCGGAGGCACCCGGGATCTGCAGGATCACCCCGAAGAATTCTCCCTCGGGCAGACCGTCGTCGACGAGATTCGCGGTGACGATCTCGATTCCCAGGGGTTCCGCCCGGGTCGCGAGGACCGCCGCGGTCTGAGCGAACAGGTCGGTGTCCACGACGACGCGCGTGCTCCGGCACTTGCGGTTCGCGCGGGCGAGCAGCGTCATCGCCTCCGCAGCGGCGGTCGCCTCGTCCAGCATCGACGAGTTGGCGACCTCCATGCCGGTCAGGTCCGAGACCATGGTCTGGAAGTTGAGGAGGGCTTCGAGGCGCCCTTGGCTGATCTCCGGCTGGTACGGGGTGTATGCCGTATACCAGGCGGGATTCTCGATGATGTTGCGGAGCAGGACCGGCGGCGTCAGCGTGCCGTAGTACCCCTGACCGATCATCGACGTCGCCACGGTGTTCCGCCCGGCGAGTTCCTGCAGGGCCTCGAGCACCTCGTGTTCCGACATCGGCGCGTCGAGCGACTCGAGCCCGTCCGCGACCCCGTCGGTCCGGGCGTCGAGGATGCCGGCGGGCACCGCCTTCGTGGCCAGTTCGTCGAGGGATTCGACGCCGACGACGTCGAGAATGCGGCGCAAGCCCGCCGCGTCGGGGCCGACGTGGCGGTCGGCGAAGGTGTACGTGGCAGCATCGGTCATCGCGACTCCCTGAGGTCGGAGGTCCGCATCCGGGCAAGGGTCGCACGGTGCGTGTCCTCCCCCTCTGTCGCGAGCTCGTCGAGCGAGCGCCTGAGAGATTCGGTACCGGAACGAACCGGCCCTTTCCCCGTGGGCGGGTGGGTGCTCCCACCGCTTTCCAGAGACGTCGGTGCCCGTACGGTCCTCGATGCCTGAGAGATTGACGGGGAGGTGCTGCTCCTTCGGCGCCCGGAACAGGTCCGGAACTCTCCCGCACGGCGGCGACGCACCCCCGATTCTAGGGCACCGGAACGACTGGCAGCACCGAGGCCGCGGATGTTTCGTGTGACGAGCGTCTACCCGATCCGCCGATTGACGCGTTCGCGGCGGCGGGAGGCCAGCTCGTCCTCGGGTCGCTGTTCCACGTTGCCACCGTCCGCCCGCTCAGCCGGGAAGTCGGCGATGCTGCCGGTCAGCTCCCGCATGGCGCCGCTCACCGCGATGCCGAACACTCCCTGCCCGCCCTGCAGTAAATCGACCACCTCTTCCGGTGAGGTGCACTCGTACACGGTCGTGCCGTCGGAAAACAAGGTGATCTTCGCCAGGTCCCGCACCCCGCGTTCGCGGAGGTGGTCGACCGCCACCCTGATGTTCTGCAGCGAGATACCCGTGTCGAGCAGGCGCTTGACGATCTTCAGGACCAGGATGTCCTTGAACGAGTAGAGCCGTTGACTGCCCGAGCCCGCCGCGCCCCGGATGGACGGAACGACCAGGTTGGTCCGCGCCCAGTAGTCGAGCTGACGGTAGGTGATGCCGGCGATCTGGCAGGCGATGGGCACGCGGTAGCCGACGAGCTCGTCGGGCACCGAATCGTCCGGGAACAGGCCCGGCTGCATTTCGTCGGCGTCGAGAGCTGCCCGTGACGGGGCATCGCGGTCGACGGCGTCGAAGCTGAGCTGCTGTCCCTGCGGCCGATCTCCCACTGTTGTGACTCCCTCTCGCGTGCACAGGCGTTGCCCTGGAACGAACGACGGGCGGATCCCCACCCCCATCCGATCGTCGAGCGCTCGCTGACCCACCGAGTCGATCCGTAGCGATTCACTCAGCGTACGCCCCGTACGAAAAGTTGGGCAGCAACACGCCGACCGGACGACGATCTTCCGGTTCCGCATCTCACTCGCAGTGTGCGCTCCGGCCGTCGGCCGGAAGTCGCGACAGAACCTCGGCGACGTCCGACGATCAGCCGTCCGTCGCCTTGAAGTCGTCGGGGGAGACGGATTCGAGAAATTCCTTGAACTTCTCGACCTCGTCCTCCCGCTCATCCGGCATGACGAGGCCCGCTTCCGCGAGCACCGGTTCCTCCACGAAGACCGGCGCGCCGATGCGCAAGGCTACAGCGACGGCATCGGAGGGGCGGGACGACACGCGCAGACCGCCGTCGAAGACGAGGTCGGCGTAGAACGTCCCCTCCTTGAGGTCTACGATCCGGACCTCTTCGAGGGTACGGCCGAAGGCATCGACCAGATTCTTGATCAGGTCGTGCGTCAACGGCCGGGCCGGCTCGACGCCCTGCTGTTCCAGTGCGATCGCCGTGGCTTCCATCTGGCCGATCCAGATCGGCAGGTACCGATCTCCGTCGACTTCGCGCAGCAGCAGGACAGGCTGATTCTGCGGTTGCTCGATCCGGATCCCCACTACTCGCATCTCGCTCATCGAGCCGCCTCCCATCCCTGCTGTGCGACGGTGGCGAACCGTCCGCCGATATCCCCCTGAATTCTAGTGCCAAACGCGCCGCCGTCGAGGTCGACGCCCGCCGTTCACCGATCCAGAGCGCCCCGGACGGCGGCCTTGACGAGGCAGGTGTGCATCGTCAACGACAGCGCTGCCAGTTCCCGCACCATTTCCTCGGCCCGAGCACGCGCACCGACGTCCCGGCCCTTCGCGACCGGACCCGCGATCTGCGCCACCAGGCCCGCCTCCCGGTCGGCCGCGAGCTTGAAAGCACGCAGGTGCCGAACCTCGAGACCGAACTCGGACATGGCTTTGGCCGTGCGCGCCAGCAGCACCGCATCCTCGTCGAAGAAGCCGGCCGCGCCGGGCACGATGAGCCCGGCGCGGATCAGCTCCGTGAGGAAGGACGTCTCTATGCCCGCCTGCCCGCACAGGTCCTCCCGGCTGATCCGCACCTCCCGGTCCGCGCGCAGATCCTCCGGCGACACCTGACCCGGGGCCACGGCCAGGGTCCGGAGCCGCTTCGGGCGACCCTCCACCGAGCCCACCGTCGCGACACCGCGGTCGATCGCCTCGAGCTGTTCCTTGATCACCTTCAAGGGCAGGTACTGGTCCCGTTGCGCGGTCAGTACGTACCGCAGACGCTCACAGTCCGCGATCGAGAAACGGCGATAACCCGACGGGGTGCGTTCCGGACTGATCAACCCCTCGGATTCGAGGAAGCGGATCTTCGAGATCGTCACGTCCGGAAACTCGGGCCGGAGCCGATCGAGCACGGAGCCGATCGACATACCCCCCGGTGACGGCTGGCGGGCAGCGGTCATCAGCTACCCGTGCCCTGCGAACCCCGCGGGCCGGTGAGGAACACCAGCCGGAACTTTCCGATCTGCACCTCGTCGCCGTTCGCGAGAACGGCCGAGTCCACCGGCTCGCGGTTGACGTAGGTCCCGTTCAGGCTTCCCACGTCGACGACCTGGAACTCGCCCTCGTCCTGACGGAACTCGGCGTGCCGACGGCTGACCGTCACGTCGTCGAGGAAGATGTCGCTGTCCGGGTGGCGCCCCGCCGACGTCGTCGGCTGATCGAGCAGGAAACGCGACCCGGCGTTCGGGCCACGCTTGACGACGAGCAGCGCCGATCCTGTGGGAAGCCCCTCGACCCCCGAAACCGGCGCTTCGGTCGTCCCCGCGCCCGTGCCGGTGGTATCGAGTTCGTTCAGGAAGTCGGCACGAAACACCGAAGTGGTTTCCGCAGGGGTTTCCTCGTAGCCCGCGTTGCCGTTCTCGCTCACCGTATCTCCTTATCCGTTCGGCCCTTCGGGATCGCTCCCCCGGGGCCGCAGTTTCGTTCAGCCACGATCACTTCCGGTACGGACCCGCGCCCCGACCCGGCACACGCCTACCGATGACCGTACCCTGCACAACGTCCTTCGTGCAGGCAGACGCGGCCCCGGCCGGATGCGGGGTCAGTTCTGCGTGATCGCGCGGTATCCGTCGGCGTCGAGCGTGTCCGCCAGAGCGGCGTCCAGCTCGTCCTTGCTGGCGACCTCGACGTCCACCAGCCAGCCGGCCTCGTACGGATCCCCGTTGACGAGTTCGGGATTGCCGTCCAGATCCGAGTTCACGCCAACGACTTTCGCCGTGAGCGGAGCGAACACGTCCGACACGCTCTTGGTCGATTCCACCTCGCCGAAGGACTGCCCCGCGGTGAGCTCCGCACCGGCCTCGGGCAGCTGCACGAAGACGACGTCGCCGAGCTGCGACTGGGCGTAGTCGGTGATGCCGAGGCGTGCGGTCACGTCGCCGGTTCGGCGAACCCACTCGTGCTCCGCCGTGTAACGCAGATCGGCGGGTGTTCGGAACTCACTCACGACAGGTCCTTTCGGGCAGCGACATTCGCGTGGAACGCCGGGTTCAGTTACCGGGCTGAGAGTATTGTCGCGGCTCGATCTCCCGCAAGGCGGGCACCTCGACCTGCGGCGACTGTTCGATCTGTACCGTCCCGCCGGCACGTGCCACCGTGTCGACCACACCACCGGGGATGTTCAGCGCCGCCGCCAGTGTGGGCGGGTCCCCGATCGCAGCGACGACGTAGGGCGCCGCGAGCGGCCGATCGTCGACGACCAGCGCACCGGCGGTTCCGCCCACCCAGGAGTCCACGCCGACACGCACGGCAGCGCCACCGGTTCCGGCGACCTGCACGGCTTCCGCTCCTGCGGCGCGCAGCTCCTGGATCGTGTCGAGAAGAACCTCCGGGCCCACTCCTCGTCGAGGGTCGGCGATGGTCAAGATCACGCCCGGACCGGTGGCCGGGGCGGTACCCACCTGGATCTGCAACGCCGACAGGCGCTGCTGCGCCTCCGCGAGCGCGGCCTCGGAGCCGTTGCGTTGCAGACTGGCCAGCGTCTGCTCGAGGGTGGTGATCTCCTGGCGCAGCTCCGCCTCACGCCGGTTGAGGTTGTCGAGTACCGCCAGCAGGTCGGCGGGCCGGGCGGAGTCGAGCGCATCACCCGAACCGGTGTTCCTGACCTGAGTGGCGATCCCCACCCCGAGCAGGACCATAAGCAGTACCGCCAGAGCGGAGAAGACGATCCGCGATCGGCGCGCTGTGCCGGTCTCGGCCCCCTCGTGCCGTTCGTGCTTGCCCTCGCCCATCCTGCTACGCCCCGAACAGCCTGCGGCGCAGAGCGGATGCGTTCCCGAAGATCCGGATACCGAGAACCACGACGATCGCCGTGGACAGCTGGGTGCCCACCCCGAGCTGGTCACCGAGCCAGACGATCAGTGCGGCGACCAGTACGTTGAAGACGAAGGAGACGACGAACACCTTGGCGTCGAAGATCTCGTCCAGATACGCGCGCAGGCCGCCGAAGACCGCGTCGAGCGCCGCGACGACCGCGATGGGCAGGTAAGGCTGGACCACGTCGGGAACCTGGGGACTGACGATCACACCCACCACGATGCCCACACCGAGGGCCAGCACCGCGTACAGGGCGTATCCGCGTTTGGTCACCACCGTCTCACCGCTCTCCCGTTTCCTGTGCCGATGCGACGTCGCGCACCGTGGCGGCCGGCAGCGCCAGGTCTGCCGCATCCGCGATGGTGAAACCTACTCCGTAGAGCTGCTGCACCCCCGACATGCGCAGGTACGCGTCGCTGACCACGAACCCGGTCTGCAGCTCCGCAGGGGACCCGACGGCGGCGACCGTGTACGGGGAGAAGACCGGCCGGTTGTCCACGAGCATCGCTCCCCCGGCCTGCCGGACCGTGACACCCGGGCCGATCCGGACCCCGTTGATCGAGACGGCCTCGGCGCCACTGTGCCAGAGCGCGTTGACGACCGACTGCAGATCGCGGTCGAGGATCACCGAGGAGCTGCGGCCGCGGTCCTTCTCCGCCGAGTCCGTCAGGTCGGGCCGCGAAGCCGGATCGGCGAGAGTCACCGTGATCCCCGGCCCGTGCACAGGCGTCGACGCAGCGTCGTCCTCTGCGCGGGCGAGGCGGTCGAGCACCGCCGTCCCCTGCTCGTCGTCGGCGAGCACCGCGATACGGCGCTGTTCCACCTCGGTGGACAAGTCGTCGCGGGCCGCCGCGAGTACGTCGTTGCGGTCCTCGGTCGCGCGGACGGTCGCGAGGATTTCGTCGCGCGCCTGATCCGTCCCGGATTTGCGCTCGATGTTCTGGGCGTACGCTACCCCGAGGACGAGTCCGGCGAGCAGACCACCGAGGACCAGCCACACCCCGATCCCGATCCGGGTCGGGCGGGTGTGGCCGGCGGCGCGGTCGCGCGCCGCACCCGCGTACCCGGGATCGAGATGGTCCTCGAGCAGAGCTTTCAGCAGCGACGGGACGGGGTTGCGACGGATCTGCTCCCAGTTGCGGTTCATCCGGTGGCCGGCCCTCCCGACACGGGCACCGCTCGAGCCGTCTGCACCGCCTGCAGCAGGTAGAGCGCGCCCGTCCACGTGTAGAGGGCAGTGCCCCAGAGGAGGGCGGCCCACCCGGCGGGTTCGAGGACGCCGGCAGCGGCGGGAAGCGCCTGCGCGGCCAGGAGGAGGGGCAACGCGAACATGAGCAGGAACGTGGCGCCCTTGCCCAGGTACAACACCTCCGGTGGCGGCAGACCACGGCGTCGATAGACGGCGAGGGTCGGGGCGAGAACCAGCTCCCGGCCGATCAGGAGCACGGCGATCCACCACGGCACGATGCCACGGGCCACCAGCGCGAGGAGTGTCGTGACGATGTAGAGGCGGTCGACGAGCGGATCGAGCACCGCCCCGAGTCGCGACGCCTGGTCGAGCAGCCGTGCGAGCTTGCCGTCGGCCCAGTCGGTGATCCCGCTGAGCATCAGAACCGCGAGCGCCCACCCGTCGGCATGCAGAACGAGGACCAGGTAGAGGAAGATCGGGATTCCGGCCAGGCGGACGACACTCAGCACGTTGGGGACGGTGACGATGCGGTCGGATCGAGCCGGCGCACCGGTCGTCGTCGCGTCGTTCATCGTCGGTCCTGTCGTTCGTGGAGTAGGTCCCGACAGCCTTGCACACCCCTTGCCGCCGTTGCCCGTGCGACCGGTCACCTCCACGCGAACACGGGCTGTTCCAGGTCGTCGATACGGGTGCTTCGGCGATGGAGCACGACTTCGCGGAACTGGTACACCACCGCAGCGGTAGGTGCGTGGACGAGATGACCCCGGAACGGCCACTGGATCACCGGCTTGTCCGATTCCGGAATGGTGACGAACCGGGGTTCACTGTCGAGTTCGGACTCGGTGACGGCATAGAGTGCGGCGACCTCGTCCGGGTTGGGAACGAGATCGCCGATCGCCGCATCCACCCAGACGACGTAGGGCGAGATGACGTAGCCCGAGCGGGTGATGTAGTCGTCCAGGCGGCCGAGGATGCCGCCGGGATCGGCGCGCAGTCCGAGTTCCTCGTGCAGTTCGCGCAGCGCGGCCACGTCGGGGGTCTCCCCGTCGTCGAGGCGTCCGCCCGGCAGTGCGAACTGACCGGGATGAGATCGCAGGCGCGTCGGTCGGCGAGTGAGCGGCACGACCGGCTTCCCGTGGCCGTCGTCGAGTACGGCGACGACCACCGCGGCGTGACGCCGGCCGTCCAGGGGCAGAAAACGGGGCTCGAACGCGGCGAGTGCCGACCCGGCCTCGCTCGGGTCCAGGGGGTGCCGGACAGTCATGGCACCGACATTAGGCGGTGGGAACTGCGATTCTGCGCATGGATTACCGAATCGCTCCGTCCGGCGCCCCCTGCCGGTGCATAGTTGTTCGACGAAACGAACAGATTCAGGGGCACACGAGGACGTGAGCATGCAGCGCACCATCCGATCGATGGCAGAGGTCCGGCGGGGAGTCGCAGAGCGAGTGGTGGGACGCGTCCGCGAGGCCGATCTTCTGCTCGCCGCGATCGGGGCAGGGCGCGACGTACTCCTCGAGGGGCCGCCGGGGACCAGCAAGTCCACTCTGCTCGGGGCCATCACCGCCGAGCTCGGCAGTCCGCTGATGTTCGTCGAGGGGAACGCCGATCTGACGCCGGCGCGCCTGGTCGGGTATCACGATCCGGCACGGGTGCTGTCCGAGGGCTACCACGAGGACAACTTCGTGCCCGGACCGCTGGTCGCGGCGATGCGCGACGGTGGCGTGCTCTACCTCGAGGAGTTCAACCGATCGCCCGAGGACACACTCAACAGCCTGCTGACCGCGATGGCGGAACGGCGGATCACAGTGCCGCGGGTGGGCACGGTGACAGCCGATCCGGCGTTCCGCGTGGTGGCCTCGATGAACCCGTTCGACAACATCGGTACCGTCCGGTTGTCGATGAGTGTGCACGACCGGTTCTGCCGGCTGTCGGTGAGTTATCAGGACACGCGAGCCGAACACGAGATCGTCGTCCGACGGACCGGATGCGGGTCGGCACGGCTCGTCGACGATGCGGTAGCCCTCACCCGTGCGACGCGGGAGCACCCCGATCTGAGGGGTGGGTCCAGCGTCCGCGGCGCGATCGACCTGACCCTGGTCGCCATGCAGCTGTTCGATATGCGCGGGGTTTCCGACGATCTACCGGACTCGACCGACCCACCGCGGGATCTTCCGTCGGACTACACCGACGCTGTGCTCGACGCGCTGCTGGTGGCGCTGTCCGGACGGATCGCGGTCGACGAGGTCTCCGAAACCACTCCCGAAGCGGTGCTGCGGGAGATCTGGCAGGACCACTTCCTTCTCCGTCCTGCTGCCGCCGCCCCCGGTTGAAGGTCCGTCCCCGCCGAGAGCCCCGTGCACCATCGTGCTCAGCGCCACTCCACCGGCCGGGGAAAGCCGTTCCGGCGCAGGCCGAAGCAGCTGTCCCTCGACCCGGCCCTGTACGAGCACCGCGGTGGCGGCCAGGGTCTGGTGATGGTGGGTGGCCCGCATCGCGCCGGGCGTACCCCCGGATCGGGAGCCGGCGCGGGTCCCGGGCAGACCGACGAGCCGGCCGAGGTACTGCACCTGGCCGATCTCGATGCCTCCGGTCCGGTCGCGGACGCCGAGGTCCGACGCCGGGCACGCGAGATCGCTGCGCGGCTGTCCGTGCCGCGCCCACGACGTCGTCGTGCGCCGCGGAGGGGCCTCGGCAGGCTGCAGAGCCTGCCGTATCGGGACGGTGCCGAGGAACTCGACCTCGACCGCACTGTCGAGATTCTCGCCGAAGATCCGTTCGCGCGGTCCACGGATCTGGTGATGCGGGATCGGATCCGCGATCGCCGGAAGGTGGTGCTCGTCGTCGACATCTCCGGCTCGATGCGCGGCGAGCGCATCCGCACCGCCGCGGCCGCGGTCGGTGCCATGGCCGGCGAGTTCGGACACGACGATCTGGCCGTGGTGGCCTTCTGGTCCGAAGCCGCTGTCCTCAGTGCCCTCGGGGAGCCGGTCTCCCCCGCCGGGCTCGTGGACCTGCTGCTCCGGATCCCGAGCAAGGGCCTCACCAACGTCGGCTTCGCGCTCGAGGTGGCACGAGGTCAGCTCCGGGACGTACCTGCGGACGAGGGACGGGTGCTGCTCCTGTCGGATTGCGTGCACAACGCCGGGCCCGATCCGAGGACCGCGGCAGCCCGGCTCCCCCGGCTCGACGTGCTCGCCGACATCTCCGGCGAGCACGATCTGCTCACCGCTCGCGACCTTGCGCGGGCCGGGAGGGGACTCGCCCTGCCCATCCGTCGACACCGGGACGTCGCTGCAGCGATCTCGCGTGCATTCGGCGCCTGACGGGTGGGTCGGTGCTTGTTTGTGCTGGTGGTTGGGTGTTTTACGGAAAGTAGAGTTCGGTAATTTATTGATTTCCGTCAGCGTCGGATTTTCAACACGCCGAGTGGGAGATGTGGTGTTCCAGGAATCTCGAGTTTCCGTCTGATTCGAAGTCGGTTGCAGCGCCCGCGCCCCGCGCACTCCTCGACCAGGTGCGATCCGGGTTCTGTGGGAACGACGGAGAAGGTGCCCAGCCACATGCCTCGCCCGGTGGCCGACCGTGTGACGTACTTCATCCCTCCCCCGTACCGGCATCCGTACGGGCCGGACGTCTCACCGGCAGCTACCACCGCCGGCAGAGGTCACAGGGCGCGCCACGATCCGCTGCCGCGGGGAACGGCCGAGAAGAACCCGCGATTTGTTTCCGGCCGGCGCCGCGTGCAAGGGCGTGGCCCCGCAGGGGTTCGACGCCGCGAAGACTCCACTCCCTCCGGACGGGGTCGTCGGTGACCGAGCGCGGACGCTCGTGGTGCGGAGGGCGCTGAGCGCGGACCCGGGTAACACCCTGCGCATCGGCGGCACGCACCCGCGGGTGCTGCCCTCCCCCGGCCTTCAGCTCTCGAGGCGCTTCTTCAGACCGGTGAGCGTACTGTCGACCAGGCCCTTGATCACGCGATTTCGCAAGAATCCGGGCAGCGGCAGATTGTGATGGATCGTCAGCTCGTACGTCACCGAGGTTCGGTCGGGACCGACCGCGACCAGCTGGTAGCGGCCCTCCTGTCCGGTCTGCAGGCGTCCCTGCAGCATCGTCCAGCTCATGCCGTCGTCACGGTGCTGGTAGGTGAGGGTGTAGCTGTCGGTGCCGACAGTGGCCGACGCCTTGAACCGGGCGGTGCGCGGAAGTCCGGACTCCTCCTCGACCTCGAGGACCTGGGCCTCGAGGATCTCGGGGATCCACTCGGTCTGGCTCTCGATGTCGCGGATGGTCGTGAGCACGGTGTCCAGGGGTGCGTCGACCTGGATCGTCCTGGTGGCGCTGTCAGTGGGCATGCTCACCGTCCCCGTAGTAACCGAGCCGCAGGAGCTCGGTGATCTCGCTGATCAGCGGCATCCGAGGGTTCGTGCGATTGCTCAGGTCCTGGAACGCGGTCATCGCCAGCTCCGGCAGCGCGGCCACGAACTCCTCCTCGGGGACGCCGATCTCCTTCAGGGTGCGCGGCACCTGCATGCGGCGGAGCAGATCTTCGACGCCCTGGAACAGCCGTCGGCGGCTCTCCTCCGGGTCGTGCCCGCCGAAGACGATCCGCCCGAGCTGGGCATACTTCTCCGGCGCGACGTAGGCGGAGTAGCCGGGGGCCGGCATGAATTTGGTCGGCAGGCTGGCGTTGTAGCGGAGGGTGTGCGGAAGGAAAACGCCGTTCACCCGCCCGTGGGCGATCCCGAACCGGGCGCCGACGGAATGCGCGAGCGCGTGGTTCGTGCCGACGAACGCGTTCGAGAAGGCGAGACCGGCAAGAGTCGCGGCATTGGACATGTCGGTGCGGGCGGCCAGATCATCCGGATCGTCGTACACCCGCGGCAGCGCCTCGAAGATCAAGCGCGCGGCCTGGACACAGAACGCATCGGTGTAGGGCGAGGCGAAGATGGAGGCCGCCGCTTCCAGCGCGTGGGTCAGGGCGTCGATTCCGGTGTCGACCGTCAATGTGCGTGGCATCGAGAGGGTGAGCATCGGGTCCACGATCGCCATGTCCGGAACCAGGGAATAGTCGACCAGGGTTTCCTTGCGGCCGGCGACGGTGAGTACGGCCGCGGGTGAGACCTCCGAACCGGTGCCGGCGGTGGTGGGGATCGCCACCAGCCGCAGCTTGTGCGGATCCTGCGGGTACTCCGCCATGCGCTTGCGCGGGTCGAGGAACGGCAAGCTCAGCTCGGCCAGGTCCTTCTCCGGATGTTCGTAGAACAGCCGAATGGCCTTCGCCGCGTCGATCACCGACCCACCACCGATGGCGACGAGCAGGTCCGGCGGGTTCCCCTCGAGCAGGGTGACTCCGCGGCGGATGGTGGCCTCGTCCGGTTCCGGCTCGACCTCGCTGAACACCTTGACGTGTTCGGCACGCAAGTGGGCGCGTAGGTCGTCGACCACTCCCCGCTGCTCACTGAGCGCGTCGGTGACGACCACGACGCTGGTGCAGGGGACGTCGCGGAGGTTCTCGAGTGCACCGGCGTTGAAGAAGGTGTTCGACGGTACCCGGAACCACTGCGGCGGAGTGCGCCGGTGCGCGACGGTCTTGATGTTGAGCAGTTGCTGGTAGTTGACGTTCTCGGTGGTGCTCGACCCGCCCCACGTGCCGCAACCCAGCGAGAACGTGGGCGTCAGATTGTTGTAGATTCCGCCGAGGGCCCCCACCGCAGTCGGAGCGTTGACGAGGATCCTGCCGGTGCGCACGGCCCGGCCGTACGCGTCGATCACGGCCGGATCGGTGGCGTAGATGGCGGAAGTGTGGCCGAGACCGCCGTGTTCGGTGACGAGGACGGCGGCGTCGATGCCGTGCTGGACGTCGCGGGCCCGCACGAGGCCCAGGACCGGCATCAGCTTCTCCTGCACCAGGGGGTGCGCCGCGAGCCGTTCGAGGTCGGACGGCAGCGGCGCGAGGAGCACCTTGACCGCGGGATCCACCGTGAAGCCCGCGCGGGCAGCGAGTTCGGGAGCCTGCTGGCCGAGCGCGGCGAGGTTGACCTTGTCGCCGCAACCGAACGCGAAATCGGCGATCGCCTCCGCCTGTTCGTCCGTGAGCAGGTGCGCCCCCATCCGTTCGAACTCCGCGACGGTGGCGTCGTAGATCTCGTCGTCGATGATGCAGGTCTGTTCGGCGGGACAGATCACGGAGGCGTCGAAGGTCTTCGAGATCAGGATGTCGACGACGGCGCCCCTGATGTCGGCCGTGCGGTGCAGGTAGATGGGAGCGTTGCCCGGACCCACACCGAGGGCCGGCTTGCCGGCGGCGTTGGCCAAGGCGACGATCTTCTGGCCGCCGGTGACCCAGATGAAGTCGACCTTCGGGTGTTTGAACAGGTAATGGGTGACCTCGTGAGCGGCGTCGGGGATGACCTGGAGCGCGCCCGGGGGCATGCCGGCGGCCTCCGCCGCCGCGCGCAAGATCTCCACCGTGCGCTCGCACGAGCGCACGGCGAAAGGCGACGGGCGGAAGATGACGGCGTTCCGGGTCTTCGCCGCGACGATCGCCTTGTACAGCACGGTGGACGTGGGGTTGGTAACCGGGGTGATGGCCAGGACGACGCCGATGGGTTCGGCGACGCGGACGATGCTGTGTTCGACGTTCTCCTCGATCACGCCCACGGACTTCTTGTCCTTGAGGTAGTCGTAGAGGAATTCGGTGGCCACGTAGTTCTTGACGACCTTGTCCTCGAAGACACCGAATCCGGTTTCCTCGATCGCGACCGCTGCGAGTTCCGCGGCCGCCCGGATGCCGGCCCGCACCATCGCTTCGACGATCGCATCGACCTGTTGCTGGTCGAGGGTGCGGAACTGGGCCGCTGCCGCGGTCGCCGTGTCGACCACCGCGTCGACCTGCTCGTGCCGGACCGGACCGGCATCGACGGCGGGAATGGTCTGCGCTGTGGCCGCGTCGCCGGAGCTGTCGACGGCCTGGGATCCGGTGCCGTTCCGGGTTTCGGTCATGTTGTCTCCTCGGACTGGAGATGCCCGTCGCGCCTCGGTGTGGCCGCGGCTTCTGTTCGCGACAGTACTCGCGGCACGGGGGGTTGACTGCGGTCTTTGGACCCTGACCGTGGGCCTTTCGCGGACCTGTCCCGCCGCTGGGAAACGAACGATCCCGGGGCCGGAACGGCGCGGTGTATCGGCCCGGGTGCACAGACGCGAACGAGGCGGCCCCGGAAATCCGGGACCGCCTCGTTCGTCGGTCGGGCTGACAGGATTGAACCTGCGACCACTTGACCCCCAGGTCGGGGGCTCGAGGACCTGAGCGTGAACCGACTGTCTGTAGTCGTCTGTCCTCGTCTGTCGCTGTCGCTGGTTCAGGCGTGAAATCGGGTGATCGAACGTGACGTTGGTCCCCGCCGGGTCCCCGGTGGCATAGCGCGTCGGCCGCTGGCTCCGCCTCCCCGTCGCTATGCGGTTTCGTCTTCGCCGAGGAGCCGTCCAAGTAGCGCGGCCAGGTCCCTGACGCGCGTCGTTGCGACCTCCCAGACGAGCTCGTTGTCAATGACGGCGTACCCGTGGATGAGCACGTTCCGGAAAGCGACGATCCGTGGCAGGTCCGGGATCAGGGTGGCGGTGTCCGGGTCGAGACGGCTGAGCGCTGTTGAGCGCCTCGCCGATGATCTCGAACTGTCGCTCAACTGCTGAGCGGAGCATCGCGTCGCTCTCGTACTCGTGCCATGTCCGGTCCGCGACGAACTGGGCGACCAGCCGAGCGACCTTACGGGCGTCCCATAGCAGCCCCGGCGCCTCAGGCCGCATAGACCTCGTACCCGTTCTCCTCGACCGACGCAGCGAAGTAGGGATTCTCCAGGGCAACGGGAGAGGCAAGATCGACCGGGTGGCCGAGCAGGACTTCCAGCGACTCCTTGAGACCGAAGTAGGCGTCGAAGCGGTTCACGACGTCGTCGCGGAACTCGACGAGGAAGTCGACATCACTGGTCGACTCGTTGAAACGTTCGGTGACGGCCGAGCCGAAAACGACCAGCCGCTTTACGCCGTACCGCTCGCAGGTCTCGGCGATCGCCGCGCGATCAAACACGAGAGGCCCAGCCATGACGCTCTCCTCCCCCTCCCGGAGTCAACTTGCACCAGTCTGGCACGTCATGCCATCGACACCCGACAATTCTGCCGCGGGACAGGGGGCTGACGCTCTCGAGGGGCACGCCAAATCGTTCCGGAGCGACCTCGACGGCCGCCGAAGCTGCGTGAGACAGAACGGCTGGCCGTCGAGGTTGATCCGTGTCCAGGGGGCGGGGGTCACTTGGTACCACTCCCCTCGCGTTGCGCCGCGCAGCGGCGCCCCTGATCTTCGAATAGTCCAATTCGGCAACATATGGCTTTGTGGCGGTGTCGTGCCGGGTGATGTGCGGCAGATCGGTACCAACGGATGTGCGACATGCGCAGCTGCGCCAACTGGCTGCGCTACGGCATCCAACCCCGCCATCCCAAGGCCGGGCTCACCCCGGGCTACCGCAAGGGCAAGGTCCACCGCCGCAAGACCCTTGGCTTCGGCGGGCGCCGCGTCCTCGTGTCCCGCAAGTGGTCCGGCAAGACCCTCGCCGACCACCGCGCCGACCGACGCGCCTGGGTCCGCGACCTCCTCGGCCTGCCCGACAACCCCGAGGCCGACAAGTACCTCTGGGTCCAGGCCGACCCCACCGATCCCGACGTCCTCCCCCGCGAGAACCGACTCCTGCTTGCCATCGCCGACCGCAGCCGCTGGCGCGACCAGCTCCGCCGCGCGCCCGACGAAGCCCGCGGAGTGACCACGACAAAAGACGTCCCGGCAATCTGACCCGCGGCCTGATCCACGTGTTTCGGCAGACCTATCCGGGGCGCGGCAAGCTGGTGACCAAGGAGACGAAAGGCTGCCGTCGGCGCACCGTTCCGATCATCGAGCCGCTGCGTCCGACGCTCGAGCGCCTCACCGCCGGCCGCGACTCGACGGCATGGCTGCTCACCGGCCCACGGGGAGGCGTGATCACCACGGCCACGCTTCGTGACGCGACCCGCTGGGACGACGTCGTCCGCGAGATCGGCCAGCCCGGCCTCGTACGACACGGGCTGCGGCACACCGCGCTGACCTGGATGGCCGCCGCGGGCGTCGAGCTGCACATCCTCCAGCGCGTCGCCGGCCACCAGGACCCAGCCGTCACCAGCCGCTACCTGCACCCCGACGTGCACGCGATGCTGGACGCCGGAGCTGCGTTCTCGGCCTGGTGGTCCCCTTCTGGTCCCCAGCGTCCCAACCTTGCAGTCGTTCGACGGAGCCGCGGTGGGGACGAAAAAGGGGCCTGACCTGCATGAACAGGTCAGGCCCCAGAAAGTCGGGCTGACAGGATTTGAACCTGCGACCACTTGACCCCCAGTCAAGTGCGCTACCAAGCTGCGCCACAGCCCGTCCGCGCTCTCGTCGAGCGCTCGTTGAGATTACAACAGAGACGGACCGATTCACCAATCGCCTGGTCACGGCACTTTCGGACGCTATTTGCTCCGGCGGTCCCGCTTCTCGCGCACGCGCACGGAGATCCGCACCGGGCTGCCCTCGAAGCCGAACTCCTCGCGCAGTCGCCGTTCGAGGAAGCGGCGGTAGCCGGCTTCGAGGAAGCCGGTGGTGAACAGCACGAAGGTCGGCGGTCGGGTGCCGGCCTGGGTGGCGAACAGTACCCGGGGCAGGCGGCCGCCGCGCATGGGCGGCGGAGTCGCGGCGATGACCTCCTTGAGCCAGGTGTTGAGACGGCCGGTGGAGATGCGCTTGTCCCACGACTCGAGGGCCGTCTCCATGGCCGGCACGAGCTTCTGCACGGCCCGGCCGGTCTTGGCGGAGATGTTCACGCGCGCCGCCCACGGCACGCGCAGCAGGTCGCGTTCGATTTCCCGGCCCAGCTCGTAGCGTCGGTCCTCGTCCACGAGGTCCCACTTGTTGAAGGCGATGACGAGGGCGCGGCCGGCGTCGGCGACCATCGAGATCACCCGCTGGTCCTGCTCGGTGATCGGTTCGGAAGCGTCGATCAGCAGCACCGCGACCTCGGCGGCCTCGATGGCGCCGCGGGTGCGCAACGAGGCGTAGAACTCGGCGCCGGAGGCGGTGTTGACGCGTTTGCGCAGACCGGCGGTGTCCACGAACCGCCAGGTCTTGCCGCCGAGTTCGACGAGGGAGTCCACGGGGTCGACCGTCGTGCCGGCGACGTTGTGGACCACGGATCGTTCGTCGCCGGCCAGCTTGTTGAGCAGGCTGGACTTGCCGACGTTCGGTTTGCCGACCAGTGCGACACGACGCGGCCCCTGTCCCCCAGTGCCTTCCCGCGGAGTCTGGGGCAGCACCGCGAGCAGTTCGTCGAGCAGATCACCGGTCCCGCGACCGTGGGTGGCCGACACCGAATACGGCTGTCCCAGGCCCAGCGACCACAGTGCCGCCGCCTCGGACTCGACGCGATCGTCGTCGACCTTGTTCGCGACGAGCAGCACCGGCGTCTTGGACCGGCGCAGCACCTTGGCCACCGCCTCGTCGACGGCGGTGGCCCCGACGGTGGCGTCGACGACGATCAGGATCGCGTCGGCCGTGCGCATCGCGATCTCTGCCTGCCGCGCGACGGACTGTTGCAGGCCCTTGGCGTCGGGTTCCCAACCGCCGGTGTCCTGCACCATGAATCGGCGACCGTTCCAGGTGGCCTCGTACGAGACGCGGTCGCGGGTCACGCCCGGCACGTCCTCGACGACTGCTTCGCGACGACCGATGATGCGGTTGACCAGGGTGGACTTGCCGACGTTGGGACGTCCGACCACGGCGACGGTCGGCACGGGCACGAACTCTTCGAGTTCGGCGGCTCCGGCGAGCTCGAGGTCCCAGTCCGATTCCTCCGACCAGGTGCCGTCACCGGCGAATTCCGTCACGTCCTCGCTCACAGGGTCGCTCCCGTCTGTTCGGCGACCACGGCGGCGAGCGCGGCGATCACTTCGTCGATGTCCATCTCGCTCGTGTCGACGACGATCGCGTCGTCCGCCGCGCGCAGCGGGGACACCGCGCGGGTGGAATCGAGGTGGTCGCGGCGCTGCACCGCGGCGAGCACCGCCTCGTAGTTGTCGCCGCGGCCTTCGGCGATGTTCTGCCGGTTGCGCCGCTGCGCCCGTGCCTCGGCGGAGGCGGTGAGGTAGATCTTCACGTCCGCGTCGGGGAAGACGGCGGTGCCGATGTCGCGGCCTTCGACAACGATGTGTCCCGCGTCACGGCCGATGCGCTGCTGCGCTGCGACGAGGGTCCGGCGGACGGCGGGAACGGCGGACACGGCCGAGACGGCGCCGGTGACCTCCGCACCGCGGATGATCTCGCGGACGTCCTCCCCGGCGAGCCGGATGTCCTCGGTCTCCGGGTCGGTGCCGATCGACCAGGGCAGGGACTCGGTGGCGGCGGCGATGGCGGCCGGATCGGTCAGGTCCGCACCCGTACGCAGTACGTGCAGGGTCGCGACGCGGTACATGGCGCCGGTGTCCAGGTATGCCGCGCCGAGGAGCCGTGCGAGTCGCTTGGAGACGGTGGACTTGCCGGTGCCCGAGGGACCGTCCATGGCGACGACGAGGGAGCTCACAGGCCCACCGCCTGGTAGAGGCCGCCGACTTCCTTGCGGCCGAGCACCCGGAGGGTGCCGGGTCGCTGGTCGCCGAGCGCGACGGGTCCGATGTCGGTGCGCACGAGGCGGATCACGGGGTGGCCGACGGCGTCGAGCAGGCGCCGCACGATGTGCTTGCGGCCTTCGTGCAGTTCGAGGCGGACCAGCGATTGGCCCTCGTTGACCTGCAGGAGCGCGAAGGAGTCGACTTTGGCGGGGCCGTCGTCGAGTTCGACGCCGGCGCGCAGCTGCTTGCCGATCCCGCGTGGGAGGACACCCTTGACGGTGGCGAGGTAGGTCTTGGTCACCTCGTAGGAGGGGTGCATGAGCCGGTGGGCGAGTTCACCGTCGTTGGTGAGCAGCAACAGTCCTTCGGTGTCGGCGTCGAGCCGGCCGACGTGGAAGAGGCGCTGGCCGGCGGCGACGCGTTCGGAGACGATGTCGCCGACGCAGGGGCGGCCGAGGTCGTCGGACATGGTGGACTGCCAGCCGCGGGGCTTGTTGAGCACGAGGTGGACGAGGTCCTTGTCGACGACGACGCGGATGCCGTCGACGCGGATCACGGCGTTCTCCGGGTCCACGCGCAGGCCCTGCTCGGTGACGATGGAGCCGTCGACCTCGACGCGACCGGCGGCGATGAGTTCCTCGGCGGCCCGGCGGGACGCGACTCCGGCCTGGGCGAGGACCTTCTGCAGGCGCACGCCTTCGCCGGCGGGCAGTTGCGGGCGTTCGGCGGCGTGCTGGTGCCGGGCGGGTTTGGCGTTGCTGATCTTGGGCAGGGTCGCCGGGCGCTGGGCCTGGGGTTTGGGGGCGGCGGGACGGCCGCGCTTGTTGAGCGGGGTGTCGCCCTTGCGGTGTGCCTTCTTGGGTGTGGCCGCGCGGGCGGTGGGTTCGCCCCGTCGTTCGCGGGGTGGGTTCCCTGCGCGGGAGGTGGTTTTTCTGCGGTCCGGTGTGCCATCACGGCGAGCGGGCTTGTGCACTTTTTTCCTGTCTCAATCGGGATCGAACGGCGCGGGCGAGGTGGACTCGGTGCGCGGGTTCCTTCCCATTCTCGCAAATCGTGGGTCGGCCTCGAGACTTTCGCTGATGTCGTCGATCACATCGACGTCCGGAAGCAGCGGCGCGAGGGGTGGCAGATCCTGCAGAGAGGCCAGTCCGAGGCGTTCGAGGAACAGTTCGGTGGTGACGTAGCGGGTGCCGCCGGTCTCGGGGTCGGTACCGTCCTCGGCGATCAGGTCGCGGGCGAGGAGGGTGCGCATGACGCCGTCGACGTTGACGCCGCGGACCGCGCTGACGCGGGCGCGGGTGACGGGCTGGCGGTAGGCGACGACGGCGAGGGTCTCGAGGGCGGCGCGGGTGAGTTTGGTGCGGGCGCCGCCCTGCAGGAGGCGTTCGACGTAGGGGGCGTAGTCGCGGCGGGTGTAGAAGCGCCAGCCGTCGCCGGCGTAGCGCAGATCGATGCCGGAGCCGCGCGCGTCGAGGTCGGCGGCCATGCGGTGCAGGGTGGTCTCGACGCGGGTGGCGGTGACGCCGATGGCGTCGGCGAGCTGGGCGTTGGGGGCGGGGGTGTCGACGACGAGCAGCAGTGCTTCGAGGGCGGCGACGAGTTCGTCGTCGCTCATCTCCAGCAGTTCCGCGTCGAGTCCGTGCGTATCGGGGTCCGGTGTGGCGCTGCTCACCCGTAATCCTCCTCGAATGTGGTGACGGCGTCGTCGTTTTCGCCGGTCCAGGCCACGTGCAGCGGCCCGAGCGGTTCGGGTTGGTCGAAGGTGACGGCTCGTTCGCGGTAGAGCTCGAGCAGGGCGAGGAACCGGGCGACGACCTGCAGCCCGTTGTCGCATTCGGCGACGAGGTGGCCGAAGGTGGCCCAGGTGCCGGCGCCGTGGGCGCGCAGGAGGGTGAGCAGGCGGGCGGCCTGTTCCGGGACGGAGACGCGGGGGGTGTGGAGGTGGTCGAGGCCGACGCGGGGGGGCGGTTTGGGCTGGAAGGCGGCGGTGGCGATCTCGGCGAATCGGGTCGCGTCGACGCCGAGGACGACCTCGGGTAGGAGGTTCTCGTACTGCGGTTCGAGGGAGACCGCGCGGGGGTAGCGGCGCAGGGCGGCGGCCTCGAACTCGGCGAACCGGTCGGCAATCTGTTTGAAGGCGCGGTACTGCAGCAGGCGGGCGAAGAGCAGGTCGCGGGCCTCGAGCAGGGCGAGGTCCTCGGGGTCGTCGACGTCGCCGGACGGCAGGAGGCGGGCGGCCTTGAGGTCGAGCAGGGTGGCGGCGACGACGAGGAATTCGGTGGTCTGGTCGAGTCCCATCCGGGGGCCGAGGGCACGGGTGTAGGCGATGAATTCGTCGGTGACCTCGTGCAGGGCGACTTCGGTGACGTCGAGGCGGTGCTGAGAGATCAGGGTGAGCAGCAGGTCGAAGGGACCTTCGAAGTTGCGCAGTCGTACTTGGAATCCCGCGGGGGGCGCGGCGGGCTGGGCCGGATCCGGAGCGGTCGGGCCTGGGTGGTCCACGGTCACGGGTTATCGGCCGGAGCGGTGGATCACTTCGCGGGCCAGGGCCCGGTAGGACTCGGCGCCGGCGGATTTCGGCGCCCAGGTGGTGATGGGTTCGCCGGCGACGCTGGTTTCGGGGAATCGCACGGTGCGGGCGATGACGCTGTCGTAGACGAGGTCGCCGAAGACCTCGACGACGCGGGACATCACCTCGCGGGCGTGCAGGGTGCGGGAGTCGAACATGGTCACGAGGATCCCGGCGAGGCTGAGCTTGGGGTTGAGCCGGTCGCGCACCTTGTCGACGGTGTCGTTGAGCAGGGCCAGTCCGCGCAGGCTGAAGTACTCGCATTCCATCGGGATGATGACCGCGTCGGCGCAGGCGAGCGCGTTGACGGTGAGCAGGCCGAGGGACGGCTGGCAGTCGACGAGGATGTAGTCGTAGCGGTCGAGGACGGGGTACAGGGCCCGGCCGAGGGCTTGTTCGCGGCCGACCTCGGAGACGAGCTGGATTTCGGCGGCGGACAGGTCGATGTTGCTGGGTAGCAGGTCCAGTCCTTCGACCCGGGTGTGCAGCAGCACGTCGTCGACGGAGATGCCGCGTTCGACGAGGAGGTTGTGCACGGTCAGGTCGAGGTCGTGGTGGGCGACGCCGAGCCCGGCGGACAGGGCACCTTGGGGGTCGAGGTCGACGAGCAGGACGCGGCGGCCGTATTCGGCGAGGGAGGCGCCGAGGTTGATGGTGGAGGTGGTCTTGCCGACCCCGCCCTTCTGGTTGCACATCGCAATGATCTTCGCGGGCCCGTGGCTGGGCAGCGGCTGCGGTTCCGGGACGTACCGGCGGGGTCGTCCGGTGGGGCCGAGTTCGGCCTCGGGTTCCGCGGTGTGGGCCGGATCCGGGTCGGTGTGGGCCGTGTCGGCGTCGGCCCGGCCGTGGAGCAGGGCGTGCTGCGCGGCAGGCGCTGTGTTCGCGGCGGGCGCTGTGTCCGCTGCGGGCGGTTGTGGTGTCGCCACTGTCCCCTGCTCCCCCTGTCCTGCTCGCTCGGTTGTCGGGTCAACGCTACCGCTTCGGATGGTGCGATGGCGCCGTGGACACGCCCTGCCGTCGCGGCCGCTACCGGGCGCGGGGGTGGGCCCCGGCCCATACCTCGCGCAGCGCACCGGCTGTGACCTGCGTGTAGATCTGGGTGGTGGTCACCGAGGCGTGGCCGAGGAGTTCCTGGACCACACGCACGTCGGCGCCGCCGTCGAGGAGGTGGGTGGCGAAGGAGTGGCGCAGGGTGTGCGGGGAGACGGCGGCGGTGATTCCCGCCCGGCCGGCGGCGGTCTGCAGTACCTGCCAGGCGCTCTGCCGGGACAGTCGGCCACCTCGGGCGTTGAGGAACAGGGCGGGGGTGTGTCCGGCGGCCAGGGCGGGACGGCCGCGGACCAGATAGGCGTCGACGGCGGCCAGGGCGGGACGGCCGACGGGTACGACGCGTTGCTTGCCGCCTTTGCCGCGTAGCAGCACCGACCGGTGGGTGGTGTCGAGGTCGTCGACGTCGAGGCCGACGGCCTCGGAGATGCGCGCACCGGTGGAGTACAACAGTTCCAGCAGCGCCCGGTCGCGCAGGTCTCGTGGACCGTCGGCGCTGGTGCCTGCGGCGTCGAGGATGGCCGATACGTCGGCGACCGGCAGGGCCTTCGGCAGACGCCGGCCCGCGGCGGGGGGTTTGACGGCGCGGGCGACGTCGACGGGGGTGCGCCCTTCGGTGGTGGCGAAGCGGTGCAAACCGCGCACGGCGACGAGGGCTCGGGCGGCGGAGCTCGCGGCGAGGGCGGGCCTGCCGCGTTCGAGGTCGCCGCGGCGCAGCGCGGTCACGAAGTCGCCGACGTGTTCCTCACGCACCTCGGCGAGATCGTCGATGCCGAGGTCGGTGAGGTGCTCGAGGTATCGGGTGAGGTCCCGACGGTAGGACGCGAGGGTGTTGGGGGCGGCCCCGCGTTCGACGGTGAGGTGGTCGAGGTAGGCATCGAGCTGCCGGGCCAGCACGGCGTCAGTTCTCCAGGCTCTTGGTGCGCAGCAGGGCGCGGGGCCGGTCGGGCCACTCGGCGTCGGCGGGGCGCAGGGCTCCCCCGTCGCGGCGGGTGGCGGCGAGAGCGAGGATTCCGGCGACCGCGGTGGCATTGACGATCTGTCCGCCGAGCACCATGGCGACGGCCTCGTCGACGGGGACGCGGCGGATCTCGAGGTCCGCCTCCTCGTGTTCGGGGTCGGGCCGGTCGGCCGTGGACAGGTCCCGGGCCGCGTATACGCGCACGGCCTCATCGGTGAATCCCGGGGAGAGGGCGAGGTCGACGAGCAGGTCCCAGCAGGCGGCGGCCAGGCCGGTCTCTTCGGTGAGTTCCCGGCGGGCCGCGTCGAGCGGGTCCTCGCCGGGCGCGTCGAGCAGCCCGGCGGGCAGCTCCCAGAGGCGGTGGCCGAGCGGGTGGCGGTACTGGTGGATGAGGATCAGCCGATCCTGTGCATCGACCGCGGCGATCGCGACGGCGCCGTGGTGTTCGACCACCTCCCGCTCGGCCTCGTGCCCGTCGGGCATGGCGACCCGGTCCACACGCAGCGACACGATGGCGCCGGTGTGGATCCGGCGCGTGGACAGCGTCCGGAACTCGTGTCGCTGCGTCACGGTCGGCTACTTCCCGCCGGCGGTGGCGTTCTCGGACACGGTGGCGTCCTCGGACACGGTCGCCACCGCGTCGCCGCCGTCGACCCGGGAGTGGTCGGCGTCGTCGCCGTGCACGTCCACGGGCAGCCGCTCGGCGGCCTTGTACCGGATCGCGGCCGCGACGAACGCGGAGAACAGCGGGTGCGGCCGGGTGGGGCGGCTCTTGAGCTCGGGATGTGCCTGGGTGGCCACGAAGAACGGGTGCACGTCGGCGGGGTATTCGACGAACTCGACGAGATGCCCGTCCGGGGAGGTGCCCGAGAAGGCCAGACCCGACTTGGCGATCCGGTCCCGGTAGGCGTTGTTGACCTCGTAGCGGTGGCGATGCCGCTCGGAGACCCGTTCGCTGCCGTAGGCACGGGCGACGACCGAGCCCTTGGCGAGCACGGCCGGGTAGGAGCCGAGCCGCATCGTGCCGCCCAGGTCGGCTTCTCCGGCAACGGCCTGCTCCTGATCGGCCATCGTGGAGATCACCGGATGGGTGGTGTCGGGGTCGAATTCGGCGGAGTTCGCGTCGGCGATGCCGACCGAGCGGGCCGCTTCGATGACCACGCACTGCAGGCCCAGACACAGGCCGAGCAGCGGTATCTTGCGGGTGCGGGCGTAGCGGATCGCGCCGAGTTTGCCTTCGATGCCGCGGATGCCGAAGCCCCCGGGGATCAGGACCGCGTCCACGTCGCCGAGTGCGGCCTGGGCGCCGGCCTCGGTTTCGCAGTCGTCGGAGGGTACCCAGCGGATGTCGACCTTGGCGCGGTGCGCGAACCCACCGGCCCGCAGCGCCTCGGTGACCGACAGGTAGGCGTCGGGCAGGTCGACGTACTTGCCGACGAGGGCGACCCGCACGGTCTCGCGCGGCTGGTGCACCCGGTCGAGCAGATCCCCCCACACGGTCCAGTCCACGTCCCGGAACGGCAGGCCGAGCTGGCGGACGACGTAGGCGTCCAGGCCTTCGCGGTGCAGGACCTTGGGGATGTCGTAGATCGACGGGGCGTCGGGGCAGGAGATGCAGCCGTCGACGTCCACGTCGCACATCAGCGCGATCTTCGCCTTGAGGGCTGCCGGGACCTCCCGATCGCAGCGCAGTACCAGCGCGTCGGGCTGGATGCCGATGTTGCGCAGCGCCGCCACCGAATGCTGGGTGGGCTTGGTCTTCAGCTCACCCGACGGCGCCAGGTAGGGCACGAGGGAGACGTGCAGGAAGAAGACGTTGCCGCGACCGACGTCGTGGCGGACCTGGCGCGCCGCTTCGAGGAAGGGCTGGGACTCGATGTCGCCGACGGTGCCCCCGATCTCGGTGATGACCACATCGGGAACGTTGCCGTCCTTGTCGGGGCCGGCCATCGCCATGATCCGGTTCTTGATCTCGTCGGTGATGTGCGGGATCACCTGGACGGTATCGCCGAGGTACTCGCCGCGCCGCTCCTTGGCGATGACCGTGGAGTAGATCTGGCCGGTGGTGACGTTGGCGGCGGCGTTGAGATCGCGATCGAGGAAGCGTTCGTAGTGGCCCACGTCCAGGTCGGTCTCGGCGCCGTCCTCGGTGACGAAGACCTCGCCGTGCTGGAAGGGGTTCATGGTGCCCGGATCGACATTCAGATAGGGGTCGAGCTTCTGCATGGTCACGCGCATTCCGCGCGCGGTGAGAAGAGCGCCCAGGCTCGATGCCGTCAGCCCCTTGCCCAGCGAGGAGGCGACGCCCCCGCTGACGAAGATGTGCTTGGTGGCGGTACGCGAGTGGCGTGACTGTGGCAAAGAAGCTCCCGTGACGTCTGGTGCAGGACTTCGGACTGATGACGGAACTACTGGGGCCTGCACGACCCACGGAACTTCACGGTAACACCTGTCGCGGGTCCCGCGTGCACGACTCGCCCGGATCGGACGGGGATCACACCGGCCGCCGTGCCGCGCACGTCAGCGGGCGGCGGTTCCGACGGTGACGGCGCCGGCGTTGGGCCCGGTTCCGTACCGGCCGGACACCCCGGCGAGTTGTTCCTGCAGCGCCAGCACCGTGGTGATACGGCCGGATTCGCGGTCGACGGTGTCGACCGTGGACAGACCGGCCGACAGCGCCGCGTCGGCCCGCACCACGGCGACGGCCCCGTTGCCGACGGCGGCGCCGGGCCGTCCGGCCAGGACCGTGCCGGCGCCGCGGGAGTCGAACGCGGCGGTGAAGCGGGCCAGCAGCGCACCGCGGTTGCCGCCGGCCTCGGCCCCGGCCTTCCCGTCGCCGGTGACGACGATGGCGGCCTGCGCGGGCTCGACGGTCCCGTCGTCGTATGCGACGAATCCGCCGCCGCGCAGCGTGGACAGGGCGAGGTCGCGTTCCTGGGGTGTGCTGCGCGGTTGCGCGTTCGCCGGATCGACGAGCAGCACGGCGCCGAGCAGGTCTCCGGCCAGGCTGCCCTGGTCCACGGCGCCGGTCTGCAACTGCACCCCGGCGGGCACGACGTTGGTGACGGTGGTGCGCAACTGGTCGGCGCCCGCGGCGTCGACGAAGGACTCGGTCAGCGAGATCCGGCCGGTCACGGCGGCGCCCGCGGCTTCCACGGTGCGGATCACCGCGTCCAGGTCGGCGGGGTCGGTGTCGGGGGTGGCGATCATGAGCACCGTGCGGCCGGCGAGCGTGTCGCGCACGACGCGTCCGGACACCGCGGCATCGAAGCTGTCCGCCGCGTTGAGCTGCTCGGTGAGCGCGTTGGCGCGGTCCTCGGCGTCCTGCAGCCGGCGCTGCAACTCGGACCGGTCGTCGCGCAACCCGGTGACGACGCTGTCCGACAACAACCCGGAACCGAGGGCGATGCCCACGGCAAGGGCGAGGAAGACTGCTGCGATCGATATTGCGTGGTGACGCAACGAGATCACGCGGTCAGCCCCTGCACCCACACCACGAGGCTGTCCCAGCTCTGCACGGCCCAGTCCACGACGTCGCCGCCGAGGTTGGACACGATCAGGGCGACGATCACGGCGATCAACGCGGCGAATACCAGCAGGGCGATCACCCCGCCGGAGACGCGGCTGCGGTAGAGGGTGGCGACGGCCTTGGCGTCGACCAGTTTCGGCCCCACCTTCAGCCGGGTCATGAACGCCGACGGGTTGCTGTCACGGCGGCCCTGGTCGAAGAACTCGTCGAGCGAAACGGTGCTGCCGACGGTGACGATGAGGGCGGCGCCGTGATGGTCGGCCAGCAGCAGCGCCAGGTCGGCGGGGGCACCGGTGGCGGGGAACGTCATCGCGCCGATGCCCAGGTCCTGAATCCGTTCGAGACCGGGTGCGTGACCGTCGTGATCGGCCGGCAGCACCACCTCGGCGCCGGACTTGAGGGTCTCGGTGCCGATCTCGTCCGGGTCGCCGACGATCAGATCCGGGCGGTACCCGGCCCGGACGAGCGTGTCGGCGCCGGTGCCGACACCGACGAGGACCGGCGAGTACTCCTTGATGAACGGTTTGAGGTTCTTCAGGTCCTGCTCGTGGTCCGGTCCGTCCGCGACCACCACCACGTGCCGGTCGCGCAGGTCCACGTCGACGTCGGGCACTCCGACCCCGTCGATGAGCAGCGGGCTCTCCGAGCGGATGAACTCGATGGTGTTGCCCGAGAACGCCTCGAGGTGGTCGACCAGACCGGTCTTCGCCTCGATCATGCGGTCGGAGATCTCGGTCTCGGTCTGCTCCTCGCCCTGGATCAGCAGCCGCTCCCCGGAATAGACCCCGCCCTCGTGCAGGCGGACCTTGGCGCCGTCCTTGATCTTCTTGAACACCTCGGGACCGGTGTTGTCGATCAGGGCGATGCCGTTGGCGACGAGCACCTCGGGACCCAGGTTCGGGTAGCGTCCGGTGATCGACGTGGAGGCGTTGATCACGGCGGTCACCCCCGCCTCGACGAGCGCGTCGGCGGTGACACGGTCCATGTCGACGGCGTCGAGAACGACGATGTCGCCGGGACCGACCCGACGCAGGAGCTTGGCCTGGTTCTTGTCGACCCGGGCAATGCCGCTCACTCCGGGCAACGTTTCGTTATTGCGTGACAGCAGCGCCGGCATCTTCATGGCATCGATGATGAACCCGGGCCGCGGCCGGGCAACGGAGGCGCGCCGGGGCGGGATCAGCCCCGTCGTTCGGCGTGCGCGGTGGCGAGCAGTTCCTCGGCGTGGGCCCGGCCCGTCTCGGTGTCGCCGAGACCGGCGAGCATACGGGCGAGTTCGGCGACTCGTTCGGTGTCGGTGAGGGTGCGCACCCCGCTGCTGACGACACCGCCGGCGTCGTCGACCTTGTCGACGACGAGGTGGGTGTCGGCGAACGCAGCGACCTGCGGCAGATGGGTGACCACGATCACCTGATGCGTGCGCGACAACCGGGCCAGGCGCCGGCCGATCTCGACCGCCGCGCGACCGCCGACCCCCGCGTCGACCTCGTCGAACACCATCGTGGCGCCGCGTTCGGATCCGGCCAGCACCACCTCGAGCGCGAGCATCACGCGGGAGAGCTCGCCGCCGGAGGCGCTGCGGGCGATCGGCAGGGACCGGGCGCCGCTGTGCGCAGCGAGCCGGAACTCGACGTCGTCGACACCCGACGTGCCGGCGTGCAGCAAGCGCCCGCCGACCTCGAGAGGGGCGCTGTCCTGCGGTCCCGCCTCCCGGTCCCGCACCTGCACGTCCAGGCTCGCCCGTCCCATCGCCAGGCCGGAGAGTTCCTTGCTCACCGCCTTCGCGAGCTTGTCGGCAACCTTCCTGCGGGCGGCGGAGAGAGCGGTGGCGGCTTCGGCGGTCGCGGTGGCCTCGCGATCGGCGCGTGCGGCGAGCTCGGCGACCGCATCGGCGGACACGTCGATCCGCGACAACCGTTCCCGGGCGTCGCGGGCCCACGCGAGCACACCGTCGATGTCGGCGGCGTACTTGCGGGTGAGCGATTTCAGCTCGGCCTGGCGGCCGAGCAGCGTCTCGAGGGCGCCGGGATCGGACGGCAGGTCCGACAGGTACCCGGACAGCTCGCCCGCGACGTCGGTGACCACGGCGATGGCCTCGTCGAGCCGGGGCCCGAGCTCGCGCAGCGCGGGGTCCTCGGCCGCTTCTAGGCGCGCCCGGGACTCCCCGAGCAGATCCAGCGCCGCCGCGCCGCCCACGTCGTCGCCGCCGGCGAGGGCGGCTTGGGCCCCCTGCGCGGAGTCCCGCAGCGAATCGAGGTCGCCGAGCCGGCGCACCTCGGCCACGATCCGGGTGTCCTCCCCCGGCTGCGGGTCGACGGCGTCGATCTCGTCGAGCGCGAACCGCAGGCGGTCCGCCTCCTGCGCGAGTTCGCGGGACTTCTCGGTGCGTTCGATCAGCTCGTCCCGTGCGGTCAGCCAGCGCCGGCGGTGTTCCTGGTACGTCGCCAGCAGCGACGTGATCGTCTTGCCGGCGAACCGGTCGAGCGCGGCGCGCTGCTGGTCGGGTCGCAGCAGCCGCAGCTGATCGTTCTGGCCGTGCACGGTCAGCAGTGGATCGGTGAACTCCGAGAGCACCCCCACCGGGACACTGCGACCGCCGAGGTGGGCGCGGGAGCGGCCGTCGCTGCCGACGGTGCGGACCGCGATGATGCTGCCGTCCTCGTCACGCTGGGCGCCGGTCGTCTCGAGCAGGCGTGCCACCTCCCGCTCGACGTGGCTGGGCACTGCGCCCGCCGCGCGCGAACCACCGTCGGCATCGATGCAGAACCGACCCTCCACGACGGCGCGGGCGGCGCCGACACGGACGCGGGACGGGTCGGCGCGCACCCCCGACAGCAGATGCAGGCTGGTCACGACCATGGTCTTGCCGGCTCCGGTTTCACCGGTCAGGACGGTCAGACCGCCGTGGAACTGGGCGCCCGCCTCGGAGATGACCCCCAGGTTGTCGATCCGGATCTCGGCAAGCACCTCACAGTCTCCTTCCCCGCCAGCCCTTCACCGGAAGATCGAACTTGCGCACCATGCGGTCGGCGAACGGCGCCGAGTCCAGGCGCACCCATCGCACGGGATGCTTGCCGCGGACCACCTCGAGCCGTCCTCCCGCGGGCAGATCGAGGGTGCGGCGGCCGTCGCAGAACACGAGCCCGTCGTGGCTGCCGGCGAGGGTCTCCACGGCGATCAGCGATTCCGGGCTGGTCACCAGGGGCCGGGCGAACAGGGCATGGGCGTTGCTGGGAATCACCAGCAACGCTTCGAGTTCCGGCCAGACGATCGGGCCGCCGGCGGAGAACGCGTAGGCGGTCGAGCCGGTCGGGGTGGCGATCAGCACGCCGTCGCATCCGAACGCCGACACCGGCCGCCCGTCGACCTCGAGTACCACCTCGAGCACGCCCAGGCGGGACTTGTTCTCGAGGCTGGCCTCGTTGAGTGCCCACCCCCGGTCGACGATCACGTCGTCGACCCGGATCGCCACGTCCAGCGTCATCCGCTCCTCGACCCGGTACTCGCGGCGCACCACCTGTGCCAGCGCCTCCTCGAGGTGCTCGGCCTCGGCCTCGGCGAGGAAACCGATGCGCCCCAGGTTGATTCCGAGCACGGGTACCGTCGCGCACTGGGCCAGTTCGGCGGCCCGCAGGAAACTGCCGTCGCCGCCGAGCACGATCACCATCTCGCAGCCCCGGGCGGCGTCCGGTCCGGGTTCGACGATGCGGACCCGTCCCTCCGGTCCGGCCAGGGGGCCCAGACCGGTGCTGGCGACCTCGTCGTCGAGCACCCGCAGCCCGATGCCCGCGTCGCCGAGGATCTTCGCCGTGCGCTGCGCCGTCGTGGCGATCTCGACCCGTCCCGAGTGGGACACGAGCAGGACCTCGCGGGTCGCCCGCGCCGGGCCGGGCGCTGCACTATCTGTGGTCACTGGGGTCCTTCCTGCACGGCTCGTTCGACCAGCTCGACCACGTCCGTGTCCGGTTCGGCCGGGCCCGGTTCCCCGGCGCGCAACCACAGGAAGTACTCGACATTGCCGGAAGGTCCGGGCAGCGGACTGGCCACCGCCCCGAGGGTACGCAGCCCGAGAGTCTGAGCCTCGCGAGCGACACCGAGGACCGCCTCGGTGCGCAACGCCGCATCCCGGACGACACCGCCACTGCCGACTCGCTCCTTCCCCACCTCGAACTGCGGTTTGACCATGGGCAGCAGATCCGCGCCCGCAGTCACACACCGCACGAACGCCGGAAGCACCAGTTTCAGCGAGATGAACGACAGATCCGCCACCACCAGCTCGACCGGTCCCCCGATCGCATCCGCATCGATGTTACGCACGTTTGTTCGATCGATCACGTGGACCCGGTCGTCGGACTGCAGGCGCCACACCAGCTGGCCGTAGCCCACGTCCACGGCGACGACTTCCCGGGCGCCCTCGTGCAACAGCACGTCCGTGAAGCCCCCGGTGGAGGCCCCGGCGTCGAGACACCGCCGGCCGGCGACCCGGAGTCCCTGGGGGGTGAACGCCTCGAGGGCGCCGAGCAGCTTGTGGGCACCTCGTGACGCCCACTCCACCTCGTCGGCCACCTCCGTGACCAACAGGGGCGCCCCGGGATCGACCTGGGTCGCAGGCTTCGTCGCGACGGTGCCGTGGACGAGGACCCGCCCCGCGGCGATCAGTTCGCCGGCGTGCTCGCGGGACCGGGCGAGGCCCCGGCGTACCAGCTCCGCGTCGACTCGCGCTCGCCGGGCCACGTCAGATCTTGTCCACGGTGGCGAGCGCCTGGACGAGCAGATCGTGTGCCTGCTCGAGCAGCTGCGCCTGCCGCGGGATGATCTCGGACGGATCGGCCGCGTCGACGGCGGTGTCGCGGGCACGCGTGAGCAGCCCCTCGACGTCGGTGTGGATCGACCGCGGATCCATACCAGGATGGGAGCCTGGAAGGTGATCGCCTGGGCGTGGTATCGACGTGCTCATCATCGACCACGCTAGTGCATGCCGGTGACGAACCGGCACACCCCGCAGAACGGTCTCAGCGGGGCATTCCCCACCGTGCCAGCAGGTCGTCCGTCGCCACGACCCGGCCGAAGCCGGGGTGGGACCAGGCGACGTCGAGCACGGCACGAAGCGCGGCCATCGGATCTGCGGCCGGCTGCGGGGCCAGATGCACGTCCCGGCCGTCGAACGACACCGTGTAGGCCTCGCGCGTACCCGGCCGCAGCACGGCTGCCTCGCTGTCGAGGCTCGCGAGCGAGTCCGCAACATAGGTGGGACGTTGCTCCGCCGGGGCGCGGAGCAGGTCCGCGACCGTGCTCACACCGGTCAGCACCAGCAGCGAATCGACACCGACGGCATTCGCGCCGGCGATGTCGGTGTCGAGCCGGTCGCCGACCACGAGCGGACGCGAGGCACCGCTGCGCCCGACGGCGTCCTCGAGCAGCGGTGCGGCCGGTTTGCCGGCCACCAGCGGCTCACGTCCGGTCGCCGACCTCAGGGCCGCGACCATGGAGCCGTTCCCGAGCACCAGACCTCGCTCGGTGGGCAGCGTCGAGTCGACGTTCGTCGCCACCCACAGCGCGCCGGAGCGCAGTGCGAGTGTCGCCTCGGCGAGAATTGCCCATCCGGTTTCCGGGGAATGCCCCTGCACGACCGCCACCGGTTCGGCATCGGCGGAGCGTACCGGCACCAGCCCGACGCCGGCGACCTCGTCGACGAGGGCATCGGTGCCGACCACCAGCACCGGCGCGCCGGCCGGCACCCGCTCCGCCAGCAGCCGGGCCGCGGACTGGGAGCTGGTGACCACGTTCGACTCGTCGGCCGCGAAACCGAGTTCGCGCAGGTGTTTGGCGACCTCCCCCGGGCGGCGGCTCGCGTTGTTGGTGACGTAGAACAACCGCTCGGCGCCGTCGGACAGGGCCTCACGGGCACCCGGGACCGCTTCGGCGCCGCGGTAGACGGTGCCGTCCAGATCGAGCAGCAGGACGTCGTAGTGGGTCCGCAACGACGCACCCGTACCTGTCACTGATCCTCTCCGGTGAGTTCGGCGACGCGCTCCTCGGCGTCGGTGTCCCCGTCCAGATCCGCGGCAGCGGCGTTGAGGAACCACTTCAATCCGTCCTCGGTGCGTCCCGCTGCCACGAGCGCGTCCGCATACGCGTAGAACAGCCGTGCGGCGGACGGTCCGGTGCGTGAGGCGTCCAGTTCCGGCGTCTGAAGGGTCACCACCGCCTGGTCGAACTGTCCCAGATCCATCCGGGCACCCGCGACGACGATGCGCAGCTCGGTGGCCTCGTCCCCGGTCAGCGCACGAGCCTCGTCACTACGGCCCAGCTCGATTGCCCGTTCCGGCCGGCCGAGTCCGCGCTCGCAGTCCGCCATGACCGCCAGCAATCCGGGTCCACCGGCCATCCGGCGGGCGGCGCGCAACTCGGACAACGCCTCGGCCCATTCGCCGGCGTGGTAGGCCGTGATGCCCGCTGCCTCCCGGACCACGGCGATGCGGCCGGCGCGCTGCCGCGCAGCACGCGCGTGTGCCAGCGCGACACGGGGGTCGTCGTCGATGAGGCGGCCGGCCATGACCAGGTGCCGGGCCACCGCATTGGCGTTCGACTTGTCCAGGCTCAGCAGATCCCGGCGGATGGTCGGATCCAGTTCGGACGCTTCGACGTCTTCGGGAAGATCCGGCTCGTCCGGACGAGAGTCGCGACGCGCAGCAGGAGCACCTTCGCGACCCCGGCCCGGGCCGAAACCGCCTTCGCCGCCGCGGCGACGCGGGGCGCCGCCGTCCCGACGCTCGGGTCCGTGACCAGAGCGGGATGCACCTGCGCGCCGATCGTCCCGGGCCCGGTCGTCCCTGCGCTCACCGGTGCGGCGATCGTCGGTGCGGCGATCGTCGTTCGCGGCCCGGTGCCGGCCCTCGGTGCGGGGTCGGTCGTCACGACATTCACCGTAGGGGCGGTCCGGCCGGTCTCCCGCCGGGCGATCACTGCGGCTTCGCTCCGGACGGCCGCTGCCTCGGGAATCGTTCCCGTGCCCTCCTGCACCCTCGTTTCGACGTTGCCCACGGAAAGTGCGGTCGTCGCCGCGACGGTCCGGCCGGCCCGGAGATTCCTGTCGGCGCTCCTGTCCCCGGTCGGCGCCCTGGCGATGCTCGCCACCGTCTCCGCGTCCCGACCTGGGAGTGGACCCTCCACCCCGGAAGGATCGACGCTCACCACTGTTGTCGGACACAGAAAAATCCTTTCATGAAAAACAACGAGAGGGGACCCACCAGGTGGGTCCCCTCTCGTGAACGGGTGTTCGGCGGTGTCCTACTCTCCCACACCCTGTCGGGTG
>NZ_JAUIZP010000031.1:0-67838 GCF_041414735.1 Rhodococcus sp. GXMU-t2271
GGGCAGGGTCAGCAGCTTCTCGTGCACCGTGTGGTACATCGCCCGCGCCAGATCGGTGTTGGAGCCGTCGCCGAGGTTGACCAGATCGGGCCGGCCCACGTCGCCGATGAACAGCGAATCGCCGGTCAGCACCGCCGTCGGGGTCGCGCCCGGATGCTCACGCACCAGCACCGAGATCGACTCCCAGGTGTGCCCCGGGGTGGCCAGGATCTCGAGGTCCACCTCCCCGAGGGACAGGTGCTCGCCGTCGCGCAGCCGGCGGATCGGGTAGTCGGTCTCGGCGGCCTCACCGAACCCGATCCACGCGCCGGTCGCCTCCACCAGTTCCAGGTGCCCGGAGACGAAGTCGGCGTGGAAGTGGGTGTTGATCACACCCTCGATGGTCAGCCCGTGCTTACGGGCGTCGTCGAGGTACTCGCCGACATCGCGGCGCGGATCGACCACGACCGCCCGGCCGGTGCCCTCGTCACCGATCAGGTACGACGCGTGCGACAGGCACTCGATGTAGTACTGCTCGAGAATCATTCGGTTCTCCCTCTCCTCGGTCACGAAGACCGGTCGCGTTCTGCGTTGACCCCATCCTGACACATACCCCCATGGGTATGTCAAGTACCCCCGGGGGTATATGACCCAATCGCGGGATGTGGGCGGCCCAGGGCATCCCCACGCCTTGCGCATACCCCCTCCCGTATGCTTATCATGGTCGCCGAGATACCCCCCGGGGTTTATTGCCCACGGCGATCGCCCACTGCGTTCCCGCCACCGATCCGAAAGGTCCCCATGACCGAGCCGAGTCCCGCCACCCTCGATCCCACCGCCCTGCGCGAGCTCCTCGACTCCGGCAAGAACGTCCGCGTCGTGGACGTCCGCACGCCCGGTGAGTTCGAGTCCGTGCACATTCCCGGCGCCTACAACGTCCCCCTGGACCTGCTGCGCGAACACCGCGACGAGTTCCTCGCCCACCTCGACGAGAACGTCGTCCTCGTGTGCCGGTCGGGCCAGCGCGCCACCCAGGCCGAAGAGACCCTCCGCACTTCCGGGCTGTTCAACGTGCACATCCTCGAGGGCGGCATGACGGGCTGGGAAGCCAACGGTTTCTCCGTCAATCGCGGCACCGAGCGCTGGGACCTCGAACGGCAGGTCCGCCTCGTCGCCGGCTCCCTCGTGCTGAGCTCCGTCCTGGGCAGCATTGCGGTCCCCAAGCTCAAGTGGCTCGCCGCCGGTGTCGGTGGCGGTCTCACCTTCGCCGCGCTCTCCAACACCTGCGCGATGGGCATGCTGCTGTCCAAGCTGCCCTACAACCGCGGCGCCTCGTGTGATCCGCAGACCATCGTCGCCCAGCTGGTCGATTCGAAGACCGCTTCGGCCGAAAGGAACTGATCATGATCGCGCTGACCGTTGCGCTGGCGGTCCTCGTCGGCGTCACCCTCGGACTGCTCGGCGGAGGTGGATCGATCCTCACCGTCCCGCTGTTGGCGTACGTCGCCGGAATGGACGCCAAGGAGGCCATCGCCACCTCGCTGCTCGTCGTAGGCGTCACCAGCGCGGTCGGCGCGATCTCCCACGCGCGGGCAGGCCGCGTCCAGTGGCGCACCGGCATCCTGTTCGGCCTGGCCGGCATGGCCGGTGCCTACGCCGGCGGCCTGCTCTCGCGTTTCATTCCCGGCAGCATCCTGCTGCTCGCCTTCGCCGCGATGATGATCGCCACCGCCATCGCGATGCTCCGCGGCCGCAAGAACAAGACCGCAGCTCCGGACGGCACGCACTCGATGCCGGTCGGCAAGATCCTCCTCGACGGCGTGGTCGTCGGCCTGGTCACCGGCCTCGTCGGCGCCGGCGGCGGCTTCCTCGTCGTCCCGGCCCTTGCCCTGCTCGGCGGCCTGCCCATGCCCATCGCCGTCGGCACCTCACTGATCGTGATCGCCATGAAGTCCTTCGCCGGGCTCGGCGGCTACCTGTCCACCGTGCAGATCGACTGGCGCCTGGCGGCGATGGTCACGGGCGCCGCCGTTGTCGGCAGCCTCATCGGCGGGCGCCTGACCTCCATGGTCGACCCGGACTCGCTGCGCAAGGCCTTCGGCTGGTTCGTCCTGATCATGTCCTCGGTCATCCTCGCCCAGGAGATCCACCCCCTCGTCGGCATCACCGCGGCGGCACTGACCCTCGTCGCCGCGGGTACCACGTTCGCGTGCAGCCGCAGCGACCGCTGCCCCCTGCAGCGGCTCGGACGACGGACGGAAGCCGCCACCTCGGCCGCCTGACGGCCTCACGATCCGGACGAAAGTCACTATCGGCATCACGGCCCGGCGCCTAGAGTTCGGAGTATCCGCTCCGGATTCCCGCGCCGGGCCGTGATGCCGTCCCGGTCCGAGGTGCGGCCGGAGCGAAACCCGACTGTTCCGGCGGCCCGTGTGAGAAGTTACCGAGATGAGCAACGCAGCCGACCGTCACATGCAGCAGACGGACTACCTCACCTGGAGCATGGAACGCGATCCCGCGCTGCGCTCGACGATCGTGGCCGTGGTGCTGCTCGACGCCTCGCCCGACTGGGACCGTCTGTGCGAGATGATGGACCGCGGTACCCGCGAGGTGCCCAGCTTCCGCCGTCGCGTGGTCGAGGTGCCTTTCGGTCTCGCGCCGCCACGATGGGTCGCGGACGCGAACTTCGACCTGTCCTGGCATATGCGCCGGGTCTCCCTGCCCGGGCCGGCGAACTTCGACGACGTCCTCGAGTTCGCCCGCACCACGGCCATGGCCGCGTTCGACAAGGACCGGCCGCTGTGGGAGATGACGGTGGTCGACGGACTCGCCGGCGGCCAGGCTGCGCTGCTGATCAAGGTGCACCACGCCCTCACCGACGGAATCGGCGGTATGCAGATCACTGCGCGGCTGGTCGACTTCGACCGCGACGGCACGCCCCACGAGCCGGCGCCGGAACCGCCCGCCGCGGAATCGCCGGACAGCCTGGATCTCGCCGCCGAGGCGATCGGCTGGGACTGGTCTCAGCTCCGTGGTCTGGCGGGACGCGGGCTGGCCTCGATCTGGCCGACCACCCGGGCGGTGGTGACGAACCCGATCGGGTCCGCTCGTAGTGCCGCGGGGGTCGCGGCGTCCGTCGCCCGCTACCTGCGCCCGATCCTGCGACTCGAATCCCCCGTCATGACGCAGCGCACGCTCAGCCGCCGGCTCCACGTGATCGACGTGCCGCTCGACCGGTTGCGCGATGCCGCTCACCGCGGCGGCGCCACCCTCAACAGCGCCTTCCTCACTGCCGTCCTCGTGGGCCTCGCCGAGTACCACCATCGCCACGGGTCCGACGTCGACGAGCTGCGGGTGACGATGCCGCTGAGCATCCGCACCGAGCACGACACTCTCGGCGGCAACCGGATCAACCTCGCGCGTTTCCCGCTGCCCGTGCGCTCCGACGATCCCCTCACCCTCATGCAGGAGGTGAACAAGATCGTCGAAGGCTGGCGGCACGAGCCCGCGGTGCCGATGGCACAGGCCCTCGCCACCCCACTGAATCTGCTCCCCCCGGCTGTCGTCGGCGAGATGCTCAAGCACGTCGACTTCCTCGCCTCGAACGTGCCAGGGTCGCCGGTGCCGCTGTACATGGCCGGCGCGAAGGTGGAACGGTACTACGCGTTCGGTCCCACCCTCGGCTCCGCGTTCAACGTCACCCTGATGTCGTATCTGCACACGTGCTGCGTCGGGTTCACTCTCGACACCGGGGCGGTTCCGGACCTCGAGGTGTTCGACGACTGCATGCGCGACGGATTCCACGCCGTCCTCGACGCCTGAGCCCGCCGGTACGCTGGACGGTGACCGTCCAGTCCGCCGGAAGGGACCGCCGTGGAACTCCTACTGATCGTCGCCGTCCTCGTCGCCGTCGTGTTCCTGGTGTCCGCGGCGCAGCGGAACAAGTCGGGGCGCGGTGCCCACCAACTCGACGACGCGAAGGCCGACGCCCGCCAGGCCATCGAGCGGCTCGGCGGGCAGATCTACAACCTCACCGGCACGGACGCCGCGTCCAAGCAGGCGCTCGCCGATGCGTCCGAGCGCTACACCGCCGCCGGATCGCAGATCGAGCAGGCCCGAACGCCGGTGCAGGCGCGACTGGCCAAGCAGACCGCTCTCGAGGGGCTGTACTACATCCGCGCCGCTCGCCTCGCGATGGGAATGGACCCCGGTCCCGAAATCCCCACCCTCGACGGCCAGCAGACGGCCGGCCGCGTGACCGAGCATCGCGAGATCGATTTCGAGGGACGCAAGGTGGCGGCCTCCCCCGCCCCGTCGTCGCGTACCCCGAACTACTTTCCGGGCGGTCGCGTCGCGGGCCGGCCCGTACCGGCGGGCTGGTACTCGGAGCCGTGGTGGAAGCCCGCCCTCGTCGCGGGGGCGTGGGGTGTCGGATCGATGCTGCTGTTCTCGGCGTTGTTCTCCGGCATGGCCGGGGTGCCGTACGACGCGCAGGCGTTCGAGCAGGGCTTCGACTCCGGATACGACCAGGGTCTCGAGGCCGGTCAGGACGGTGGGGACTACGGCGACGCCGGTGGGGACTATGGCGGCGGGGACTACGGCGGTGGCGACTACGGTGGGAGCGACTTCGGGGCCGGCGGCGACTTCGGCGGTTTCGACTTCTAGCCCGTCTGGCAGGCGGGGCACCAGAACAGGTTGCGGCCCTGCATGATCGAGTGCAGCACGGGTGTGGTGCACAACCGGCAGGGCTCACCGGCACGACGGTAGACGTAGGTCCGCGGACGGCCCTTCGCGTAGGCCGGTGCCCCGTGGTCGTGTTCGCGTCGCACGACGTGGATCGCGCCGCGTCGCACCCCCGTCCGCATCAGAACGACGAGATCGTCCCAGATGCCGTCGAATTCGGCTCGGGTGAGATCACGGCCCGGGCGCTGCGGATGGATGCCGTGCCGGAACAGGACTTCCGCCCGGTAGATGTTACCCACCCCAGAGATCACCGACTGATCCATGAGCAGCGAGCCGATGGCGCTGCGGGACTTGCAGATTCGCGCCCACGCCCGCTCGGGGTCGGCGTCTCGCCGCAACGGGTCGGGGCCGATCCGCGCGGCGATCGCCGCCACCTCGTCCGGGGTGAGGACCTCGCATGCGGTGGGGCCGCGCAGGTCGGTGCCGTACTCGGCGCCGACCATGCGCATCCGTACCTGCCCGACCGGGTCCGGCAGCGGGACCGGCGCCTCCGTGAACGAGCCGTACAGACCCAGGTGCACGTGCACCGTCAGGCCGTTGTCGTAGTGGTGCCACAGGTGCTTGCCGAGCGCCTCGGCGCGGAGCAGCACCCGGCCGTCGACGAGCGCCGCATCGTCGGCGAAGCGCCCCTGCGGGCTCGACACCCGCAGGGGCGCACCCGCGAAACGCCGCTGGTGCAACCGGGCGAGCCGGTGCAGGGATGGTCCCTCCGGCACGGTCGATCAGGCTCCGTTCGTCAGGACGGCGCCCCGGGAACTTCGGGGGCCTGCCCGGTCTTCTCGTACTCGCTCAGGATGTCGATGCGCCGCTGGTGCCGTTCCTCCCCCGACCACGGGGTGGCGACGAACGCGTCGACGATGGCCAGCGCCTCCTCGAGGCTGTGCATGCGCCCACCGATGCCGATGAGCTGCGCGTTGTTGTGCTCGCGGGCCAGCTGGGCGGTCTCCACGCTCCACGCGAGGGCACAGCGGGCTCCCGGCACCTTGTTCGCCGCGATCTGCTCGCCGTTGCCGCTGCCGCCGAGGACGATGCCGAGGCTGCCTTCGTCGGCGACGACGCGGCGGGCGGCTTCGATGCAGAACGCCGGGTAGTCGTCGACGGCGTCGTACTCGTACGCGCCGCAGTCGACGGCCTCGTGGCCGTTGGCGGTGAGGTGTTCCATGATCTGGTTCTTACGTTCGAAGCCGGCGTGGTCGGCACCCAGGTAAACGCGCATGGCGTCGAGAATAGGCGGCGGAGGCGCCTATTCGAAGCTCGGGTCCTCGGTGCGAGTGCGCTTGAGTTCGAAGAAGTGCGGGTACGACGCCATGGCCACCACCCCGTCCCACATCCGGCCGGCCTCCTCGCCGCGCGGGATCCGCGAGAGGACCGGGCCGAAGAACGCCACGCCGTTGACATGGATGGTCGGCGTGCCGACATCCGGACCGACCGCGTCCATGCCGGCGGCGTGGCTGGCGCGCAGCGCCTCGTCGTAGGCGTCGGTGTCGGCCGCGCGCGCGAGGTCCGGATCCAGGCCCAGGTCGGCGAGGGACTTGGCGATCACCGCCGGGAGATCCTTGTTGCCCTCGTTGTGGATCTGCGTGCCCATCGCGGTGTACAGCGGTTCGAGGACCGCGTCGCCGTACTTCTGCGCCGCGGCGATCGCCACGCGCACCGGACCCCAGGCCCGCGTCATCAGCTCGCGGTAGTTCTCGGGCAGGTCGTCCTTGCCCTCGTTGAGCACGGCCAGACTCATGACGTGGAACTTCGCCTCGATGTCGCGGACCTGCGCCACCTCGAGGATCCAGCGCGAGGTGATCCAGCACCACGGGCACAACGGGTCGAACCAGAAGTCGGCGGTGTCCTTCGAGATCGGGTCGCTCACGGGGTCTCCTCGCTGCAGAAATTCGGACTACGGTCCGATTCAACACCGGCCCCTGCCGAATTCTTCCCGAACCGCCGGTTCCCGCGCCCCCACCGACGTACCGTCGAAGGACCGGTGCCGCACGGAACGGGGATGCGCGATGTCCAACGAGAAGCTCTTCGTCATCGTCGGAGGCGGGCTCGCCGGAGCCAAGACGGCCGAGCAGCTGCGCGCCCGCGACTTCCCCGGCCGGATCCTTCTCCTGGGCGAGGAGGAGCACCTCCCCTACGAGCGGCCTCCGCTGTCGAAGGAGTACTTCGCCGGCACGAAGCGGCTCGAGGAGTTCACCGTGCAGCACGGTGACTGGTATCGCGACCACCGGGTCGAGGTCGAACTCGGTGTGACCGTCACCGCCCTCGACCCCGGCGCCCACACCGTCACCCTGCCCGACGGTTCCACCGTGCGCTACGACAAGCTCGCCCTCGCGACCGGCTCGCGCCCGCGGCATATCCCGCTGCCGGGCATCGACGCCGCGGGCGTGCACCTGTTGCGCACCGTCGAGCAGTCCGACGCGCTGCTCGCCGCGATCCGTCGCGACGCGGGTCCGGCGCCGCACCTGGCGATCGTCGGCGCCGGCTGGATCGGACTCGAGATCGCGGCCGGGGCGCGCGGACACGGCGCCGACGTGACCGTCGTCGAGAGTGCCGCCCAGCCGCTGTCCGGCGCACTCGGCGAGCAGATGGGCGCGGTGTTCGCGGACCTGCACCGGAGCCACGGGGTGGACCTGCGTCTCTCGACGACGGTGTCGGAGATTCTCACCGTCGACGGCCGCGCCACCGGGCTGCGCCTCGGCGACGGCACCGACATCCGGGCCGACGCGGTCCTCGTCGCCGTGGGGGCGCAGCCCAACGTCGAACTCGCCCGCGATGCGGGACTGACCGTGGCGAACGACGGCGTGGCGGTCGATGCATCCCTTGCGACGAGCGATCCCGACATCGTCGCGGTCGGCGACATCGCCGCCGCCGAGCATCCGCTGCTGCGGACCCGGATCCGGGTCGAACACTGGGCCAACGCGCTCAACCAGCCCGACGTCGCGGCCGCCACCATGCTGGGCCGGCCCGCCTCCTACGACCGCCTGCCCTACTTCTTCACCGACCAGTACGACCTCGGCATGGAGTACGTCGGACACGCACCCGCCGAGGCGCGGGTGATCACCCGCGGCGACGTCGGCTCCCGGCAGTTCCTCGCGTTCTGGCTCGACGCGGCGGGCCGGGTCTGCGCCGGGATGAACGTCAACATCTGGGACGCGGGCGACGACATCCGCGCGCTGATCTCCTCCGGCGAATCCGTCGACCCGCACCGGCTCTCCGATCCGCAGGTGCCGCTCGCGGAGGTCGCCGGGTGAACCGGTCCCTCACATGATGGGATGGCACCCGAGTCGCATCCCGTCGTGAGAAGGAGTTTTCCGTGGCACCACCGAATCTGACCCGCGAGCAGGCGGCCGAGCGGTCCGCGGTCCTGACCGTCGACAACTACCGCATCGAGCTGGACCTGACCGACGGCGCGGGCGCTCCGGGAACTACCACGTTCCGTTCGACCACCACCGTCACATTCGACGCCACGGACGGCGCGTCGACCTTCGTCGACCTGATCGCGCAGTCCGTGCACTCGGCCACCCTCAACGGCACGCCCGTCGACGTCTCCGGATACACCGAGGAGAACGGGATCGCGCTGAGCGGACTGGCCGCGCGCAACGAGCTCGTCGTCGAGGCGGATTGCCTCTACACGAACACCGGCGAGGGCCTGCACCGGTTCGTCGACCCCACCGACGGCGCGGTCTACCTGTACTCGCAGTTCGAGACGGCCGACGCCAAGCGGATGTTCGCGTGCTTCGACCAGCCGGACCTCAAAGCCACGTTCGACATCGCGGTCACGGCCCCTGCGGACTGGTCGGTGATCTCCAATTCCGAGACCGTGCACAACGTCGCCGCGGAGCCGGGCCGGCACGTCTTCCGTACCACCCCGCGGATGAGCACCTACCTCGTCGCGCTGATCGCCGGGCCGTACGCGCAGTGGACCGACATCTACACCGACGAACACGGCACCATCCCCCTCGGCATCTACTGCCGCGCCTCGCTGGCGGAGTTCATGGACGCCGACCGGCTGTTCACCGAAACCAAGCAGGGCTTCGCGTTCTACCACGAGAACTTCGGCCTGCCCTACGCGTTCGGCAAGTACGACCAGCTGTTCGTCCCCGAGTTCAACGCCGGCGCGATGGAGAACGCCGGCGCGGTGACGTTCCTCGAGGACTACGTCTTCCGTTCCAAGGTCACCCGCTACTCCTACGAACGCCGCGCCGAGACGGTGCTGCACGAGATGGCGCACATGTGGTTCGGCGACCTGGTGACCATGCGCTGGTGGGACGACCTGTGGCTCAACGAGTCGTTCGCGACCTTCGCGTCGGTCCTGTGCCAGTCGCGGGCCACCGAGTACACGAACGCGTGGACCACGTTCGCGAACGTCGAGAAGTCGTGGGCCTACCGCCAGGACCAGCTGCCCTCGACCCATCCGATCGCCGCGGACATCCCCGACCTCGCGGCGGTGGAGGTCAACTTCGACGGCATCACCTACGCCAAGGGCGCGTCCGTGCTCAAGCAGCTCGTCGCCTACGTCGGCGAGGAACCGTTCCTGGCGGGCCTGCGGGAGTACTTCCGTGAGCACGCGTTCGCCAATGCCACGTTCGACGACCTGCTGGCGGCGCTGGAGAAGTCGTCCGGCCGGGACCTGTCGGGATGGGGCGCCCAGTGGCTCAAGACCACCGGCCTGAACATCCTGCGCCCCGACTTCGACGTCGACGACGACGGGCGGTTCACCCGCTTCGCGGTGATCCAGGAGGGGGCCGAGCCGGGCGCCGGGGAACACCGGGTGCACCGGCTCGCGATCGGGGTCTACGACGACGACGGCTCGGGCAAGCTGCTCCGCACGCACCGCGTCGAGATCGATCTCGACGCCACCGAGCGCACCGAGGTGCCGGAGCTCGTCGGAGTGGACCGCGGCCGGCTCGTGCTCGTCAACGACGACGACCTCACCTACTGCTCGGTGCGCCTCGATCCCCGGTCGCTCGAGGTGCTCACGGACCGGATCGGCGACATCGCCGAGCCGCTGCCGCGCACCCTGGCATGGTCCGCCGCATGGGAGATGACCCGGCAGGCGGAGATGAAGGCCCGCGACTTCGTGGCGCTGGTGCAGCGCGGTATCGCGACCGAGACGGAGGTCGGCGTGGTGCAGCGCCTGTTGATGCAGGCGCACACCGCGCTCGGCAGCTACGCCGACCCGGGCTGGGCGACCGAGCGGGGCTGGAACGACTACGCGAACCGGCTGCTGGAACTGGCCCGCGAGGCGCAGCCCGGCTCGGACCATCAACTCGCGTTCGTCAACGCGTTGACCACGGCGCGGCTCGCGCCGTGGCACACCGAAGTGCTCGGCGAGCTGCTCGGTGCCGATCCGGCGAACGTCGGGCTGGGCGGGCTGGTCGTCGACACGGATCTGCGGTGGCGGATCGTGCAGGCGCTGGCCGCGGCCGGGGAGATCGACGCCGAGGGGGTCGAGTCGCCGTTCATCGATGCCGAGGCCGAGCGCGATCCGACGGCGGCCGGTGCGCGCCAGGCCGCCACCGCGCGGGCGGCGCGGCCGCAGGAGGCCGTCAAGGAGCAGGTGTGGGACGCGGTGGTGGGCGACGATTCGATCCCGAACATCACCGCCCGCGCGATCATCGGCGGCTTCGCGCCGGCCGGGCAGGGTGAGCTACTCGAACGATACGTCGCGCGGTACTTCGCCGACGTGCCGGGCGTGTGGGAGCGTCGCTCCAGCGAGGTCGCGCAGACCGTCGTCGTGGGGCTGTACCCGTCGTGGTCGATCAGCGAGTCGTCGGTGGCGGCGGCCGACGAGTTCCTCGCCGGTGATCACCCGCCGGCCCTGCGCCGGCTGATCAGCGAGGGTCGCGCGGGGATCGTCCGGTCGCTGAAGGCCCGGGCGTTCGACGCATCCTAGCCGCCGTACGCGTGTGGCCGAATGTCACATCCGGTCGATGGAATCGATCCGGTGTGACATTCGGCCACAGCGAGGGAGGGCTCTACGGCGCGGTGATCGCGTTCGCCATGACGCGGATCGCGCTGATGATGCCGTCGATCAGGTCGCCCTGCCCGAAGGACGAGATCGCCGCGGTCACGCCGAGCTGCGCGATCCGGTTGTCGACGCGGTCCGCGACGCCGCGTCCGCTGCGGATCTCGATGGCGCGCTGGTTCGGGTACACGGCGACGAGCACCGAGTTCGACGATTCCGGCGTGGTCGGGAACACCGCGTCGGTCGTGACCGCCGGATCTGCGGCGTCCGCGACGTACACGTTGAAGCGCACCTTGGTCGCCCGGGTGGCCTCGGTGAGCGCATCGTCGAGATCGATCATGTCGCGGTCGCTGAACGGCGGACCCTCGAACAGGCCGTCGAGGACGCGGGTCCGGGAGATCCGGCCACTCGACGTCAGGGCCGCACCGTACGGCAGCTCCGCGGGAGCGACAGCCGTCTGGCTGTGCATCACGTCACCACTTGCCACTTGCCCTACCTCCGATCGGGTCGACCGGCGCGCCGGCGACGAGTTCATGATGCCCACCGTGGTGGCCGTGCGTGGTGACCTCGTCGACCGCGCTCCACAGCATCGGCTCGTGGTCCCACTTCTCCCCGAGCTTGTACTCGGCGGGCCGCGTGCCCGGGATCGGCTTCGTGAAGACGGAGAAGACCCCGAATATCACGATGATCGCCACCGGGATGGCAACGAATATGAGGGTTGTCTCGAGAATGCTCACACCGCAAACGGTAGCCCAGCATGTCCGATCCCGGCGCGCTTGCCCCGACTTGCGGCGACGTCCGTCAGGCCGCGCCCTCACCGAGGTACGGCAACCAGGTCGGATGCAGCTCCGGCAGCGTCGCCAGCAGCCGCCAGTGCCGGCCCTTGGGGGGCACGAGCGCAGCCCGCAGCGTCCAGCCGAGTTCGCTGAGCAGCTTGTCGGCCTTGCGGTGGTTGCACGACGCGCAGCACGCGACGCAGTTCTCCCACGAGTGGTCCCCTCCGCGGCTGCGCGGCACCACATGGTCGATCGTCTCGGCCTTGGCGCCGCAGTAGGCGCACCGATTCCGGTCGCGGTGCATGAGCGCGGCACGCGTCATCGGTACCCGCGCGTGGTACGGCACGTGCACGAAGGTTCGCAGGCGGATCACCCACGGGATCTGCACGGCCCACTCCGCGGACCGCACCAGCGGGCCGAGCGGATCGTCGTGCACGGTGTCGGCCTTACCGCCGGCCATGAGCACCACCGCACGACGGGCGGGCAACGCGGTGAGCGGTTCGTAGGTGGCATTGAGCAGAAGTACGCGGCGTTTGACCCAATCGGGGACGGCGTCGTCTCGTACTACACACAGGGAGTTGGCCCCCGGCGCCCCGACAAGGGCGTCGGCGGGCGGGAGTTGTCGATGTGCGCTGCGTCGGTGCTTCATACGACCTCCGGAAGACTGCTCACAAGTGGACCACGGATCTACGCACGTCGCACCCCGATTCTGCGGACTTTCCGGGTCGCGGAGGTGAACATCCGGTACCGGCGACGTGCGGTTCCGGCGCGTCCCCACCGAACCGGCACAATGGACGAGCGAGAGGAACGGTGAGCAGAACCTATGAGTGACGAGCAGACCTTCTACGACGCGGTCGGCGGCGCCGAGACCTTCCACAAGCTCACGGCGCGGTTCTACGAGGAAGTGGCCAAGGACGAGATCGTCCGCCCGCTGTACCCCGAGGAGGACCTCGGCCCGGCGGAACGTCGCATGCGGATGTTCCTCGAGCAGTACTGGGGCGGACCACGCACCTACTCGGACGAGCGCGGGCACCCGCGGCTGCGGATGCGTCACCACCCGTTCCGGATCGGTCCGCTCGAACGCGACGCCTGGTTGCGCTGCATGCATACCGCCATCGCCTCGATCGATTCGCAGACGCTCGACGACGCGCACCGCCGCCAGTTGATCGCGTACATGGAGATGGCGGCGGACTCGATGATGAACTCGCCGATCTGACGACGGACCGGGGCGGCGACGTTCGAGTCGTGGCCCACCTGTCGGTTTGGCACTATGGGTGGCTGTGAGCACTCCCTCCGGCACCCCCGAACAACGCTGGTGGGCGGACGCCGTCTTCTACCAGGTGTACCCCCGCTCGTTCGCCGACTCCGACGGAGACGGCGTCGGCGACCTCGACGGGATCCGCGACAAGCTCGGATACCTGGAGCTGCTGGGAGTCGACGCGCTCTGGCTGAACCCGGTGATGCGCTCACCGATGGCCGACCACGGCTACGACGTGTCCGATCCACGCGACGTCGACCCCCTGTTCGGCGACCTGGCCGCCCTCGACGCCCTGATCGAGGCCGCCCACGCACGCCGGATCCGGGTCGTGATGGATCTGGTGCCCAACCACACGAGCTCCGAACATCCCTGGTTCCGGGAGGCCCTGGCCGCCGCGTCCGGCAGCCCCGCGCGGGCCCGATACCACTTCCGGGACGGACGCGGTCCGAACGGGGACCTGCCGCCGAACAACTGGCCGAGTGTGTTCGGCGGCCCCGCGTGGTCCCGCGTGACCGAGCCCGACGGCACCCCCGGCCAGTGGTACCTGCACCTGTTCGCGCCGGAGCAGCCGGACCTGAACTGGCACAACGACGAGGTGTTCGAGGACCTGGAGAAGACCCTGCGCTTCTGGCTCGACCGCGGCGTCGACGGCTTCCGCATCGACGTCGCCCACGGCATGGCCAAACCCGGCGGGCTCCCCGACTTCGACCACTGGGAACAGAACCGGCTGCTGCGGCACTTCGACGACGATCCCCGGTTCAACAACACGGAGGTCCACGACATCCACCGCCGGATCCGCTCGGTGCTCGACAAGTACCCGGACGCGGTGGCCGTCGGCGAGATCTGGGTGCACGACCATGTGCTGTTCTCCGAGTACCTGCGGCCCGACGAACTGCACCTGGCGTTCAACTTCCATCTGGCGCTCGCGAGCTGGGACGCCGCCCGGATCCGGGAGGCGATCGACACGTCGCTCGCCGCGGTCGCACCCATCGGCGGGGTTGCGACGTGGACGCTGTCCAATCACGACATCGAGCGCGAGGTGACGCGCTACGGCGGCGGCCCGCTCGGGCGCGACCGCGCGCGGGCGATGATCCTCGTCGAGCTGGCACTGCCCGGGGCGGCCTTCCTCTACAACGGAGCCGAGCTCGGTCTGCCCAACGTCGACGACCTGCCGGAGGAAGTGCTGCAGGACCCGGTGTGGGAGCGGTCGGGGCACACCGACCGCGGCCGGGACGGGTGCCGGGTGCCCATGCCGTGGGAGGGCACCCGGCCGCCGTTCGGCTTCACCACCGCAGCGCAGACGTGGCTGCCGCAGCCGGACGCGTGGTCCGAGCTGACCGTCGAGGCGCAGCTCGAGGACGTCTCGTCCACTCTGTCGCTGTATCGGGCGGCGCTCGAGGCGCGGCGGCAACGGCCGGAGTTCGACGGCCCCGACGTGGAGTGGTACGGCAGCCCTCCCGGATGCCTGGCCTTCCGCCGGCCCGGTGGGCTGATCTGCGCCCTGAACACCACCGAGCATCCGGTGGAGATGCCGCCGGGCACGGTGATCCTGTCCAGCGCGCCGCTCGTGGACGGACAGCTGCGCGGCAACTGCGCGGCGTGGCTGATCTGACGGCCCACCGCACGCCGGCGGGCGCAGTCGCCCTGGTGCTGGCGGCGTCCGCGCTGTTCGGGACGACGGGGACCGCGCAGGCCCTGGGTTCGCGTGCGCTCGGCGCCCCGCTGGACGCCGTCGCGGTCGGGGCGGGCCGCATCGTGCTGGCCGGCACGGTGCTCGCCTTGTTCGCGTGGCCGCGCGGCCCGCTGTTCCCGCCGGGACGTCGGCTGCCGACGCTGCTCGGCGCCAGCGGCGTGGTGATGTATCAACTGGGATTCTTCACCGCGGTACAGACCGCGGGCGTCGCCGCAGGCACCATGATCGCGCTCGGGTCCGGGCCGGCGTTCGCCGGGCTGCTGCAGTGGCTGGTGTCCCGGCGCCACCCCGGCCGCGTGTGGGCGGTGTCGACGGCGATCGCGGTCGTCGGGCTCGTCCTCATCGTCGCCGGATCGGGCGACGGCGCCTCGGGGAGCGCCGGATCCGTCGCGGCCGGGGCCCCGCCCGCGCTCGCGGCCGGCCTGGGCTTCGCGACGTACACCGTCGCGGGTGCGGCCCTGCTCGCCCGCGGCGCCACCCCGGCCGGATCCATGGGTGCGATGTTCGGGGTGGCGGCGGTGCCGATGGCGGCGATCCTGTCGGCCCGGTGGCCGGGCGGGCTCGACAGCGTGGCCGGTGCGACGACCGTCGTCTATCTCGCCCTCGTCCCCACGGTCCTCGCCTACCTGCTGTTCGCACGGGGCCTGCGCCGGCTGACGCCGGCGGCGGCGGCAACGCTCACGCTCGCGGAGCCGGTGGTCGCGGCCGTGCTCGGCGTGCTGGTGCTCGGCGAGCGACTGGAGCCGGTGGCCTTCGCGGGGACGGTGGTCGTGGTCACGGCGCTGATGCTGCTGGGCCGGAACCTCGGCGGCGTCAGCGCACGCTGAGGCCGAGACCACCCCCGCGACGGAGGTAGACCGATCCGTAGCGGGCGTCGAGCCGCAGCCACGTCGCCGTCGCCCGCACGCGCACCACCTCGGCCGGATCGATCCGGTCCAGGTCGATCTCCGCCGTCGCGCGGACACCGCCCGTGGGCACGAACCCCATCGCGTTGAGCGCGAACACCAGCCGCATCGGCACCCCGGCCCGCTCGCCCCCACCGGCGACTTCGAGCACCTCCTGCGCCAGCAGCGACGACGGCGGTCCCTGTCCCTGCTCGCGACTGAGCGCGACGCCGCGCTGCGCGAGGTCCACGAGGATGCGGGCGGGAACGTCGTCGAGGTGGACGTATCCGGTTTCCGGGGGCAGCGCGCCGCGCCACACCGAGTCCATCGCCCACCCGGGATCCACCCCGTCGCCGCCGGCGGCGAGCAGGCCGGAGCGCAGCCCGTCCGCGGCGACGGTCGTGTCCGGCGGGGCGACCGTGCCGCGCAGCACCCGGACGGCGAGGGCGTCGAACCCGGTGTTCACCCATGCCGAGAGGAGGCCGTCGCGCCGTTGCCGCAGCCGCACCACGGCGGCCTCGTCGAGGCGGACCGCACGGGTGAGGAACGCGACGAGGTCGGCACGATCGGCCGGGTCCGGGATCTGCAACCAGCGTTCGGGTGTCGTCCCGGTCGCTCCGACGGCGTCAGTCACGACGCCACCGTTGCAGGTATTCGCGCTCGGGATCGGTGAGCCGGCGCAGCCGCTGGGTTCCGATGTCGAACGCCGCGATCTGGGTCGAGGCGACGACGGAGGGCGTGGCATCGGCCGGCGCGCCGCCGGGCCGGACCTCGTAGCCGATGGTGAAGTCGACCGCCCGCACCCGCTCGATCCACATCAGCACGTCCAGGGGGCTGTCCTCGTGCCGCAACTGGCCGCGGTACCGCACGTGCAGGTCGGCGATCACGGCGCCTTCCCGCAGGTTCACGGTGGGCCGGCCGTCGGCGAACAACCACGGGATGCGGGCCTCTTCGAGGAGGGTGACCATGCGCGCGTGGTTGATGTGCTGGAACGCGTCCATGTCGGACCAGCGCACCTCCACCGCGGTGTGGAACCCGAACTGCTCGGTCGCGTCGCTCACTGCGCGGTCCCCACGGCTCCACGGTGGTCGGCCCCGGCGTGCTTCAACGGTCTACCTCCTGTCGGGTGCGCCGGCGCGCACCATGCTCCTGACCTGACGCGCCGCCACGGACAGCGTCGCGAGGTCCAGGTTTCCAGACAGGAAGATCTCCTCGAGCGCCGACCTCGCGCGGCCGAGCCGCGAACCGTTGGTCAGCTCCCAGTCCTCGATCATCTCGCGGGTGCTCTCGCCGGGTTCGGACGTGGCGAGCACGTCGAGGGTGAGCGTGCGCAGCGACCCGTACAGCTCGTCGCGCAGGGCGAGCCGCGCCAGCGAGTGCCAGCGGTCGCCGCGTTCGAGGGCCGTCACCGCCGAGAGGAGCCAGTCGATTCCCATGTGGGCGTCCATCGCGTAGTACAGCTCGGCGACCTCGGCCTCGTCCCGTTCGGCGATGTCGGCGATGTCGATCACGTCCAGCAGCGGGAACTGGTCGAGGAGACGGAACACGTCCCACGTCAGCTCCTCGGGGGCGCCGCGCGCGAGCAGCGGCTCGGCGCGTTCCTTCAGGTCCTGCACGTGGTGACCCTGCATCCACTCCCCCACCCGGGGGGCGAGCCGCGCGAACATGGCCCGGTACCGGCTGATCTCGGCGCCGACGGCCAGAGGTTGCGGCCGGTTCGACAGCAGCCACCGCGACGCCCGGTCGAGGACGCGGTGCGATTCGAGCAGCAGGTCGTCGGCGACGGCCGTGGTCGTGTCGGCAGAGCGGATGCGGGCCCACACGCCGGGCAGATCGAAGATCTCGGTGACGGCGGCGTAGGCGCGGATGGCGTCGGTGCTCGATGCTCCGGCCTCCTCGGAGAGCCGGTAGACGTAGCTGATCCCGCCGTTGTCGACGGTTTCGTTGGCGAGGATCGTCGCTACGATCTGCCGCCGCAGTGGGTGGGAGCGGATGCCGGCGCGGAAGGGTTCGCGCAGTTGCCGCGGGAAGTAGCCGGGTAGCCGTCCGGCGAAGGTCTCGCTGTCGGGCAGGTCGGTGTCGAGCAGGTCGTCGGCGAGGGCGAGTTTGACGTGGGCGAGCAGGGTGGACAGCTCGGGCGAGGTCAGTCCCTCTCCTTCGAGGCGACGCCGCTCGATCTCGGCGTCGCCGGGCAGCGCCTCGAGGGACCGGTCGATTCCGCGTTCGGCGACGAGGTCGGCGATCAGCCGCTGGTGCACCGCGAGCATGGTGGGGGCGCCGGTGCGGGAGTAGCCGAGCAGGTTGTTCTGGGAAATGTTGTCCTCGAGGACGATTCGACCGACCTCGTCGGTCATGGATTCGAGCAGCGGGTTGCGGTCGGCGGTGTCGAGGGCACCGGCGGTGACCATCGAGTCGAGCAGGATCTTGATGTTGACCTCGTGGTCGGAGCAGTCGACCCCGGCGGAGTTGTCGATCGCATCGGTGTTGATCTTGCCGCCGGCGCGGGCGTATTCGATGCGGCCGCGCTGGGTGACGCCGAGGTTGCCGCCCTCCCCCACCACCCGGGCGCGGAGGGTGCCGCCGTTGACGCGGACCGCGTCGTTGCTCTTGTCGCCCACGTCGGCATCGGTTTCGGGGACGGCCTTGACGTAGGTGCCGATGCCCCCGTTCCACAGCAGGTCCACCGGGGCCCGCAGGATCGCGCGGATCAGTTCGGGGGGTGAGAGCTCGGTGACGTCGTCGTCGAGTCCGAGCACGCTCCGCACCTCGGCGCTGAGGGAAACGGATTTCAGGGAACGCTCCCACACCCCGCCACCGGTGCTGATCAGCTCCGTGTCGTAGTCGGCCCACGACGAGCGGGGCAGCTCGTACAGGCGGCGCCGCTCGGCGTACGAGGCGGCGGGCTCCGGGTCGGGGTCGAGGAAGATGTGCCGATGATCGAACGCGGCCACCAACCGGATGTGGGTGCTCAGGAGCATTCCGTTGCCGAACACGTCGCCGCTCATGTCGCCGATGCCGGCGACGGTGAAGTCCTCGCTCTGGGTGTCGACGCCCAGTTCACGGAAGTGCCGCTTGACGCTCTCCCAGGCTCCGCGGGCGGTGATGCCCATGGCCTTGTGGTCGTAGCCGGCGGATCCGCCGGAGGCGAAGGCGTCGCCGAGCCAGAACCCGTACTCGCGGGCGACCTCGTTGGCGAGGTCGGAAAAGGTCGCGGTGCCCTTGTCGGCGGCGACCACGAGGTACGTGTCGTCGCCGTCGCGGCGGACGACCCGCGGCGGCGGCACGGCCACGCCTCTCGCTCGGTCGAGGTTGTCGGTGACGTCGAGCAGACCGGCGATGAACCGCCGGTAGCAGGCCTCCCCCTGCGCGCGCACGGCCTGCCGGTCGGCGGCCGCATCGCCGGTCGGCGCGACCGGGCGTTTGACGACGAAGCCGCCCTTGGCGCCGACGGGAACGATGACGGCGTTCTTCACGGCCTGCGCTTTCGCGAGACCGAGGATCTCGGTGCGGAAGTCCTCCCGCCGGTCCGACCAGCGCAGGCCACCGCGGGCGACCGCGCCGAAACGCATGTGCACACCCTCGACGTCGGGGGCGTAGACGAACACCTCGAACTTCGGTCGCGGCTGGGGCAACTCGTCGATGCGGGTCGGGTCGAGTTTGAACGACAGGGCCCGGGCGGGTGCGGCGTCGGGGCGCGAGAGCGGGACGGCCCCGTCGTCGCTCGATACGAAGTAGTTGGTGCGCAACGTCGCCCGGATCAGGCCGAAGAGGCCGCGCAGGATCCGGTCGGCGTCGAGACCGACGACGGCGTCGATCCGGCCGACCAGTTCGGCGGCGGCGTCCTGCTCGCGGTCGGCAGATGCCTCGTCCGGGTCGAACATCGCCTCGAACAGTTCGGCGAACAGCGCGGTGGTGTCCGGGTCCGCGAGCAGGACTCCTTCGATGCGGTACTGGCTGTAGGGGAAGCCGGCCTGCCGCAGGTACTTGGCGTAGGCGCGCAGCATCATGGCCTGCCGCCAGCCCATTCCGGCCCGCAGGACGAGTTCGTTGAACCGGTCCGGTTCCGACAGTCCGTGCCACATGGCGGCGAACGCCGCGGTGAAACGGGTGGTCACGCCCGGGTCGGGTTCGACGTCGACGGGCAGGACCAGCCCGAAATCGTAGATCCAGCAGCTCATCCGGTCGGCGCGGATGATCTGGTACGGGCGCTCGTCGAGCACCTCGACGCCGAGGCTCTGCAGCACCGGCAGCACCTGGCTGAGGGTGATGCCCTCGCTGCCGATGTAGAGCGTGAAACGCCACCGGCGCGGATCGGCGCCGGGTTGCCGGTACAGGAGCAGGTCGATGCTGCCGTCCCGCAGCGCCTCGAGACGGGCGATGTCGGCCAGCGCCCGGCTCGCGTCGAAGTCCTCCTTGTAGCCGTCGGGCAGCACCTCCGCGTAGCGCTGTACGAGCACGGGATCGACGGTGTGGTCGGTGGCGGCCAGGTCGGCGAGGTGGTCGTCCCAGCTGCGGCTGGCCTCGGCGAGCAGGGCCTGGATGCGCAGCCGATTGTCCTCGGAGGTGTCGATCCGCGGCAGTGCCTGCCCCGGTGGAGTCCGGATGGTCACGTGCAGCAACGCCAGGTCGCCCTCGGTGACCCGGGCGGTGTAGTGGATGGCACCGCCGCCGTACTCGCGCAGCAGGATCTGCTGCATCGCGACCCGCACGCGGGTGTTGTAGCGGTCGCGGGGCAGGTAGATCAGGCACGAGACGAAGCGGCCGTAGGGGTCCACCCGCACGAACAGCCGGAGTTGCCGGCGCATCGCGACCACGGCGGTGACGGTCTCGTAGAGGGTCTCGGTGTCGGCGGAGAACAGTTCCACCCGGGGTAGTGCCTGCAGCACCTCGAGCATGGCCTGGCCGGTGAACGACGACAGTTCCACGCCGGCGAGGGCCACCACCTCCCGTACCCGGCGGGCCAGCACCGGGATGTCGAGCACGTTCTCGTGCAGCGCGGTCACGGCGAGCACACCGAGGAACCGGTGCTCGCCGACGACCCGGCCGTCGGAGTCGAGCACGGCGACGCCCACGAAGTACGGGTAAACCGAGCGGTGCACCGTGGCAGGCAGGGACGCCTGGGTGAGCACCAGCAGCGGACGGTCGGCGGCCTCGACCGTTGCCGACATGTCGATCACGTCGTCGGCGGCCAGGTCGGAGCGCAGCACCCCGAGTCCGCTGCCCGGCACGGCGCGGGCACGGCGCGTCCCCGAGGCGTCGGCGACGACGTCGTAGCGCCGATAGCCGAGGACGGTGTAGTTGCCCCGCGCGAGCCAGCGCAGCAGCGCCGACGTCTCCCGAAGATCCTCCGCGGCGTGCCGCGGCGGCGGGTTCTCGGCGAGCGCGTCGAGTTCGGTGGCGAGATCGCGTTCCCGGGCGAGCATCTCGGCGGTGTCGGCACCGACCTGCCGGACGTCGGCGAGCACACCCCCGATCTCGGTGCCCACGGCATCGAGGGTGGCCTCGGCGGTGGCCGGATGCAGCTGGACGTGTATCCACGACTCGGTGACGAAGCCGGACGGGGGCGTGGTGTCGGCCACCATCTCGCGCAGGCCGCCGCCCGCGTCGCGCCGTACGGACACCACGGGATGGACCAGTTCGCGGATGGCGACGCCGAGCCGGGTCAGCAGCGCGATGACGGATTCGACGAGCAGCGGCATGTCGTCGGTGACGATCTGCAGGGCGGCGCCGATGTCCCATCGGTCGCCGGGCCGGTAGACGCGGGTCAGGACCGCGGCGTCACGTCGCTCCCTGCCGAGGTCCAGGTGGGCGGCCAGAGCCCGCTCCGGGGCGTCGACGGTGTCCGCGTAACGCCGGTAGCTGTCCTCGAGAGCGGAGGCCGCGAGCTGCCGGTTCGACGAAACCCCGTGGGGTGGGGCGGACTCGGCCATGGTGCTCACTCCCTCATTCGCTGCCGGAAACCGGCAGCGCCGCGGACAGGCTCTGGTGCGAGCCTATCCGCGGCGCCGGGTGTGAGGGGGGAATCCCGCGCCGGGTGGTCAGGCGACCGGCGCGGCGACGTACTCCTCGAGAACCGCCCGCTCGTCGGCGGACAGCGGCCGGGCGGTCTCGGTGTGCGGGTCGAACCCGACGAGCACCGCGTCCCCGGAGCCGCAGGGATTGCCCTGCACGTCGGTGATCACGTGCCGCAGGGTGTACGAGCTGTTGCCCACGTGCAGTACCGAGATGGCGACGGTGATCGGACCGGAATCGTCCTTGAGCGGACGCAGGAACTCCACGTCCATCTTCCGCACCACCACGGCGCCGCGCGCGAACGGGCCGCTCTGCAGGAACTTGATCCGGGCTTCCTGCATGTACTCCACGAACTTCGTGTTGTTGACGTGCCCGAGGCGATCGGAGTCGGCCCAGCGCACCTCCAGCGTGCAGGTGAAGGTCTTCCGCTCAGTCACGAGTGAGCTTCCGGTGGGTGACGCGGTGCGGACGCGCCGCCTCCGCCCCGAGCCGCTCGACCTTGTTGGCCTCGTACGACTCGAAGTTGCCCTCGAACCAGAACCACTTGCCCTCCTCGACGTTGCCTTCCCACGCGAGGATGTGGGTGCAGGTGCGGTCGAGGAACCAGCGGTCGTGGGAGATCACGACGGCACAGCCGGGGAACTTCTGCAGCGCGTTCTCGAGCGAGCTCAGGGTTTCGACGTCGAGGTCGTTGGTCGGCTCGTCGAGCAGGATCAGGTTGCCGCCCTCCTTGAGGGTCAGTGCCAGGTTCAGGCGGTTGCGCTCGCCACCGGAGAGCACCTCGGCCTTCTTCTGCTGATCCGGGCCCTTGAAGCCGAATGCGCTGACGTACGCGCGTGAGGGCATCTCGTTCTGGCCGACCTCGATGTAGTCGAGCCCGTCGGACACGACCTGCCACACCGTCTTGTTCGGGTCGATGTTCGCCCGGGACTGGTCGACGTAGCTCAGCTTGACGGTCTCGCCGACCCTCACGGTGCCGGAGTCCGGCTTCTCGAGGCCGACGATGGTCTTGAACAGGGTGGTCTTGCCGACGCCGTTGGGGCCGATCACGCCGACGATGCCGTTGCGCGGCAGCGTGAAGGACAGGTCCTTGATCAGCACGCGGCCTTCGAACCCCTTGTCGAGGTGGTCGACCTCGACCACGACGTCGCCCAGGCGCGGCGGCGTCGGGATCTGGATCTCCTCGAAGTCGAGCTTGCGGAACTTCTCGGCCTCGGCGGCCATCTCCTCGTAGCGGGCCAGGCGGGCCTTGTTCTTGGTCTGGCGGGCCTTGGCGCCGGACCGGACCCACTCGAGCTCCTCGCGCAGGCGCTTCTGCAGCTTCTGGTCCTTCTTGCCCTGCACCTCGAGGCGCTCGGCCTTCTTCTCCAGGTAGGTGGAGTAGTTGCCCTCGTACGGGTGCAGCTTGCCGCGGTCGACCTCACAGATCCACTGCGCGACGTGGTCGAGGAAGTACCGGTCGTGGGTGACGGCGAGGACGGCACCGGGGTAGCTCGCGAGGAACTGCTCGAGCCACAGCACCGACTCGGCGTCGAGGTGGTTGGTGGGCTCGTCGAGCAGCAACAGGTCGGGCTTGCTCAGCAGCAGCTTGCACAGGGCGACGCGGCGGCGCTCACCGCCCGACAGGTGGGTGACCGGCTCGTCCGGCGGCGGGCAGCGCAGGGCGTCCATCGCCTGCTCGAGCTGCGAGTCGATGTCCCAGGCGTTGGCGTGGTCGAGTTCCTCCTGGAGCTTGCCCATCTCCTCCATGAGCTCGTCGGAGTAGTCGGTCGCCATCAGCTCGGCGATCTCGTTGAACCGGTCGAGCTTGACCTTGATCTCGCCGAGACCCTCCTCCACGTTGCCGCGGACGGTCTTGTCCTCGTTGAGCGGCGGTTCCTGCAGCAGGATGCCGACGGAGGCTTCGGGATCGAGGAAGGCCTCCCCGTTACTGGGCTGGTCCAGCCCGGCCATGATCTTGAGGATGGACGATTTGCCCGCGCCGTTCGGTCCGACCACACCGATCTTGGCACCCGGGTAGAAGCTCATGGTGACGTCGTCGAGAATGACCTTGTCACCGTGCGCCTTGCGCACCTTCTTCATCGTGTAAATGAACTCCGCCATAGGTCCAGCGTATCGGGCCGACCCGCGGACACCACATCCCGGACGACCGGCCCGGTCCGGTGAGACCGGAAGCGGACCGGCTACGAGGCGAACAGCCGCGCCACGAACGGGGTGGTGTCGGGCAGGGAACGGGTCATGGTCGTGTTGTGCCCGGCGACGTACACCCGGTAGTCGAGGTCGGCACCCGCCGCCCGCAGGTCGGCGGCGAGCCCGGCCGACAACGGCGCGGGGACCATCGTGTCGTGGATGCCCTGGGCGAGGAACATCGGGCGGTCGTACCCGCTGGTCGGGACGCCCAGGTAGTCGGCGAACACGGCGGGGAAACGGCCTTCGGACAGCGGCCGCGCCGCCAGGTCGCCGACCCGGACGTCGCCGGCGAGCGCGTCGAGCTCGTTGTAGCAGAGTCGTTCGGCCGCATCGACGAACTCACGCCCGGTGGGGGTCAGGTAGCTGTTCACGTCCAGGTCGGGATGGGCGGCGCGGAGTCCGGCGAAGATGTAGGAGCTGAACGCGACCAGACCTTCGAAACCCGGGTCGGGGAATCCGGGCCCGCCGAAGGGGAACAGCCGCTCGAGGTTGGACGGCGCCCCGGTGGTGACCGTGCCGCGGAAGTCGAGCTCCGGTGCGCGCGATGAGGCCCGGTGTGCGGTGTGCAGCGCCGCGTGCCCGCCCTGCGACTGACCGACGGCGACCCACCGCGGCGACAGCGACGGCTCGGCGGCACGGCCCGCCCGCACGATGTCGACGACGCTGTCGGCGGCGCTCTGGCCGTCGAGGTAGGTGTGGACGCCGTCGGTGCCCAGTCCCGGGTAGTCGGCCGCCACGACGGCGTACCCCTGGGCGAGCCAGTGTTCGAGGTACGGCCGCTCGACGTCGGCGCGCGGATTCCGCGACGGCGCGCAGTCGTCGCCGATGCCGACGGTGCCGTGGGCGTAGGAGATCACCGGGCGGCCCCCCTCCGGGGCGGGGCCCGGAGGCAGGAACAGCACCCCGGTGCCCACGGCCGGCGCGCCGGAGCGCCACTCGGTGCGGTACGTGAGCCGCTGGGCGACCGCTGCGCCGGGCACCGACAGTTCGGGCGGCAACGGCTCGACCGAGACGATCGTGCCGGGGTCTGCGGCTGCGGGTTCGGCCCCGGCGACGGACGGGGTGAGCCCGCCCGCCAGCACCGCACCGACCGCACACAGCGCCCACCGCCACCGCCTGGTCCGGCCCATGAAATCCTCCGCTCGTCCGACGCGCGTGCCGGTCGTCGGCAGGCACCACCTCGCACGTCGGTCCCCGACCGTCCGGCGTTACCGGACGAATCGGGCGGCGACGAACCCCGTGGTGTCGGGGAGGGCCTCGAAGAGCGTGGCGAAGTGGTCGGCCGGATAGGTGCGGTAGTCGACGTCGGCACCGCCGGCCCACAGGTCGGCGACGAGCTTGACCGACAAGGGTGCGGGCACCATCCGGTCGTCCAGGCCCTGGCCCAGGAACAGGGGCCGGTCGTAACCGCGGGCCGGGACGCCGAGGTAGTCCGTGAGCGCGGCCCGCATCCGGTCGTCACCCAGCGGCCGGGACAGCAGCTGCCCGACGGCCACACCGGCGGCGCGGTCCTCGAGCTCGCTGTAGCAGAGGCGCTCGGCGGCGTCGACGAGTTCGCGGCCGACGGGCGTGAGGTAACTGTCGACCCCGAGGTCGGGTCGTGCCGCCCGCAGCCCGGCCATGATGTAGGCACTGAACGGGACGAGGCCGTCCAGCCCGAGGTCGGGGAAGCCGGGCACGCCGAACGGGAACAGTAGTTCGAGGTTGGACGGCGCCCCGGTGGCGACGGCGCCGCGGAAGTCGAGCTCCGGTGCGCGCGCCGTGGCCCGGCGTGCGGCGTGCAGCGCCGCGTGCCCGCCCTGCGACTGCCCGACGACGACCCAGCGCGGCGACAGCGACGGCTCGACTGCGCGCGCCGCCCGCACGACGTCGATCATGCTGTTCGCGGCCGTGGGCCCGTCGAGATACGTGTGCAGACCGTCGGTGCCCAGTCCGGGGTAGTCGGCGGCCACCACGGCGTAGCCCTGCGACAGCCAGTGCGCGAGATACCGCTGCTCCCGGTCGACGCGGGGGTTGCGCGACGGGGCGCAGTCGTCGCCGAGACCGACGGTGCCGTGGGCCCACGACACCACCGGCCGGCCGCCCTCGGGTGCCGGGCCCGGCGGCAGGAACAGCACCCCGGTGTCGACGGCGGCGGCACCGGACCGCCACTGGGTGCGGTAGGTGAACCGCTCGGCGACCGCAGCGCCCGGCACGGACAGCTCGGGTGGCAGCGGCTCCACCGACATCACCGCCCCGGGCGCCGGCTCGGCGACCGCGACGGGCGGGCACAGCCCGGCCGGGAACAACACGGTCGACGAGGCGCAGACCGCCCACAGCGCCCGGCGTACCCCGCTCTCGCGACGGAGTCGGCTCGTCCCCCGATCTCCTCGGGTCTCCCCGCGACGAGGACGCACGGTCGGGGACGGCGTGCCGGCCGAGACGGTGCGAGTCGGCACCTGGCACGTCCGGCTCGGGTCAGCCCGCACGCTCGATCCGGGTCTTCAGGTGGGCCAGCATCTGCTGCATGCTGCTCTCGGTCCATTTCGGGAGATGATCCCCGAGGGGGACGTCGGCGACGAGGACGGCGACGTGCGAGGTCCCTTCCAGCTTCACCTCGGTGCCGCCGTCCGCGGGCGCGAACGTGAACGTCCACAGGAACTCGATGCCCGCCCCAGGCGTCGACCGGACGACGATGCGCTCGTCGGGGACGACCTCGACGTACTCGACGTGACCCTCGAAGTGCAGGCCGAGGAGTCCTCCGAACCACTGGGCGCTCGACCCGACACCGTCCGGGGTCGAGTGGACCTCCCGGACCGCCATGTTCGGGTGAGCGGACCACAGCTTCCCGATGTCGCGCGCGAACCCGAACACCTTCTCGACGGGGGCATCGATCGTGATGCTCTGCGCCGCACGCGCGCTCGGCGGCGCGGCCGGAGTCCGGGCACCCTCGACCCGCGCCTTCACGGTGGCGAGCATCCGTTCGATGTCACCCCCGCTCAACTTGAACATCAACTCCTCGACGGGCACCCCGACGACCGGCACGTCGAGTGTCCATTCGCAGTCCAAGGTCAGGCTCGTCGCGCCGTCCTGCGGCGCGAACGTGAAGGTCCAGACCGGTCCCATGCTGGATCGGGCCACGATGCGCTCGCCGGGGACGACCTCGGTGTACTCCACGCGCCCTTTCAGGTGCAGGCCCAGCAGCTTCTCGAACCACTCGGCACTCGTCCCGACCCCGTCCGGGGTGAGGTCGACGTCCCTCACCGCGCACTCGGGAAAGCAGACCCACAACTTCCCGACGTCCTTCGCGAACTCGAACACCTCCGCCACGGGCGCCTCGATCGTGGTGGCGCGGCTCATCTTCGCCATCGGTCCGATCCCTTCCGTCCTGACTCTCCCCGAACTACGGCCCCCGGATCACACGTTTCGCACGCTACGCTCCGCCGGCCACCTGGAGCTCGGGATCGGCCGGTTGTGGTCTCGATGTCACCGCTCCGTGGGCCCAGGCTGCTGTGCTGTTCGACGATCTTCGAACAGCACTCCGTACGTTGGTTTCCCGACCTTCCAGCGGAAGGGCCGTATCGTCCGAGCGCATGGCATGGTTGGTGTTCGGAGTTCTGGCGCTGATGGGGCTGGTGGCGGGCGTGGTGGTGCGACAGCGAGACCGGGTGGAACGCGCTTCCGGGTTTCCGTGGTTCTGGGTGGCATTCCCGGCGACCTGCATCGTCATCGCGGCTGCGGTGAGTGTCTTCGCATGGCCTCAGGTGCTGACCGGCTCGGGCAGTTACTGGTGGGATCCGCCCACCGTGAATCAGCCGGGTTTGCAGTTCCTGTCGAACGAGCAGTACCAGCGGTTCATGACATTGCGTCGGTGGAGATGGGTACTACCTGCGATATCACTCGTGGGAATTGCCTTGTGCGTGTGGACCTGGCGGCGACGCCACGTGTGACCCCGCCCTTGTGATGGTCCCGCACAGCAACAGAGGTATCGCTGTGGGCGCGGCGGTACCGGTTACGAGGAGACGCGCCATGATGAGACACACACTCGACTTCGGTAGCCCGTTGCCCCCGGGCTGGACCACACTCGACGACCAGAACCGGTACTGGGATCAGTTCACCGACCGGTTCAGGTTCCGGCCTGGTCTTACCGAGTCGGATTGGCCGGCGATGGCAGAACCGACACCGTCGATCACGTTCGATCTCACCGCGCCTGCCGACATCGCAGGCGCGTGGCAGAGCCGCTTCGATGCGATCAACGCCGAAGCGTTACGTTGTTTCGTCTCAGATTTCCCCGAGGACCCGATGTTCGTGGTGCTGGACTGGCAGCACACCTGCTATCGGCTCGATACGGCCGTGCATGCCGCCACCCCGGACACCGAGTGGCGGGTTCCGGTCTACCCCAACGGCGACTACCACCTCTTTCTGCGCGACGACCTCAGCGAGGGCACGTTCGGACACCCGTGGGAGCAGACCCTGTGCGTGTTCGGCGAACGTCTTGTCGGTTCATTGGGCCGGACCCTCGCGACGTGGCTGCCTGTCATACGGATCGACGGCCGTCGACCCGACGCCCTGTAACACAACAGCACACCACTCGCGCACCGCGGGACGGGGCCACGACATCGGCCCGGACTGTGCGAAGCCCTCGCCACCTGTCGAGAAGGCGACACCCTCATCGTCGCCGGATTCGGCTGACTGGGCCGATTTGCCGGCGACCACAGTCTTCGCGCCGGCCTCGTGCAGGTCGAACATCTTGCGGCCCTGCGCCCGCGTCAGCTGACGCGTCGACCCGCAGCAGCCTCGACAATCACCGGGCCCCGCACGAACAGCGGCTCTACCCGCCGAACAGGGTCGCCGCAAACGGTGTGGTGGCCGGCAGTGCGTCGAACATGGTCTCGGAATGCCCGTTGGGGTAGGTGCGGTAGTCGACGTTTGTACCCCCGGACCACAGGTCGGCGACGAGCTTGAACGACAGCGGCGCCGGCACGACCTGATCGCGCAATCCCTGGCCGAGGAACAGCGGTCGGTCGTAGCCACGGGTGGGCACTCCCATGTAGTCGGCGAGGGCCGCGCGCATGCGGTCGTCGCCGAGCGGGCGGGCGAGGATCTCCCCCACTCCGATGCCGTCGACGCGGTCGCTGAGTTCGGCGTAGCAGAGCCGCTCCGCGTCGTCGACCACGTCCCGCCCGACCGGGGTGAGGTAGCTGTTCACGTCCACGTCGGGCCGTGCGACTCGCAGACCGGCCAGGACGTAGGACAGGAACACGGTGGTTCCGTCGAGGCCCAGATCCGGAAAGCCGGGACCGCCGAACGGGAACAACGTCTCGAGGTTCGACGGCGCGCCGGTGGCGATCATGCCGCGGAAGTCGAGTTCGGGGGCCCGCGACGTCGCCAGGAGCGCGGTGTGCAGCGCCGCGTGGCCGCCCTGCGACTGGCCGATCACGATCCAGCGGTTCGACAGCGACGGCTCGGCGGCGCGGGCGGCCCGGACGACGTCGACGACGCTGTTCGCGGCGCTCGGCCCGTCGAGATACGTGTGCAGGCCGTCGCCGCCCAGGCCGGGATAGTCGGAGGCGACCACGGCGTAGCCCCGGGACAGCCAGTGCCCGAGGTACGCCCGGTCGCGGTCGGTGCGCGGGTTGCGCGACGGGGCGCACTCGTCGCCGACTCCGACGGTGCCGTGGGCCCACGACACGACCGGCCAGCCACCGTCGGGCGGCTGACCCGGGGGCAGGTACAGGACACCCGAGGCGGTCGTCGACGCACCCGACCGCCACTGGGTGCGGAAGGTCAGTCGCTCGGCCGTGGCCGCTCCCGGCACCGACAGCTCGCCGGGCAGTGACTCGACCGCGACCACCGTGCCGGGCCCGGGCTGCGCGCCGGCCGTCGCAGGCACGACCAGCCCGGCAGCCACGGCCCCGATGCACGCGAGTGCCCGCAGCCGCCACCCGGTTCCCCTCATCGCGTCCTCCCGTCGTCGGTGCAGGCGCTCGAACCTACAGGCGCTCAAACCTAGCAGCGACGCCCTGGCAGACGGGACGTTTCGGACACGGTGACGCCGGGCATCTTCCGGAGATGACGACTTTCCCGGCGAGCTCGACGCGACCTCAGGCCACCTCCTCCGACCGGCTCCGCGTCGCAGGCGTCGCCGGGTCGGCGATCGCCGCGGTCGCACTCTCCTTCCTCGGCTCCGGGGCCGTGGTGGGCACACCGATCTCCGAGGTGGCCGACGGGGCGCTGTCGGCCGATGCGACGGCGGTGGCGCCGGGCGGTCCGGCGTTCGCGATCTGGTCGGTGATCTACGCGGGTCTGCTGGCACTCGCGGTGTGGCAGGCGCTGCCCGCGCACCACGCCGATCCCCGCCAGCGGGCGCTCGGCTGGTGGATCGCCGCGTCGATGCTGCTCAACGCCGCGTGGATCCTGGTCGTGCAGCTCGAACTGCTCGCGCTCAGCGTCGCGGTCATCGTCGCGCTGCTGGCCGTGCTGGTTCGGATCTTCCTCGGCCTGACCCGCACCGCGCCGTCGTCCCGCGTGGAAGCCGTCGTCGTGGACGGCACGATGTTCCTGTACCTGGGCTGGGTCGCGGTGGCCACCGTCGCGAACACGGCGGCGGCGCTGCGCGCCGCGGACGTCGACCCGTTCTCGCTGGGCGCCGACATCTGGGCGGTGATCGTCCTGGTCGCGGTCGCCGCGGTGTCGGTACTCCTGGCCGTCGCCGGGCACGGGCGGCTCGCCGTCGCCGGGGCCATGGCGTGGGGCCTGGTGTGGATCGCGGTGGCCCGCAGCGGCGACACCGGATTCACCTCCACCCCGGCCGCCGTCACGGCGGGCGGCGCGGCGGGCGTGGCGGTGCTGTCCGCGGTGATCGTGCGGCTGCGCACGGAGGCCACGCGGCGGCAGCGCACCGAGGCCGCGCGGCGGCGGACCTAGCGACCCTCGTGGTCCCGTCGGGCCAGCTCGGCGAACATCGCGTTGTGGGCGGCGAGATCGGCGTCGTCGTCGCGTTCGGCGGCGCGGTCCACCCGTCGCGCGGTGCGCTCGTCGCTGCGCGACCACTGCACCAGCAGCGCCAGCATGACCAGCACCAGCGGGATCTCCCCTGCCGACCAGGCGATGCTGCCCCCCACCTTCTGGTCGGCGAACAGGTCGCTGTTCCAGGCCAGGCCGAGCCCGCGGTAGTAGGACTCGGCCATCACCGTGCCCATGCTCATCAACGTCACGCCGAAGAACGCGTGGAACGGCAGGGAGCCGAACACCATCGCCAGCTTCGTCACCGGCGTCACGTCCCGCGGCGACGGGTCCACGCCGATCACGACCCAGTAGAACAGGTAGCCGCTGATCAGGAAGTGCAGGTTCATCAGCACATGCGCGGCGTGGCTGTCGGCGTTGGCCTCGAAGATCCCGCCCAGGTACAGCGCGTAGAAGCCGCCGACGAACATCACCGACGCCACGACCGGATGGGTGAAGAACCGCGACGGCGGGCTGTGCAGAAACGCCAGCAGCCACTCCCGCGGACCGGGATAGCCGTCGCGGCCCGCCGGGGTGAAGGACCGCAACGCCAGGGTCATCGCCCCGCCGAGGGCGAGCAGCACGGGCGCCAGCATCGACATCGCCATGTGGGCGCCCATGTGCACGCTGAACATCGCCGGCGAGTACATGCCCACGCCCGACGACGTGGCGACGAACAGCACGAAGCAGCCGGAGAACCAGGCGATGGACCGGCCGACGGGCCAGCTGTCGCCGCGCCGGCGCAGCGTCCACAGCCCGATCGCGTAGGCCACCGCGAGGACGAGGGCGGCCGTGCCGAAGATCAGGTCGAAGCGCCACGCGCCGAAGAAGAGGGTGCCGAGCGTCGGGGGGCCGTCCAGGTTGTAGCCGAGCTCCACCTCGAGCAGCGACGGCACCGTCGCCGGCGGGGGCGGCGGGGTGCGACCCAGCCCCACGGCCAGGCCGACCGTGGCGGCGAGGATGACGGCCTCGACGGCCGCGAACCGGACGAGCGCGCCCCGATCGTCGGGATTCGCCTCGAGCGCGGGCAGCGCACGGCGCCGCTGCATCCATCCGAGGACACCCAGGACGATCAATGCCAGCGCCTTGGCCACGATCAACCGGCCGTAGGTGCTGGTGAGCAACTCGTCCGCGGGCAACCGCACCGCGGCGTTGACGACGCCGCTCAGGGCCATCACCGCGAACGCCAGCCCGGCGACGAACGAGAACCGGCGGGCCGCGAGGTCGGTGTGCGCGCCGCGGCGCCACCCGTGGGCGAGCAGGGCGAACAGGCCACCCGCCCACAGCGACGCCGCGACCAGGTGCAGCACGAGACTGTTGGTGGCCATGTCGTGTGACCCGCCCGACGACGAGTGCCCGGTCAGGGCCAGAGGCATCAGGGTCACCAGCGACAGCAGCAGCAGGTACGGCACCCACGACCAGCGCACCGCGGCGCGGATCAGCACCGCCAGGATCAGGGCGAGCGCTGCCGTCCACGCCCACGCGAGCGCGGTGTCGACCTGCCCGATCGCGCCCCACAGGTTCTCCGGCTTCAGGGCCTCGGCCAGCGGCTGCCCGGAGGTGTCGGACAGGGTCAGCGGCACCAGCACCGCCGAGCACAACGCCCAGATCAGGGCGGCGGTGCCCGCGGTGCGCACGGCCCGGTAGCCGCCCACGTCCAGCACCCCGGTGCGCTGCGGCGGCACCAGGAACGCGGCGAAGAACAATGATCCGACCGCGGCGACGGCGGCGATCTCCGCGATCGCCCGCACGGCGGGCAGTCCGTAGGTGGTGAGCGGTCCCGGGTCCGGGATGCCCAGCAGCACCAGTGCCTGCGCCGCGGACAGGCCGACCACGATCGGCGCGACGACCGCGGCGACGAGCCCGAGGAGGACGTACAGTGCCGACGTGTTGCGCCGCCCGGCCGGCGGTGAGGAGGTCGGCGCGGCCGACGCGAGCTCGGGTGATGCCATACCTACCAGGGTAGGACCTCGGCGAGCGCCGCTACGACGGGCCGTCGGAGACGTGCGCCACCCGCCCGGCGACCGGGTCGAGATCGAACACCGCGCGCAGGGCGGCGAGGGTGTCGGCCGCGAGCAGCGCGTCGCAGTGCGGCAGCGCGGCCGCCATGGGCCCGGTCTCGGGACGGTAGCCGGGTCGGCCGGCCCGCGGGTTCAGCCACACCAGCCGGTGAGAGCGGCGACGTATCCGCGCGACCGCCCGGCCGAGCGCCTGCGGATCGTCGCTGTCCCACCCGTCGGAGGCGACGAACACGACGGCGCCGCGCAGCAGGTTGCCGTGGTGGGAGGCGAGCAACGCCTCGAAGCTGCGGGCGATGTGGGTTCCGCCGTAGCGGTCGACGACCGTGTCGTTGGCTCGGGCGACGGCGTGCTCGGCGGAGCGGTGCGCCAGGGTCGCGGTGAGCCGGGTCAGGCTCGTGGAGAACGCGAACACCTCGGCATCGCCGGCGCGCACCGCGGCCCGCATCAGGTGCAGGTAGGTGTCGGCGTAGCCGTGCATGGACCGGCTCACGTCGCACAGCACCACGATCCGGCGCGGCCGGCGGATCGGCCGGGCCCGGCGCAGACGGACCAGTTCGAAGCCGGTGTGCCGGGAGGCGGCGAGGGTGGCCCGCACGTCGAGGCGGCCGTGGTGGTGCGGCGTGCGGCGGCGGCCGGGGCGCCGCGGCCAGCGCACGCGGGCCTGCTCGAGCCACTGGCCCAGGAGGCGCAGGTCCTCGGGCCGCAGGTCGCCGAACGGCTGGTCGGCGCGGATCTCGACGGGGCTCGGCGCCCACGGCCCGGGCCGGGCCGTCTCGCCGGGGTCGCCGGAGCGGCGCGGGCCGCGGGTGTGCCACGGCACACCGGCCTGCGGCGCCCCGGGTGGCGCGTGCGGCCCCGGCACGGTGGTCTCCCCCGCGCCCGTCGTCCCGTCGGGGCCGCTGCGCCGGGCGTGCGGGTCGACGGCGATCACCTGCTGGTCGAAGACCTCGGCGAAGACGGCGTCGAACGCCTCGAGCGCGTCCTGCCGGTCGACGAGGGCGACCCGCGCGGTCCAGTACAGGCGACTGCGGGTGCGCGGCGGGTGCAGGCGCAACGCCCGCACCAGGGTCGCGGCGGCGGTCGGGGCGACGGGCACCCCGCCGCGGCGCAACCGGTCGGTGAGCGCGACGGTGAACGCGGCGAGGTCGACGCCGCGCAGCAGCAGCGCGCTGCTCACGCGCGGAACTCCTCGTACTCGGCACGGATGGTGGTCCGGTCGTCGGGGGTCTTGGCGAGCGCGGTCAGCGTCGCCACCGCACCGGGGTGGACCAGGTCCGCCACGCCGAGCGCCACGAGCGCGGACACCCAGTCGATGGTCTCGGCGATCCCCGGCGCCTTGTCCAGGTCCAGCCGGCGCACGGAGGCGACGAAGTCGGCGGCCGATTCGACCAGGGCGAGGTTCGCGGCGGGGACGGTGCGGCGCAGGATCGCCACGGCGCGGTCCCGGTCCGGATAGTCGATCCAGTGGTACAGGCACCGCCGGCGCAGCGCATCGTGCAGGTCGCGGCTGCGGTTGGAGGTGAGCACGACGATCGGGGGCTGCGCGGCGGCGAGGGTGCCGAGTTCGGGGATCGTGACCGAGTACTCGCCGAGGAACTCGAGCAGCAGCGCCTCGAATTCGTCGTCGGCCCGGTCGATCTCGTCGATGAGCAGCACCGGGACGGTGGGCCCGCGGTGGCGCACGCAGCGCAGCACCGGTCGTTCGAGCAGGAACTCCTCGGTGTAGAGGTCGGCTTCGCGTAGCGTCTCGCCGCGGGTTTCCGCGAGCCGGATCGCGAGCAGCTGCCGCTGGTAGTTCCAGTCGTAGAGCGCCTCGCTCGCGGCGAGACCCTCGTAGCACTGCAACCGAATCAGTTCGGTGCCGAGGGCGGCGGCGAGAGCCTTGGCGGCCGTGGTCTTGCCGACGCCGGGTTCGCCTTCGAGCAGCAGCGGCCGGCCGAGTTCCACCGCGAGATACAGGGCGGTGGCGGTGCCCTCGTCGAGCAGGTAGTCCCGGTCGTCGAACCGGCGGACGACGTCGTCGACGCCGTCGAACACGCTCATCGGCGGGCTCCCGGGGCCGACCCCGTCACGAACACGTGGCGTGTTCCTTCTCGTAGGCGCGACGGCACCCCGGGCAGCAGAACCACACATCCGTGCCGGCGTCGGACAGATGCGGGGTCTCGGCGGTCACGGTGACGGTCATTCCGCACACCGGGTCCACCGCGGTGCGCGGGGATGCGCTCGGCGCGGCGGGAGATCCGAGATTCTCGCGGCGGATCGCCTGCACCAGTTCGGCGACGATCGACAACGCGATCTCCGCGGCGGTGCGCGCCCCGATGTCGAGACCCGCGGGGGTGTGCACGCGCGCTCGTTCGTCGGGGCGCACCTCGGCCTGCGCGAGCACGTCGGCGCCGCGCCGGCGGCTGGCGACGAGCCCGACGTAGCCGATCCCCGCGTCGAGGGCGGCCCGGATGACACCCGGCTCCTCGCCACCGAGGCTCGCCACGACGACGGCCACGGCGTCGGCGGCGGGCGCGGCACCGGGCTCGAGGCGGTCGACCGCGAAGTCGAGCCGCGCGGCGAAGTCCGCGACGGCCTCGGCCACCGGCGTCGACCCCGACACGACGAGCATCGGGGCGGGTAGCTGCGGCTCGAGGAAGATCTCCGTCGCACCGCCGGACAGGCACGGATTGACCGCGACCACGGCCCCCGGCGTGTCCGGGAAGGTCTGCGCAGTTCCGGGCAGGACCCGCAGCAGGGTGCTCTCCCCCGTGGTCAGGGCCTGCCGCGCGGCGTCCCGCACCGAGGTCTCGGTGCACTGGCCACCGACGAAGCCTTCGATCGTGCCGTCGTCCAGTACCAGCGCGCAGTCGCCGGGCCGCGCGGACGTCGGCCGCTGGGCGCGCACCACGGTGGCACGGACGAACGCCCGGCGCCGGCGGGTCAGTTCCGCGGCACGCACCGTCAGGTCCATGTGACTCTCCCTGGTTCGGGGCCGGTCGGTCAGATCGGTGGGGTGGGCCGGCCCTGCATCGCCTCCCACACCCGCGACGGCGTCAGCGGCATGTCGGCGTGCCGCACCCCGAAGGGGCGCAGGGCGTCGACGACGGCGTTGACCACGGCGGGCGGCGAGCCGACCGTCGCGGACTCGCCGATGCCCTTGGCGCCGATCGGGTGGTGCGGCGACGGGGTGACGGTGAATCCGGTCTCGAAGTGCGGCACCTCCATCGCCGTGGGGATGAGGTAGTCCATGAGCGAGCCGCCGAGGCAGTTGCCGTCCTCGTCGAACTCGATCATCTCCATCAGCGCCATCCCGATGCCGTCGACGATTCCGCCGTGGACCTGACCCTCGATGATCATCGGGTTGATGCGGGTGCCGCAGTCGTCGACGGCGAGGAACCGGCGCACCGTCACCTCGCCCGTACCGGGATCGACGTCGACGACGCAGAAGTACGCCCCGTACGGGTAGGTGAGGTTCTCTGGGTTGTAGCAGATCTGGGCCTCGAGTCCGCCCTCGACACCCTCGGGCAGATCGCCGGCGCCGTGCGCCCGCATCGCGATGTCCTGGATGGTCACCGACGCGGTCGGATCACCCTTGACGTGGAAGGAGCCTTTGGTCCAGTCGAGGTCGGCGACGGACACCTCGAGCATGCCGGAGGCGATGATCCGGGCCTTGTCGCGGACCTTGCGCGCGACGAGGGCGGCGGCCGCGCCGGAGACCGGGGTGGACCGGCTGCCGTAGGTGCCCAGACCGAACGGGGTGTTGTCGGTGTCGCCGTGCACCACGTCGATGTCCTCGGGTGGGATGCCGAGTTCCTCGGCGACGATCTGCGCGAACGTCGTCTCGTGGCCCTGGCCCTGGGTCTGCACCGACAGCCGCACCACCGCCTTGCCGGTGGGGTGCACGCGCAGCTCGCAGCCGTCGGCCATGCCGAGACCGAGGATGTCCATGTCCTTACGGGGGCCGGCGCCGACGGCCTCGGTGAAGAACGCCACGCCGACGCCCATCAGTTCGCCCCGCGCGCGGCGCTCGGCCTGCTCGCGGCGCAACTCCTCGTACCCGACCATCTCCGCCGCCTTGCGCAGCGTGGTCGCATAGTCGCCGGAGTCGTACTTCCATCCGGTCTTGCTGGTGTACGGAAACTGTTCGGGGCGAAGCAGATTCTGCAGCCGCAGCTGCACCGGATCGAGCTCGAGATCGTAGGCCAGGCAGTCCACGAGCCGTTCGACGAGGTAGACGGCCTCGGTGATGCGGAACGAGCACGCATAGGCCACGCCGCCGGGCGACTTGTTGGTGTAGACGGCGGTCATGTGGCAGTAGGCGGCCTCGATGTCGTAGCTGCCGGTGAACACCCCGAAGAACCCGGCCGGGTACTTCACCGGGGCGGCGGTGCCGTTGAACGCACCGTGGTCGGCGAGGACCTGGGTGCGGATCGCGAGGATTTTCCCCTCGCGGGTCGCGGCGATCTCACCGACCATCACGTAGTCGCGTGCGAAGCCGGTGCTCACCAGGTTCTCGCTGCGGTCCTCCATCCACTTGACCGGCTTGCCGGTGACGAGGGAGGCGACGATCGCGCAGACGTATCCGGGATAGATCGGTACCTTGTTGCCGAACCCGCCGCCGATGTCCGGGGCGATCACGCGGATCTTGTGTTCGGGCAGGCCCGCGACGAGGGCGTAGAGGGTGCGGTGGGCGTGCGGCGCCTGGCTCGTCGACCACAGCGTGAGTTTGCCGGTGATCCGGTCGTAATCGGCCACGGCACCGCAGGTTTCCATCGGCGCCGGGTGCACCCGGGGATAGACCATCTCCTGCCGGGTGATCACGTCGGCCTTCGCGAACGCGGCTTCGGTGGCGGCGGCGTCCCCGGTTTCCCAGTCGAAGCAGTGGTTGTCGGTCTTGCCTTCGAGATCGGTGCGGATCACCGGGGCCTCGGGCGCGAGCGCGCGACGGACGTCGACGACCGGATCGAGGATGTCGTACTCCACGTCGATGAGTTCGAGGGCGTCGCGCGCGGAATACCGGTCCTCGGCGACGACGAAGGCGACCTCCTGGCCCTGGAAGCGGACCTTGTCGGTGGCGAGGACGGCCTGGACGTCGTTGGACAGGGTCGGCATCCAGGCCAGGCCCTTGTCCGCGAGATCGGCGCCGGTGACGACGGCCCGCACCTTCGGGTGGGCCTGCGCGGCGCTGGTGTCGATGCCGAGGATCCTCGCGTGCGCGACCGGGGAGCGCAGGATCGCCAGGTGCAGCATTCCGGGCAGTTGCACGTCGTCGACGAAGCGCCCGTGTCCGCGGATGAACCGCGGGTCCTCCTTGCGCAGCATGCGGCCGTGGCCGCAGGGCTTCTCGTCGTTGTCGACGGTGTCGAGCAACTCGGGGGTCGGGTCGACAGCGGTCATGACGGCGCCTTCTCGGTGGCGGGGTGCTCGGCGGCCCAGCGGACGGACCGCACGATGGTGGTGTAGCCGGTACAGCGGCAGATCTGTCCGGAGATCGCCTCGCGGATGGTCTGCTCGTCGGGGTCCGGGTTGCGGTCGAGCAGGGCCCGGGCGGTGATCATCATGCCGGGGGTGCAGAAGCCGCACTGCAACCCGTGGCAGCGCATGAATCCCTCCTGCACGGGGTCGAGCACACCGTCGCGCTCGAGTCCCTCCACGGTGCGCACGTCGTGACCGCTCGCCATCGCGGCGAGCATGGTGCACGACTTGACGGGCTCGCCGTCGACGGCGACGACGCACGTGCCGCAGTTGCTGGTGTCGCAGCCCCAGTGCGTGCCGGTCAGGCCGAGGTGATCGCGCAGGAAGTGGACGAGCAGCAGCCGCGGTTCCACCTCGGCACTGACCTCGTCCCCGTTCACGCTCATCGAAACACGCATCGGGTCAACCCCTTTCGGAGGTGGTGAGCCGCTCGACGGCGCGGCGCAGGGTCCGCACCGTGAGTTCCGCGGCGAGGTGGCGTTTGTAGTCGACAGTCCCGCGCTGATCCGCGACCGGGTCGCTCGCGGCGGCGGCGAGTTCGCCGGCCTCGCGGTAGAGGTCCTCGGACGGCGTCGCGCCGCGCAGCCGGTCGGAGATGCCGGCCAGGGCCTGCGGATCTGCCCGGACCGCGGTGAGGCCGACGCGGGCGTCGTCGATGGCGCCGTCGCTCATCCACACTGCGGCACCGGCGGCGGCGATCGCCCAGTCCCCCGTTCGTCGCTCGACCTTGGCGTAGGCGCTCGACCCACGTCCCCGTCGCGGCAGCCGGACCTCGACGAGCAGTTCGTTGGCGGCGGCGGTCGTCTCGTACGGGCCCAGGTGGAACTCGTCCATCGTCAGCGTCCGGCCGCCGCCCGGACCGCGCAGCACGACCGATGCGTCGAGGACCTGGCACACGGTGGACAGGTCCTCGGCCGGATCGGCCTGGCACAGCGACCCCCCGATCGTGCCGCGGTTGCGCACCACCGGGTCGGCGATGACCCGTTCGGCGTCCCGGAAGATCGGGAAGATCTCGGCGAGCGCCTCGGATTCGAGGAGTTCGCGGTGCCGCGCCAGCGCGCCGATCCGCACGACGTCGGGCTCGACGGTGATGTAGCCGAGTTCGCCGGCCAGGTCGTTGATGTCGATCAGACACTCGGGGGCGGCGAGCCGGAGTTTCATCATCGGCAGAAGGCTGTGCCCACCCGCGACGACCCGGGCTTCCTCGCCGCGTTCGTCCAGTAGAGCGATTGCGTGCTCGATGCCGGTGGCGCGCTCGTATTCGAAAGCCGAAGGTACTTGCATGTGGCATACCTCACATTTCAACTACCTACGGAGTGTATGCCCGCGCATGCCGGGCGACCGGCGGATTCGTCCCCCGATCGGGACAGGCGAGCCCACCGTCCCGGCAGCGCCGGGGCCTCGGTCCGGCCCGTACCGGCAAGCGGTTAAGATTTTGGCCGCGCCTCCGTAGCTCAGCTGGATAGAGCAAGAGCCTTCTAATCTCTAGGTCGCAGGTTCGAGTCCTGCCGGGGGCACCGTCAGCATCCGCGGCGTTCCCGGTCAGCCGCGCCCCCTATTGTCGCCGCGGCTGACCGGCGCCCGCGCGGCTGTGCCGGTCGTGGGCTGTGCGGTCACACCACGCGGGTGAGGCGTTCGGCGAGTTCCCAGAACTGCCGGGCCTGCGCGACGTCGTGGGACTGCGGGCTCGAGTCGATCTCGTGGTACTCGCCGTAGAACCGGCCGCCGATCCCGTCGAGCGACGGGTCGACCGCCATGAAGACCAGCGAATCGGTAGCCGCGTCGACGGACGTGGCGAAGGGCATGTGCGGTAATACGTGCGCCATGAACAGCCGCATCAGGCCGCGAGTGCTCGCGGCCGCAGTGGTGGGCACGAAACCGGGGCACACGGCGTTCGCGGTGATCGGACGCCCCTCGAGGCGGCGCTGGAGTTCGTAGGTGAACCACAGCACCGCCAGCTTCGAATTCTTGTATGCCCGGTCGGGGTTGTAACCGTGTTCGAGCTGGACGTCGGCGAAGTCGAAATCCACCGGCGCGCCGCGGGATCCTGGCAGGTGCAACCGCGAGGCGACGGTGACGATACGCGCCGACGGACTGCGCGCGAGTGCGGGCATGAGCAGTTCGGTGAGCAGGAAAGGGGCCAGGACGTTGACGGCGAGGGTCTCCTCGTACCCGTCGACGGTGAGCCGGCGTTCCTTGCTCGTCTGCAGGATGCCGGCGACGTGCAGCAGCACGTCGATCGGTTCGCCGCGCTCGGCTTCCGCGACGGCGAAGGACCGGACCTGTTGCAGGGAGGACAGCTCGACCCAGCGCGGCTCGACCCGAGCGTCGGGATCGGTGCGCTGTATCGCTTCGGTGGCGTCCTCCGCGGCAGCCCGGGTACGCGCGGTGAGCAGAACATGGTGCCCTCGGGCGGCGAGCTTCCCGGCCGTGACCCGGCCGAGCCCCCGCCCGCCCCCGGTGATCAGCACGGTCTTGCTCACTTGCCCGCGTCCTCCGTTCCGCTCCCGGGCGTCCCCGCGGACGACCGGCCGGCCGCGTGCACCCGCTCACGTAGCCGGGCGAGGATCGGGCGCTGCCCCTTCACGAGCTTGACGTCCGCGACGGCGAGCGGGAACCAGCGAGCGTCGTCCACCTCGGGGAAGCTCTGCACCTTTCCGGACCGCGGCGGCCACTCCAGGTCGAAGGTGTTGCTGCCGACGAAGGCGAGATCCGCGGCGGTCTCGGCGGCGTAGACGGTGACGATCTTCCCGGAGGGCTGCTTGAACCGGCCGAGCATCTCGTAGTCCACCGCGGGCGCGGTCATCCCGCATTCCTCCTCGAACTCCCGTAGCGCCACGGCGAACGGATCCTCGTCGTCGCCGTACACACCCTTGGGAATCGACCAGGCCGCCTCGTCCTTGCCGGTCCAGTACGGGCCACCCGGGTGCACGATCCACACCTCGAGCGCACCGGCACCGTCGATCCGGTACAGCAGAATCCCGGCGCTCGTGACAGCCATCGATCCACCCTTCCGGCACCGGCCTGTGCGCCCGCACCCACACGGTAGTTCTTCCGGGCAGACTGAGACCCGGCAACCGTGCCCCGAACCGGAAGGACCCAGCCGTGACCGATACGACCGGCGATCATCCCGTCACCGCCCGCGCGAACGGACCCGGCGTCGTGCTCGACCTGCCGGAAGGCCTCGGTGTCGCTCTCGACATCGCGCAGGCCCGCGCGCTGCTGGACCAGCTGCAGGCGGCGATCGAGGAGGCCGAGCAGCTGGAGGTCTGACTCCGGACAGCGGTGCCGGTTCGCGCGTACGCCTGCGCGGCGGGTGTCCGCCGATGATCATCGAGGGGCGGGTTCCGGCGATCGAAACGGGCCTGCCCGTCGGCGAGCACATCGTAGAATCGGGAAAACTCCTGTGGGCCTGTTCCGCAACGGCGCCGAGGGACAGACTGCCATGTACTCACCATCCGAGCCGGGCCGATGACGCGGCCCCCGGTCGAATCGCGCCCCCACGACCGCCGGCTGTCGGAGATCCCGGATGCGTTGGCATCCCGGCACCAGGCGACCGCCATGCTGCGCACCCGTCGCTACGCCGTGTTCCTGGACTTCGACGGCACCCTCGCCCACCTCGTGGACGATCCCGGTGCGGCCACCCTCGTCGACGGCGCGGCGGACGAACTCGCCCGGCTCGCCCGATACTGCCCGGTCGGCGTGATCAGCGGCCGCGATGTGGCCGACCTGCAGGCACGGGTCGGCGTGCCTGGCCTCTGGTACGCGGGTAACCACGGCTTCGAGCTCGTGGGTCCGGACGGCACGTACCACCGGCACGAGGCCGCCGATCGTGCGGTGCCCGACCTCGGGCGGATCGCCGTCGCCCTCCGGGACCGCCTGGCCGACGTGCCCGGCGTTCTGGTGGAACCCAAGCGTTTCGCTGTCGCCGTTCATCACCGCCACGTCGCCGCGGACCGGATGGGCGAGGTCCTCGCGGCGGTGCGCGATGCGGCCGGCCGGGACGGCGCGCTCCGCGTCACGCACGGACGCGATGTCACCGAACTGCGCCCCGACGTCGAGTGGGACAAGGGACGGGCGGTGGCCTGGGTACTCGAGCACGTCCGCGGCGCAGGCGACCCCATGCCGGTCTACATCGGCGACGATCTCGCCGGTGAAGATGCGTTCGGGGCCCTGCCGTCGACCGGGATCGGCGTCGTCGTGCGCCACCCGGGGGAGGGTGATCGGCGGTCGACGGCCCAGTTCGCGGTCGACGGTCCGGACCGGGTGCGCGAGATCCTGCAGCGGCTGGCGGATCTGCTCGGCAGCGATCCGGGGATCGCGCCGCCCCCGGACGACGCGTGGACGATGTTCTTCGACGGTTACGACCCGTCCACCGAGAAGCTGCGCGAGGCCCTCTGCACCGTCGGCAACGGCTACTTCGCCACCCGTGGCTGCGCTCCGGAATCCCGGGCCGACGGCGTGCACTACCCCGGCACCTACGTGGCCGGGATCTTCAACCGTCTCGACGACGAGGTATCGGGGAGCATCGTCGACCACGAGAGTCTGGTGAACCTGCCGAACTGGCTACCGGTGACCTTCCGCGTCGACGGCGGGCAGTGGTTCGACCTCGACTCGGCCGAACTGCTCGACTACCACCAGTACCTCGATCTGCGCCGCGCCGTCCTCACCCGGCGGCTGCGTTTCCGCGACGCCGCGGGCCGCACCACCTCGGTGCGGCAGCGCCGGTTCGTCGCCATGAACGTCCCGCACGCCTGTGCCCTCGAGACGACGATCGTGGCCGAGGACTGGTCGGGCCGGGTCGAGATCCGTTCCCTGCTGGACGGCACGGTCCGGAATTCCCTCGTCGAGCGCTACCGCGACCTGGCCGACGAGCACCTCGAACCGCTGCAGACCACCTCTCTGTCGGCTGATTCGGTGCTGCTGGCGGTGCAGACCAACCAGTCGCGGATACCGGTGGCGATGGCGGCCCGGAACACGGTGTGGTGCGGCGGGGAGCCGGTCGCTGGCGAGTGCCGGTTGCTCGGCGGCGACGGCCGGATCGGACACGAGATCGTCGTCGACGTCGAGCCGGACCGGCCCGTGACGCTCGAGAAGATCGTGACGGTGTTCACCGGGCGCGACCCGGCGGTGTCCGAACCGGCCGACGAAGCCGCCCGCTGGCTCCCCCGGCTGGGCCGGTTCGACGAACTGCTCGACGGCCACGTACTCGCCTGGGGATATCTGTGGGATCACCTGGGCATCGACTACGAGGGTCCGGGTCACGGCCACGCCCTGCGCGTCGTCCGGTTCCATCTTCTGCATCTGCTGCAGACGGTCTCGGCGAACACCACCGACCTCGACGTGGGCGTGCCGGCCCGGGGGCTGCACGGTGAGGCGTACCGCGGACACGTCTTCTGGGACGAGTTGTTCGTGTTCCCGGTGCTCAACCTGCGGCTGCCCGCGCTGACCCGGTCGCTGCTGCGCTACCGCTACCGTCGCCTGCGGGAGGCGCGCCGGATGGCACGCGAGGCCGGTCACCGGGGTGCGATGTTCCCGTGGCAGTCGGGCAGCGACGGCCGGGAGGAGAGCCCGCAGCTCCACCTCAATCCCAGATCCGGACGGTGGAACCCGGATCCGAGCCGGCGCCAGCACCACATCGGCATCGCGATCGCCTACAACGTGTGGCAGTACTACCAGGTCACCGGCGACCTGGAGTTCCTGATCGAGTACGGCGCCGAGATGCTCGTCGAGATCGCCCGCTTCTACGCCGATCTCGCCTCCTACGACGAGGATCGCGGCCGGTACAGCATCCGGGGAGTCATCGGCCCCGACGAGTTCCATTCCGGCTACCCCGACGCACCGTACGACGGGATCGACAACAACGCGTACACCAACGTCATGTCGGTCTGGGTGATCCTGCGGGCCCTCGAGACACTCGAACTGCTCCCGCTGCAGATCCGCTCGTATCTGACCCAGGCGCTGGGGCTGCACGCGCAGGAGACGACACGCTGGGAAGACATCACGCACAAGATGTTCGTCCCGTTCCACGACCGTGTCCTCAGCCAGTTCGAGGGGTACGAAGAGCTGGCCGAGCTGGACTGGGACGGCTACCGGCGGCGCTACGGCGACATCCAGCGACTCGACCGGATCCTCGAGGCCGAAGGCGACGACGTCAACCGCTACCGGGCGTCGAAGCAGGCCGACGTGCTGATGCTGTTCTATCTGCTGTCCTCCGACGAACTGCAGGAACTGCTGGGACGGCTCGGCTACCGGTTCCCGACCGAGGACATCCCGCGGACCATCGACTACTACATGGCGCGAACCTCGCACGGCTCCACCCTGAGCGGGGTGGTCCATTCCTGGGTGCTGGCCCGAGCCCACCGGGACGAGGCCGTGGACTACTTCTACCAGGCACTGAAGTCCGATATCGCCGACATCCAGGGCGGCACCACCATGGAAGGCATCCATCTCGCCGCCATGGCCGGCAGCGTCGACTTCCTGCAGCGGTGCGTGCCCGGCCTCGAGACCCGAGGTGGCCGGCTCCTGTTCTCCCCGCAGTGGCCCGAGCCGCTGGGCGCCCTGGAGTTCCCCATCTTCTATCGGGGCTACCGACTTCGCCTGCGCATCAAGGGCAGAGAGGTACAGGTGAGCGCGGGCCCCGGGAACCAGGCGCCGATCGAGATCGAATGCCGCGGCCACGTCGCGCACCTGCAGCCGGGAGGCACGGTTCGCCTGAGCTAGTGCGACGACGGACCGTCCTGCGGCGCGCGACTGCGAACGTCGATCGCCACAATTCCCGCGTGCAGGTCGAGGGTCATCCGTTCGGTTTCCCCGGTGGCTGTGTCCGACCGCGACATCTGCCTGGAACGGCCCTCGTCGATCACATGCCGGTGCGAGGGCGAGAACAGTGCCTGCATCTCCCCGAACACGCCCGCGGCACCGCCCCCGTCCAGCGGAGGTCGCCTCTTGCGCCAGTAGACCCAGCCTCGCCGCTCCGCCCACAACCCGAGCTGATCGAGCAGCAGCACCGCGGCGACGAGCGCGACTGCACCTGCCAGCAGATACACGACTCTCCTCCTGGTGCGGCGGACGACATGTCCGAGGATAGGACGCCGAGTCCCGTCGGCGCCGACCTCTCGGGACCAACGGCCCTGGAACGAGCACGGTTCCGCGGTTCACGATGAGAACGAGCCGGCTCCCGCGGGCCGGGACGGGGAGGATGGACCGTGGATTCTGCTGACTCGTATGTCCGGAAGCAGGCCGTCGTCACCGGCCTGGTGAACGTCGTCGTCAATCCGCTGCTGGCCTGGGCGGGCAAGCGCGGCACATCGTTCGTGCCGCTGTGGTCGGCGGATGGGATCGTCGTCGACATCGCGCTGACCGCGATCATCCTCTCGGTGCTCGTCGCCTGGTTCTCCGCCGCCGGGGTACGCCGGGCGCTGCGCACAGGACTCGACGCGGTCGACGGTCCGCAGCCCGGTCGGTGGCTGGCACGGTTGCCATCCGGTGCGTCCGCTCTCGGCTTGTCGCTCGGGGTCGCGGCCGCGGTTGTCTCCGTGCTCGCGATCTGGGTGCTGCACCTCCTCGGTGTGTCCGGGCTGTCGACGGGGTGGTTCCTGGTGCTGAAGGCCGTCTACGGCGGTGTCCTCGGCTACCTCGTCGCTCGCTGGGTGATGGTCCGGCAACTGTCGGCGAACCGCGCAGCGCAGATCGCCGGGAGCACCGATGCCGCACGGTGAACCTCCGGCGACCGAACGGCAGCTGCCGGTCTTCGAACAGCGGGTCGTACGCGCGCGGGTGGTCGACGCCCCGGCTCCGGACACCTTCGCCGCGATCCGGCGCGTCGACTTCATGCGGTCCCCGGTGATCGCCGCCCCCAATCTGGCCCGGCTCGCCGTCGACGCCCTGCGCACACCACGGCGCCGGGAGGTGCGGGCGCACCGCTCGGTCCGCCTTGCGGACCTGATCGGTCCGCAGGGCGGTTTCGAGGTCATCGCCGAGGAACCGGGGCGCGAACTCGTGCTCGGCTTCGTCGGCCGATGGTGGGAGCCGGACTACGGCCGCGTCGACTGGGATCCCGGGGCGCCCCTGTCGAGTATCTCGGTTCCCGAATGCGGGGTCGGCACATGGAGTTTCACCGTCCTACCGTATGACGCGCGGACCTGCGTCCTGCTCACCGAGATCCGGGTGCACGGCACCGACGAACGCGCCCGCAGACTCTTCCGCCGATACTGGACGGCGGTCGGACCGTTCGTGCGGGCCATGGCACGGCCGATTCTGTCGATGATCGCGGCCGAGGCCCGGCGCCGACCGGAAGTCCCCTCGTAGACATCGCACCGGCGGAACAGGGTGTGAGCCGCCGCAACCGGCCGCCCGCGCCGGTCAGGCCGGGTCGTCCGGCCGTTCGGCCTCGGGGGCGAGGGTGAAGTAGTTCTCCTCTTCCTGCACGAAGTGCAGCCGCAGCAGCGCGTGCAGCCCGTACAGGCAGGCGAGCAGGTCGTCGCACTGGTCCGGGCTCAGCCCGCCGGCGGCGTCGGCCTGCGCCAGATGTGTACGCATGCGGCGGCTGAGGCGGTCGATCTCGGCGTGCATCCGGCTCATCGTCGCGGTCGCCTCCCCACTGCCGAGCGGGACCGCGAGCGCCGGGTACAGCTCGGTGTCCTCGGCCCGTTCGTGCGGCAGCAGCGTGTCGAACAGGAACGTGTCGGTGCGGCGCAGCGCGGTGTGAGCGGCGGGCAGATCACCGGAGGCGAGCAGCTGGGCGGTGTCGCGCAGGAGCGACAGGTCGTCGCGCAGGACGTCGTGTTCGGCCGAGAACCGGTGCAGCATCGCCTCGGTGTCGTCGGGCAGCGCCAGCTCCCGGTCCCGGTCGCCGCGTAGGGCGCGCAGCGCGTTGAGGATGACCGCGACGTCGATGCCCTCCTGCAGCAGCGCACCCACCGCGGGGGGCAGGTATCCGAACGCGGCGAATCCCATGGCGACCAGCGACAGGCTCATCCCGACGACCGCGCTCTGCACGGCGATGCGCCGGGAGCGGCGGGCGATCTCCATGGCGTCGGCGAGCCGGTCGAGCCGGTCGGTGGTGAGCACGATGTCGGCCGCCTCCGAGCTCGCCGTGGATCCGCGGGCACCCATCGCAACTCCGACGGTCGCCGCGGCGAGGGCCGGGGCGTCGTTGACGCCGTCGCCGACCATCACCGTGACCGCCGCCTCCCGCTCGGCGCGGACGCCGTTCACCTTGTCGGCCGGGGTCTGCTCGGCGTACACGCCGTCGAGGCCGAGGACGGAGCCGATCTCCTCGGCCGGTTCGCGACGGTCGCCGGTGAGCATGACCAGCCGGTCCAGGCCGGCCGCGCGCAGCCGCCGCAGGGTGCGCGCGGCGTCGCGGCGCAGGGGGTCCACGAGCAGCAGGGCGCCGGCCAGATCGCCGTCGACGGTGACCCAGGTGACGACGGCGCCGTCGAGGGCGGCGCGGCTGAGCACCGCCCGCGCCCAGCCTGGCGCGTCGTCGGGCAGGACCAGGCTGCCGACGGTGACGCGGCGGCCGTCGACGGTCGCGGCCACGCCGGTACCGGCCTGCTCGGCGACGTCGGTGGGCAGCGACAGGGGCAGCCCGCGCATCTTCGCCTCCTGCACGATCGCCTCGGCGAGCACGTGCGGGGACAGCTGATCGGCGGACGCCGCCAGGCGCAGCACCTCGGTGCCGTCGCCGCCGGGTGCGGTGACGATGTCGGTGCCGGCGGGCCGGCCACTGGTGAGCGTTCCCGTCTTGTCCATCACCAGGGTGGTCGCGTGCCCGAGGTTCTCGAGTGCGCCGCCACTGCGGATCACCACCCCCAGACGCGAAGCGCGGGAGAGACCGGAGACGATCGCGACGGGCGCGGCGAGCAGAAGTGGGCACGGGGTCGCCACCACCAGCACGGCGACGGCGCGGGTGGCCGAGCCGCTGATCAGCCACGCGAGCCCCGCCACCGTCAGCGACAGCGGCAGGAACCACGCGGCGACCCGGTCGGCGATCCGCACCACCGGCGCGCTCTCGGCGGCGGCCTCGCGGGCCAGGCGCACGATCCCGGCGTAGGTACTGTCCTCGGCGGTGGCGTGGGCGTGGAGTTCGAAGGCGCCGCCGGCGGCGACGACGCCGCTGCGCACGGCCTCCCCGGTGCGACGCTGCACGTGCATCGGCTCGCCGGTGAGGACCGACTCGTCGAGCACCGCCAGCTCGGAGGTGACCCAGCCGTCGACCGGCACCACCTCGCCCGGTCCGACGACCAGGGTGTCTCCGGGCACCACGTCGCCGAGCGGCACGACCTCTACCTCGTCGCCGACGCGGCGACGGGCGGTGTGCGGCGCGTGCTCGAGCAGGGCGCGCAAGTCCTTGGTGGCGCGACGTTCCGCGGCAGCGTCGAGGGCCTGCCCGGACGCGAGCATCACGCCGATGAGCGCCCCGGCGACGTATTCGCCGACGAGCAGGGTGCCGACCAGGGACAGCACCGCGATCAGGTCCACCCCGACGCGCCCGCGCCGCAGCGCGTCGATCACCCACCAGACGGCGGGCAGGATCGCGACGACGGTGCCGGCGATCCAGCACGCGTCGGCGACGTCGTCCGCATCGAACAGCGTGGCGACGATGCCGGCCACCAGCGCGGTGAGGGTCACGGCGAGGAAGATCGGCTCGACCCACGTGCGCACCCGCTCCCGCCACGGAGCCTCGAGGGCCGGCGTGACAGTCATGACGCCCCCTACCTCGTCTCGGTTCGGGTCGGACTGCTCCGCATCGACGTTACCGGCACGGTCCAGCCGAGGCGGTCGGGCATTGGACACTCGTCCTGGTGGCACACGGAAACCTGTTCGACTACAACGGATTCATACCTCGAGGCGTGAGGTGAAATCACCGAAGTACCGAAAGGTTACATAGTGGACACCGACGATTCGATTCGCGAGCCGGCCACCTCCGATTCGCTCCGATTGCCCACCGTCGGCCCCGACGCTGCCCCACTGGGAATATCGTCCGCGGAGGCCGCCCTCGCGACGTCCCGATGGCGCTCGAATCTGGGGGGCGCGCTCGGCGCCGCGGTCTCGACGGGTGCCGCTGCGGTGATGGTGACTGCGGTCGCTCTGACCGGTACCGCGACGACCGTGTCCCGAGTGATGAACTTCGTCGGTATCTGACCCCCAGGCTTCGCCGGCAGGAAACGGGGTCGTCAGATCCCGCGTCCCGGGTTGAGAATCCCGGTCGGATCGAACGCCGCCTTGATGCGGTGCATGAGGGCACGTTCGACGGTGCCGACCTGCGTTTCCAGGTACGGCTGCTTGAGCACCCCGATGCCGTGCTCTCCGCTGATCGACCCGCCGAGCGCCAGGCATTCGGCGACCATCTCGTCGAACGCCTGCCGGGCGCGTCGCGCGACTGACTCGTCGGCGGCGTCGAACACGATGGTGGGGTGCAGGTTCCCGTCCGCCGCGTGCCCGAACGTGCCGATGAGCAGGTCGTGCCGCGCGGCGATCGTCTCGACGGCCGCGAGCATCTCGGGCAGCCGGGGCACGGGGACGGCCAGGTCGTCGAGGAGGGTGCTGCCGCACCGCTCGAGCGCGGTGAGCGCCACCCGCCGCGCAGCCATGAACTCCTCCCCCTCGACCGGGTCGGCGGTGTCGTACACCTCCGTCGCGCCCGCCGCGGTGCAGGCCAATGCGCACACCTCGGCTTCGGCGGCAGCGTCGCGCCCGTCGCACTGGACGAGCAACAGCGCGCCGGCCGTCTGGTCGAGCCCCATGTGCGTCATGTCCTCGACGGCGGCGATGGTGGTCCGGTCCATCAGCTCGACGAGGCACGGTTCGGCCTGCTCGCGGATCGCCAGGACCGCGGCGACGGCCTGCGCGGTGTCCGGGAAGCTCGCGACCACCGTGGCCGCCGCGGTTGCGGCGGCGCGCAGCCGCACCGTGGCCTCGACGATGACGGCGAGGGTGCCCTCGGAGCCGACGAGCAGTTGCGTGAGGTTCAGTCCCGCCACGTTCTTCCGGGTGGTGGCACCGGTGTGGATGATCTGCCCGTCGGCGAGCACCGCCTTGATGCGGGCGACATGGTCGGCCGTGACGCCGTACTTCGCGCAGCAGGTGCCGCCCGCGTTGGTGGCGAGGTTGCCGCCGATGGTGGAGACGGCGCGGCTGCCGGGGTCCGGCACATACCACAGTCCCTGCTGCGCCGCCGCCGCGGCGAGATCACCGTTGATTACCCCGGGTTGCACTGTGGCCGTGCGTGATTCAGGGTCGATCTCGAGGATGGCGTTCATCTTCTCGACGCTGAGCACGATGCCGCCGTCGAGGGCGTTGGCCGCGCCCGCGAGACCGGTGCCCGCACCGCGGGTGACGACGGGAATGCCGTGCCGGTGCGCGACGGTCAGGGTGGCGACGACGTCGTCGGTGTCCCGCGCCCGCACCAGGGCGAGCGGCATTCCGGCGGGCGTGAGCAGCGACTGGTCGCGCCGGTAGGCGAGCATCCGGTCCGGGTCGGTGACGACGGCGTCGCCGAGAATGTCGACGAGTGCGGCAACGGCCGGCTCGGTGTCGGGGACAGAAGTTACGGCGCCGGGGTTCACGGAACCATCCAATCGAGAACGGGGGTGGACTGCAGATAGATGACGACGGTGAGGAACACGAGCAACCCGAGGCTCCAGCCGATCAGGCGGCGCAGGACGACGCCCTCCGCCCCGGCCAGGCCGACTGCGGCGACCGCGACCGAGAGGTTCTGCGGCGAGAGCATCTTGCCGAGCACCCCCGCGGACGAGTTGGCCGACGCCATGAGCACGGGGTCGAGACCGGCCTGCTGCGCCGCGGTCGCCTGCATGACACCGAACAGCGAGTTCGACGACGTGTCGGAGCCGGTGACGGCCACGCCGATCCAGCCGATCAACGGCGAGACCAGGGCGAACACACCGCCTGCGGACGCGAGTGCCATGCCGAGGCCGGCGGTCTGACCGGACAGGTTCATCACGAAGGCCAGCGCGAGCACCGAGGTGACGGTGACGACGGTCCAGCGCAGCTGCACGAGGGTGTCGACGTAGGCACGGACGGCGCGGCGCACCCCGATCCCGTACATCGCGGCCGTGAGGGCTCCGGCGAGCAACAGCAGGGTGCCGGTGGCCTTCAGGTGGTCGAGCTTGAACGTCTGCGCGGCCAGCGGTGTGCCGTCGACATCGACGATGTCGAGGCCGGGCCAGCGGAACGACACGGTGCCGATCTCGCCGAGCCACGCCTTGACGACCGGGATCTGAGCCGCGGTGAAGATCGCGATGATCGTCAGGTACGGGGCGAGGGCCAGCAGGGTGCGCCGGGTCCGGCTGTATCCGTCGAAACGCGACGGCGGGGCGGCGATGCCGACACCCGTTCCGGCGCCGACCGGTGCGGCGAGGGCGGAGTCGGGCGTGGCGACCAGGCGCTCGCCCGGCTGCCATACCTTCAGCATGCCCAGTACCGCGCCGACCGTGACGATCGCGGCGACGACGTCGGTGAGTTCGACGGTGAGGTAGTTGGCGGTGACGAACTGGGCGAGGCCGAAGGTCAGTCCCGCGACGACGGCCACGGGCCAGGTCTGCCGAACTCCGCGGCGTCCGTCGACGAGGAACACCATCACCATCGGCACGACGGCCGCGACGAAGGGTGTCTGCCGGCCGGCCATCGCGGACAGGTCGTCGAGCGGCAGGCCGGTGACCCCGGCGAGCGCGAGGATGGGGGCGCCCATCGCGCCGAAGGCCACCGGAGCAGTGTTCGCCAGCAGGGACGTGCACGCGGCCTTCAGCGGTGCCATGCCCGCAGCCAGGAGCATCGCCGCGGAGATCGCGACGGGTGCGCCGAATCCGGCGAGCGACTCGAGCAGCGCGCCGAAGCAGAAGGCGATGAGGATGGCCAGGATGCGCTGGTCGTCGGAGACGGACCGGACGACCCGGCCGAGCTCCTCGAACCAGCCGGTGACCACCGTGAGCCGGTAGACGAAGAGGGCGTTGATCAGGATCCACAGGATCGGGAACAGGCCGTAGAAGGCACCCTCGGCGGTGGCGGCAGCCGCCTGGCCGAGCGGCATCCCCCACCCGGCGACGGCCACGAGCACGGCGAGCGCCAGGCCGACGAGAGCCGCACGATGCGCTTTCCACCGGAAGACGCCGAGCATGACGAACATCGCGGCCAGCGGAATCGCCGCGACCACGGCCGACCAGGCGAGGGAACCGCCGATCGGGTCGAGTGTCTGTTGGTACATGGACGCCCTCTCGTTGTGATGCCTGTCACCGATCGGGAGAAATTGTCAGACAAGTACACATACCTGTCAAGGGTGCATGTGCGGCGTCGTGCGAGAATGCAGGTGTTCGTGCAGGTCCGTGCGGGTGCGCGGAGAGCCGGAAGGAGCGGAGCGTTGGCCGGACGCGTCGAAGCCCTGTCGATCGTCGACGCCCTCGCCCTCGAGCTCCGCCGGCGGGTCTTCGCCGGTGAGCTGACACACGAGGATGCGCTCACCGAGGCCGAGGTGTCCCGCGCCTACGAAGTCGCCAGGCCGACCGCCAAGGCGGCCATCGAGAAGCTCGTGGGCGAGGGCCTGCTGCAGCGCAGTGCCCACAAGACCGCCCGCGTGCCCCACCTGGGTCCCGAGGACGTACGCGACATCTATCGCACCCGCGCCCACCTGGAATCCGTGGTGCTGCGGGCGCTGGCCGAGACCCGCACGGCGCCGGCGGCGGCCGCGGCTGCCAATGCCGAGATCGCCGCCATGACCGAGGCGGACCCCCTCACCGTCGTCGAACCCGACATGCGCTTCCACACCGCCCTGGTGGACGCGCTGGGCAGCCCGCGCACCAGCCGCATGTTCAGCTCGCTCGTGTCCGAGGTCCGGCTGTGCATGGTGCAGGTCCAGGGCAAGCAGCTGCTCACCACCGCGAGCATCGCCGCCGAACACCAGCAGATCCTCGACGCCGTCCTGGCCGGCGACGGCGAGGCGGCCGTCGAGGCGATCACCCGCCACCTCGGGCGCGCCCGGGAACGCCTCGTCGCCGCGCTCGGCGGCAGCCCGGGTCCGGAAGCCACCCTCCCGGAACCGGCGTAGCCGCCTCCCCCGCCGCACCGGGCAGACGCCGCGTGCGTGAGGGGTGGTCGCCACCCCTCGACGGGACGTCTCGTGCCTGCGCCTAGAATCAACGTGTTAACGCCATGTAACAGTCTCCTCACAGTCAGGTAGGTGAGCGTGTCGACCGCGGACCGCATTGCAGAGATCTACGAACAGGTGAAGGCGCGTAACGCCGGTGAACCCGAGTTCCATCAGGCAGCCGCCGAGGTGTTCGAGTCCCTGCACGTCGTTCTCGAGCGCCACCCCCGGTACTTCGAGTCCGGACTCATCGAGCGACTCACCGAACCCGAGCGGCAGATCATCTTCCGGGTGCCGTGGACCGACGACCAGGGCAACGTGCACGTCAACCGCGGCTTCCGGGTGCAGTACAACAGCGTGCTCGGCCCGTACAAGGGCGGCCTGCGCTTCCACCCGAGCGTCAACCTCGGCATCGTGAAGTTCCTCGGGTTCGAGCAGATCTTCAAGAACGCCCTCACCGGCCTGCCCATCGGCGGCGGCAAGGGCGGCTCGGACTTCGACCCCAAGGGACGGTCGGAGCAGGAGATCATGCGCTTCTGCCAGTCCTTCATGACCGAGCTGCACCGTCACGTCGGCGAGTACACCGACGTCCCGGCCGGCGACATCGGTGTCGGTGGACGCGAGATCGGCTACCTGTTCGGCCAGTACAAGCGCCTGACCAACTCCTACGAGTCGGGCGTGCTCACCGGCAAGGGCCTGACCTGGGGCGGTTCGCAGGTGCGCAAGGAGGCGACCGGCTACGGCGTCGCCTACTTCGTGGCGGAAATGGCCAAGTCCGTCAACTCCTCGCTCGAGGGCCGCAAGGTCGTCGTGTCCGGGTCGGGCAACGTGGCGATCTACGCGATCCAGAAGGTGCACCAGCTCGGCGGCATCGCCATCGCCTGCTCCGACTCCTCCGGCTACATCGTCGACCAGAACGGCATCGACCTCGAGCTGCTCAAGGACATCAAGGAAGTCCGTCGCGCTCGCATCAGCGAGTACGTCGACGAGCGTCCCGACGCGCAGTACTTCCCCGGTGGTTCGATCTGGGACGTGCCGTGCGACGTCGCGATCCCCTGCGCCACCCAGAACGAGCTGGACGAGACCGCCGCGAAGACCCTGGTGAACAACGGCGTGCGCGTCGTCGCCGAGGGCGCGAACATGCCCACCACCCCCGGTGGCATCGCGGTGTTCCGCGAGGCTGGCGTCGCCTTCGCTCCGGGCAAGGCCGCCAACGCCGGTGGCGTGGCGACCTCCGCCCTCGAGATGCAGCAGAACGCCTCCCGCGACTCGTGGCACTTCGACTACACCGACGAGCGCCTCGCCGGCATCATGCGCGACATCCACCAGAACTGCGTGGACACCGCCGCCGAGTACGGCAAGCCCGGCGACTACGTCCACGGCGCCAACATCGCCGGCTTCGTGAAGGTGGCCGACGCGATGTTCGCGCTCGGCGTCATCTGATCCGAACCCACGCCGACGGCGAGGGGCAGGCACCCGGATTCCGGTGCCCGCCCCTCGCCGTGTCTGCGTTCTCGGATCGGCCCGAGATACTTACATCTGCCCGCCGGACGGCTCGGACGACGACGGACCCGCGCTGCGCTCGTCGTCGGCTCCGGCCTTGCGGGCGGCTTCGCGCATCTCGATGCCGTCGCTGATCCAGTCCCCGATCTCCCGGGTGACCTCGCGGACCGCACCGGTGATGATGCCCGCGATGTTGCCGACGTGCGTCGCCGCGGACTCGGTCAGTTCCTGAAGCGTGTCCTTGTTGCGTTCGAACCTACCCACCATGGCGGTACCCCCTTCAGGCGCTGTCGTGGGCGAGGGTACCCGCGACCGGAACGCTGCGCTCGATGAGCACCGACGTCGTGGGTTCCTCCGTGACCCAGCTCGGCGGCAGGGCCAGCTTCACGATCTTGCACCACACCGAGCCGACCTGGGCGAGCAGACCGCCGGTGTTGTAGGGCAGGCCGTGCCGCTCGCACAGCTCCCGCACCTGGGGTGCCAGCTCCGGGTAACGGTGCGCCGGCAAGTCCGGGAAAAGGTGGTGCTCGATCTGGTGCGAGAGGTTGCCGGACATGATGTGGAACAGCGGGGTGCCGGTGATGTTCGCGCTGCCGAGCAACTGGCGCACATACCACTCGCCGCGGGTCTCGTGCGCGGTCTCCTCCTCGGTGAAGGACTGCACCCCCGACGGGAAGTGCCCGCAGAAGATGATGGAGAAGGCCCATACGTTGCGGACGAGGTTGGCGGCAGCGTTGCCGAGCAGCGTCGGCACGAACATCGGCCCGGACAGCAGCGGGAAGGCGACGTAGTCCTTGATCACCTGGCCCCGCGCCTTGCGCCACCAGCCCCGGGCGAGCGGGATCACGTCGCGCCAGCTGCGTTTACCGGCGACCACGTTCTCGACCTCGGCGTCGTGCAGCATCACGCCCCACTCGAACAACAGCATCAGCGCCGTCGCGTAGACGGGATTGCCGAGGTAGTACGGGTGCCAGCGCTGCGCCGGGTCCATCCGCAGGATGCCGTAGCCGACGTCGCGGTCCATGCCGAGGATGTTGGTGTAGGTGTGGTGCAGGAAGTTGTGCGAGTGCCGCCACTGGTCGGCGGGACATACGGTGTCCCACTCGAAGTTGCGGGAGTTCAGTTCCGGTTCCCGCATCCAGTCGTACTGGCCGTGCATCACATTGTGGCCGATCTCCATGTTGTCGAGGATCTTCGACACGCTCAGGGCGGCCACCCCCGCCACCCAGGCCGGCGGCAGGAATCCCACGAACAGCAGTGCGCGACCGGCGATCTCGAAGCGGCGCTGCGTCCCGACGATGCGGTAGATGTACTCACGGTCGGCCGCGCCGAGCGAGGCGACGGTGCGTTCGCGCAGCGCGTCGAGTTCACGGCCGATCTCCTCGACCTGCTCGCGGCGCAGCACGACCGGTGACGGGTCGGGTTCGCGACGGCCGGCCAGGAAGGCGGGAAGGGGAAGGGACAAACCGAACATGCTGTCCTCCAAGTGTTTCGATTGGGTCAGAGGTCGAAGGCCGCGTCGCCGAGAGGGACGTTGACGCAGATCTGCACCTCGGCGCCGGGCTCGTCGTCGGTCTCGCCGGTGCGCACGTCGCGGGTGCAGCCGGACAACCGGGTCACCGTGCAGGAGTGGCAGATTCCCATGCGGCAGCCGTGCTCGGGGGTAAGTCCGGCCGCCTCGGCCTGTTCGAGCGCGGTGACGCCGCTGTTATCGGCGTGGATCCCGGAGGCGGCGAAGGTCACGGTGCCGGTCGCGTCGTCGTCGCGGACCACGACGGGCGGGGTGAACTGCTCGGTGTGCAGCAGATGCGCGGCGTCGGCGTCGCCGTAGACGGCCCGCACGCCGTCGACGAGGCCGACTGGGCCACAGACGTAGGCGGGCGCGCCGGCGAACCAGGGTGCGACCCGCTCGAGATGGCCCCGCTCGAAGTGACCCCGCACGGCACCGTCCGCCGCCCGGGTGTAGGCGAAGGTCACGTCGATGCCGGGGTGGGTGCCGGCCAGGGATTCGATGGACTCGCGGTGCGGCACGTGCGCGGCAGTGGGCGCGTAGTGCAGGAAGGCGACGGTCCCGGAGTAACCCTCGTCGGCGAGGGTGCGCAGCATCGACAGCACCGGAGTGATGCCACTGCCGCCGCTGACGAGCACGAGCCGTTCCGGTCGCTGCACCGGCAGGCAGAATTCGCCCGCGGCGGCCGCGAGATCGACGACGTCGCCCGCGGCGGCGTGCTCGTGCAGGTGCCGTGAGACGACACCGTCCGGCCGCACTCCGACGGTGAGTTGGATGTGCCCGTCGGCGCGATGCTGGGAACTCACCGGCGAAAAGGTGCGGCTGTGCCGCACGCCGTCCACCACCACACCGAGTTGCAGGTGCTGGCCGGCCCGGAATTCGAGGGGCCGGGCCGGACGCAACTCGAGCGTCACCGACCCGGGGACGGTTCGGTCAACGTGCGTGATCCGGGCCCGGGTGCGCTGCACAGCCAGGAGAGGATCGGCCAGTTCGAGGTACCGGTCCGGGTGATGCGGCGCAGAGAGCACGCGCAGCGCCTCGAGCAGGACTTTTCGGCCGATGTCCGGCCCCGCGGCGCGTCGGGCGCGGTGAAGCAGTGTCATGGCGTCGCCCCTCTCGAGCGAGAATCCAATTTCAGTGTACAAACGTGCACTGAACTCAGTGTGCCAGGGCGGCCCGGTCCGCTGTCAACGTCGATGTGGCCGCCGTCACCCCCGTCCTGGGCCGCCGGTTCACCGCACTGCCTAGACTCGGATCCGTGTCCGCAGCCCCCGTTCCCGAACCCGCGACGCGGGCTGCGCGCAAGGAGCGCACCCGCCAGGCCCTGCTCGACGCGGCGCTCGAACTCTCGGCCGATCGCAGCTTCGCCACGGTGAGCCTGCGCGAGGTGGCCCGGCGGGCCGGAATCGTGCCGACGGCGTTCTACCGTCACTTCGACTCGATGGAAGAACTCGGCGTCGCGCTCGCCGCCGACACCATGCGCATGCTCCGCCGGCTGCTGCGCGAGGCCCGGCGCACGCGCAGCCCGTCCTCGGCGCGGACATCGCTCGAGACCCTGGTGCGGCAGGTCCGCGCCCACGAACAGGCGTTTCGTTTCCTCGCCCGCGAACGCCACGGCGGCCAGCCGGCCGTCGCGCGCACCGTCACCGTCGAATTGCGGCTGATCACCAGCGAACTGTCCGTCGATCTCTCCCGCATGCCCGGCATGGCGGAGTGGGATGTCGACGACCTCGAGATGGCGGCCGACCTCCTGGTCACCGCCATGCTCGAGGTGGTGCTCGAACTGCTCGACGTGGACCGGCCCGGCGGACCGGCGGAAGCCGAGGTCCTGGCGCGCGCGGAGAAGCAGATGCGGCTCATCGTCCTCGGCATGGGAGCCTGGAAACCTACCCACCGCTGACGGCAGGCCGTACGGTGGGCGCCATGTTCGAGACCACTCGCGTCACCCTCGGAGACCTCACCTTCGACGTCCACACCGCCGGGCCCGTCGACGGCACGCCGGTCGTGCTGCTGCACGGCTTCCCGGAGACCGCCCGCAGCTGGGAGTCCGTCACCCCACGGCTCGCGGAGGCGGGTCTGCGGGTACTCGTGCCCGACCAGCGGGGATACTCCCCCGGCGCCCGCCCGGACGGCGTGGCCGCCTACACCATCGACCTGCTGGTCGGCGACGTCATCGGACTGCTCGACGCGACCGGGCTCGACCGGGTGCACCTGGTGGGGCACGACTGGGGGGCGGCCGTGGCCTGGCAGGTCGCGGCGCGCCACCCCGACCGCATCAGCACCCTGACCGCGGTGTCGGTGCCGCACCTCGCGGCCTACGGCTGGGCGCTGCGCGAGGATGCCGATCAGCAGGCCCGCGCCGCCTACATCAAGCTGCTCCGGCAGGAGGGAAAGGCCGAGCACGTCCTGCTCGAGGACGATGCTCGTCGGCTGCGCGCGATGTACGGCGACCGGGTCAGCCGCGAGTCGATCGACGAGTACGTGCGCGTGCTGTCCGAGCCCGGCGCCCTGACCGCCGCGCTCAACTGGTACCGCGCAATGACCCGCGAATTCTCCGAACTCGCGCCGGTGCGAGTACCCACCACCTACGTGTGGAGCACAGCCGATTCGGCACTCGGCCGGGCGGGCGCCGAGCGCTGCGGCGAGTTCGTCGACGCGCCGTACGAATTCGTCGTCCTCGACGACGTCAGCCACTGGATTCCGGAGGAGGCACCGGACGCGCTGGCGAAGACGATCCTCGCCCGGATCGACGACCGGCCGTGAGCGGATGTCGGCAGGAGTGGCCGTGACCGCGACAGCGCACCGCCGGATCGGCGTAGTCGCGGCCGCCGCCCTCTCCGTGCTGGCCGCAACGGCCTGTACCGGCCCCGGGCCGTCGGCCGGGTCCGGGGCCGAGTCCGATCCCGCCCCCGCCTACAGTTCCTATGTGGCCCTGGGGGATTCGTTCACCGCAGGCCCGATGATTCCGCCCCAGGTGGACCCCGCGTGCGCGCGCTCGGGCAGCAATTATCCCCACGCCGTGGCCGAGACGCTCGGCGTCGACGACTTCCGCGACGTGTCGTGCAGTTCGGCGACGACAGCGAATCTGGCCGGACCCCAGGTCGTTTCGTCGGGCGCCACCGTCGCCGCGCAGTACGAGGCGCTCACCCCGGACACCGAGCTGGTCACCGTCGGGATCGGTGGCAACGACATCGGTCTGGTCGCCCTGGCCGGGTCGTGTCTCGCGCTCGACCGCTCGTCCGGGAGGGCCGCGGCACCGGCCGGGCCCCTGTGCGCGACCGCGAACGTCCGCGGCGGCGTCGATCTCGTGGATCGCGCGATCGACGACTTCGCCCCGGCCTACGGCGCGATCGTGCGCGAGATCCACGACCGTGCCCCACGGGCGCGCATCCTGCTGGTCGGGTACCCGACCGGGATCCGGGACGGCGGCTGCTATCCCGACCAGCCGATCCTGCCGGACGACGCGACGTACCTGCAGGCGAAGATCGACCGGCTCAATGCCGTGATGCAGCAGCAGGCCGACGCGGCGGGTGTCGACTACGTCGACCTGCGCGAGTCCACGGTGGGGCACGATGCGTGCCAGCCGGCAGCGCAACGCTGGACCGAGGGCCTGTTCCCGTCCCAGCCGGCGGCCCCGCTGCACCCCAACGCGGACGGCCATCGCAACGCCGCCGAGCAGGTGCTGGTCACGATCGCGGACTAATTGGATTTCCTCCCGTGGAAACGATCCCATATTGAGATCTGTTGTCGTCCTGCGTGAAACTGTGACCCTTGGGTCGGGTCTCGAGGACGACGCCGCCGTCAGAGAGGCTGCGTACGGGGTCCGGCAGCGGCAACGCATGGAGGAGACGAGCGAGGCGGGGTAGTTGCACTCGGCGAATCCGGCGGCGGGAGCATCGAAGACGCGGACCGGTGGAGATAGCGGTGGTCAGGTCACGCATGCCGAGCAGTGAGTTCGGTGAGAAGGCACCATCGTGAGCGGAACGCTGACTCGACGGGTCAGGCGAAAGTCAGCCTGTCGTGCGATGAGCGACATCGGTGATCGAGTTGTGAGGCCGGGTGGACCACGCTCCGGGCACGGTGTGGAGTGAGGCCACAGCACGTGCTGTGTCGATGAAGTCTCGTACGGCCTTCGACGCGACGTCCGTCCGCCAGGCGATGGACAGCGCTGTGGGCGGAATGTCGGTCACCGGCACGAAGGCCAGGCTCGGTCTGCTGTAGAAGCGTTGCGTCGATGCTTGCGAGAATGCAACGCCGCGCTCGGCGAGGATCGCTTCGAAACATTCGTCGACGGTGGCCACGTCTGCGCCGACCCGGACGGGTTCGCCTTGTCGTGATTCTGTGGCCAGCCAGTAGTTACGCCAGTTCTCGGGTGCTTTGCGTGCGACGAAGAACTCGTTGGTGACCTGTTGGACGCTTACCTCGGGCAACTGGGCGAGCGGGTGATTGGCTGACACGACCATCACACGGGGTTCGACGAACAGGGTTTCCATGCCCAGCCAGTCCTGCATCAGCAGCGGGGGCCGGACGAAGGCTACATCGGAGGATCCGTCGGCCAACCCGACATATGGGTCGGAGAAATCGTGCGAGTGCATCTGGACCTGCATGTCCGGATACAGCGACTGGAACGTGCTGAGGATGTGGGGTGTGAGCTCGGCAGCTGCGTTGCCTTGGAAGCCGATGACCAATTTGCGGGTACCGATACCGTGGGCGGCCTCGCGGGTGAGGTTGATTGCTCGTTCGGCGTTCGCCAGTAGCCGGCGGCTTTCGTCGAGCAGGATCTGGCCGGCGGGGGTCAGTTCGACGTGTCTGCTGCTGCGCAGTAGTAGCACTGCGCCGAGGTTCTGCTCGAGCTTGCGGATCTGCACGCTCAGTGAGGGTTGAGCGATGTGCAGGCGAGCGGCTGCGCGCCCGAAGTGCAGCTCTTCGGCAACTGCCACGAAATAGGACAGAAGTCGCAGGTCGAGCTGGGGGTACATGTTACCGAGGTTAGACAACGCCACCGGAGGAGACCAGTAGTCGTTGCCTATCGATCCGGGCTGGATAGGTATTGGACGCACCCGACAGCTACGGGGTGTGATGGCTGTCATGGCCGACGCGGCATCCGGGAGTGCAGCACTTCCTCGGATTCGGCTCGGCCCACCGGAGCGAGTGCTCGCACTCGGCCTCGCTGTCTCCCTCATCGAAGGAACCCCATATGACCGTCACTACGCGTGCCCTCGACACGGCCGCCTGGACTGCCTCGTTCACCCAGGCGAACAACACCGACCCCGAGATCCAGGCGCACGGCAAGTACTTCACCTGCTCGTACCTGCTCGACATGACCGACCACACGTTCGTCATCCAGATGAGCCGCGGCAACGTGGTGGACATCGCGATCGACCCCGGTCCGTTGGATGTGCCGTACCAGTTCGCGCTGCGTGCCAGCGCGGACACCTGGCGCAACTTCGGCGTCCCGGTTCCCGCCCCGATGTACCACGGCATCTGGGCTGCGAGCTTCCAGCGAGACATGAAGCTCGAAGGCGACATTCTGGTGCTGATGCAGAACCTGCGGTGTATCACCCGCCAGATCGAGCTTCTGCGCGCCGTCGGCGTCCCGGTCTGATTTTCCCACCCCCTTCGAGCCGTAAGGAACACTCATGAGCAAGATCTCCCCGGTCACCGGCCACTACGTCGACGTGGATGTCGACGGACTGCTGTACAAGGTCTTCTACCTCGAGAACGGCACCGGGCAACCCCTCGTGTGCCAGCACACCGCCGGCTGCCACAACCACCAGTGGCGCGGTCTCCTCGAAGACGAGGAGATCACCGAGAACTACCGTGTCATCGCCTACGACCTGCCGCGGCACGGCAAGTCGGATCCGCCGGAGAACACCGAATGGTGGACCGAGGAGTACAAGCTCTCCGCGGACCACTACGCCCACTTCATCGTGGCGCTGTGCGACGCGCTCGAACTCGAGAACCCCATCTTCATGGGCTCATCGTTCGGTGGGAACATCGCACTGCAACTTGCGCTTCGTCACCCCGACCGCTTCGCCGGCGTCATTCCCGTCGAGGGTGCCGACTACTCGCCCGGCTTCTACCTCGACTGGTGGCAGCACCCTCACGCCAACGCGGCACAGGTCTGCGCCAGCGGCGTGTGGGACCTCATGGCCCCGCAGTCGCCGGAGGCCGACCGCTGGAAGACCTGGTTCTACTACAGCCAGGGCTCCGAGTCCTTCCGCGGTGACCTGCACTTCTACTCGGTCGATCACGACCTGCGCGGAAAGCTCGCAGACATCGACGGGGACCGGTGCCCGGTCGTGATGCTGACCGGTGACTACGACTACCTCACCACCCCCGAGGACAGTGCACGCACCGCGGCGCAGATCCCGAACGCCGAGTTCATCGAGATGAAGGAGATCGGCCACTTCCCGATGAGCGAGAACCACGCTGTCTTCCGCGGATACCTCATCCGGGCTCTCGAAGTCCTCCAGGACAAGGCCGGCAAGGCTGTCGCCACCAGCTAGAATCCGCCGCTCGCTCGGGTGTGGTCGCTGAACAATGGGGGCCACACCCCGGGCGACGGAATCGGCCTCGGCGCCCCTTTCGTGCCGACTACTCGGCGCGGCGTTCAGCCTCCACAAACTCGGCAGGAGCCATGACCCACACTCTCCCCGCGGGCGTCCCGACCCAACTCTGGATCGGTGGAAAGCTCGTCGATTCGTCTACCGGTATCACCTTCTCCGTGGAGGATCCCGCCACCGGTGCCGCGATTGCGCACGTCGCCGACGCCGCGCCCGAAGACGGACTCCGCGCTCTCGAACGCGCCACCACCGCGCAAGGGGACTGGGCGCGGACCCCATCGCGTCGACGCGGCGAAATCTTGCGCACCGCATTCGAACTCATCCGCCGGCGGGCAGACGACTTCGCGCGCACCATCACTCTCGAGATGGGTAAACCGCTCCACGAAGCGTATGCGGAGGTCGAATACGGCGCGTCATTCCTGCACTGGTTTTCCGAGGAAGCAACCCGTATCAGCGGGCGAATCTCCCCGTCCCCGTCGGGAACCGGCACCATTGTCGTCACCAGAGAACCGGTTGGACCGGTACTGGCCATCACCCCCTGGAACTTTCCGCTGGCCATGGCCACGCGCAAGATCGGTCCAGCACTGGCTGCCGGCTGTCCGATCATCGTCAAACCAGCGGCCGAAACGCCCCTGACGATGCTGCTGGTCGGCCAAATTTTCGCAGATGCGGGTCTGCCCGATGGTGTGCTGTCGATTCTGCCCACCTCCGATGCCGCAGCACTGACCGCACCACTGATCGACAGCGCTGAACTGCGCAAGATCACGTTCACCGGATCCACCGGCGTCGGCAAGCTGCTGGTTCGCCGATCAGCGGACCGACTCCTGCGAACGTCGATGGAACTCGGAGGCAATGCCCCCTTCCTCGTGTTCGACGACGCCGATGTCGATGCAGCGGTCGACGGCGCGATGGCAGCAAAATTCCGCAACGGCGGCCAAGCATGCACAGCAGCCAACCGATTCCACGTCGCACGTAGCGTCGCAGAAGAGTTCAGCGAGAAGTTCACGGCACGCATCGGTGCATTGCGCACGGGACACGGTCTCGAAGCGGGAACCGACATCGGACCGCTGATCACCGCGAAACAGTGCGCCACCGTCGATGCTCTGGTCGAAGACGCCGTCGCGAAGGGTGCACGCGTCCGCACCGGCGGTGTCCGTCCCGACGGCCCGGGAACGTTCTACGCCCCGACAGTTCTCGACGACGTGAGTCTCGATGCACGTCTGCTGCGGGAGGAGATTTTCGGCCCGGTTGCCGCGATCACCACCTTCGACACGGAGGACGAAGCGATCGCGACGGCAAACAACACCGAATACGGGCTCGCTGCGTACTTCTACACCCGGAGTCTCGACCGTGCCTCCCGAGTCGCCGACGCACTCGAGACCGGCATGGTCGGGATCAACCGAGGCATCATCGCCGATGCGGCCGCACCCTTCGGAGGGGTGAAGGAATCCGGCTTCGGCCGCGAAGGATCCGTCGAAGGAATCGACGAGTACCTCGCCACGAAGTACATTGCACATTGATCAGAGCCACAGAATGGTCCGGAAGCGTTGCCGGCCCGTGCCAGGACTCATCACTCAGACGAACCTGATGACGACACCGAAAGCGTTGTGCCCGTAAATGAGGACGTCGTTGCGTTCGGTCTACGGCCCACCCTGTATCGACGTGGTTCACGCCCTGTGCGTCACCCTGCACGCTGAGATCGCTGGCAACTCGACGTGATCGCGCCCGCGCACCCATCGGCCAAGGGTGCGCAGCAGATACTCCGTGGTGCGGGGCCTGCGCGCGCCGGTGCTCGATATCGACCTCGACGAGTTGTCCGCCCGTGATATTCGCGAACAGCGGTGTGTGTCGGCCGCGGGCACCGAACCGCAGCCGCCATCCTTCGGTGGCACCCAACCCAGCGAATGTCACTGTCCTCGAATAGCGCTCGCCGCGGCACTGACCTTTGTGCATCGTGAGTCATCTGTAAGGCCGCTGGTTCGGGTGGTATGTGCCGGCACTCGTATGCGGTGACATTCAGCTCGATTGCTGTCCCCTTGTGCGCCGGGGCGTCTGGTGAAGGACCCGCCGAGCCGTTGGGTCCTTCACCAGAGAGGTGGTTACCGCACTCGCTCGTGCGGCACTACCTCCTCGGTACCCCTGGCTGACCGGCTACCGCCGACTGACCATCCGCTACGAACGGCACGGAGTGCACTTCGCCGGATTCTGCAACTCGCCGCCGCGTTGACCTGCCTCGAGAAACGCACCAAATGAGACATGCTCTAAGCCTGGCCGATCGCCGACCGGCACAGGTCCGAGAGCTCGTCGACCACCGCGTCGAGCGGCGCCGAGCTGCGTTGCGCCTGGGCGAGCACCAACGCGCCCTCGAGGGCGCCGACGACGAGCACCGCCAGCCACCGTGCGCGTTCCGGACCGACCCCGTCCGCGACGAGGGCGTCGCCGAGCAGGTCGGACCAGGTCCCGAACGCCTCGCCGGCGACGTCGCGGGCGCCGCGCTCGGTGCCCAGGGCCGCCGCGACGATCGGGCAGCCCACCGCGTAGTCGCCGTCCTCGAGCCCGCGGCGCCACAGGTCGGCGAGCGCCTGCAGCGCGTCGGGGGTGTCCGAGGCTTCCAGCACCCGGGTCATCCCGTCGCCCAGGTGCTCGGCGGCGCTGCGCGTGGCCTCCTCGACGAGCTGCGCTTTTCCGCCGGGGAAATGGTGGTAGACCGACCCGCGCGGCGCGCCGCTGTGGGCGAGCACGTCGGCGAACGAGGTCGCGGCGACGCCCCGCTCCCGGATGAGCCGGATCGCGCTGCGGATCATCGCGGCACGGGGACCGCTGGTCGGGTCGCTACGCCTGGCCATGTTCCTGCTCCGCTCTTGCTGCCGGTTTCTATGTATGTTGTCATACTTAGATCCGGTTCGCGCCGGAACGGACCCGTTCTTCCCGAGGAGTCGTCGTGACCGAGATCGCCGCCCCGCCCCACCCCTTCGACGCCGCCGTGACCCTCCGGCCCGCGGAGGACGGCCGCACGCGGGGTCGGACCACCCCCGACTACACGAACATGGTCGGTCCGTTCGGTGGCGTCACCGCTGCCGCCCTGCTGCGGGCCGTTCAACAGCACCCGGACCGGCTCGGTGACCCGATCTCCCTGACCGTCAACTACGCCGGACCGGTCGCCGACGGCGACTTCGACATCACCGTGCGAGCGGTCCGCACCAACCGCACCAATCAGCACTGGCAGCTCGAGCTGACCCAGGACGGCGTGGTCGCCACCACCGCCACCGCCGTGTTCGGCACCCGCCGCGACACCTGGTCGGATACCGAGCTCGACGTTCCGGAGGTGCCGTCGGCGGAGACGGTTCCGGCGCAGACCCTTCCGGAGTTCATCGCCTGGGCCCGCAACTACGAGATGCGGTTCGTCGAGGGCGCGGTGCCCGAGCAGGACGCCGGCGAGCACCCCGACTCCACCACCACGCTGTGGGTGCGCGACACTCCGGCCCGCCCGCTCGACTTCCCGGCCCTGACGGCGCTGAGCGACGTCTTCTACCCGAGGGTGTTCCTGCGGCGCGGCCGGTACATGCCGGCCGGGACCGTGTCTCTGACGGTGTACTTCCACGCCGACGCCGCGCAACTCGACACCCAGGGCGACGACTTCGTCCTGGGCACCGCGCGCACCCACCGCTTCTCGCAGGGCTACTTCGACCAGGCCGCCCAGCTGTGGGGCCGCGACGGCACGCTGCTCGCCACGAGCCACCAGCTCGTCTACTTCAAGGACTGACTCTCCGGGGCCCGCACCGCGAGCAGCGCCACCAGCCCGGCACCGAGCACGACGAGCAGACCGCCGATGCCGGCCCGGTCCGCCCCGAACGTCCAGGCGAAGAGAGCGAACAGGGTCGGGGCCAGGAACGAGACGGCGCGGCCCGTCGTCGCGTAGAGCCCGAACATCTGGCCTTCCCGCCCGGCGGGGGTGATGCGCGCGAGGAAGGTGCGGGCCGACGACTGGGCGGGTCCGACGAACAGGCACAGCAGCAGACCGAAGATCCAGAACATCATCGGCCCCGACACCACGAGCAGCACGATGCCGACGGCCATCATCGCGGCGAGCGAGGTGACGATCACCGCCTTGGGTCCGACCCGGTCGTCGAAGCGACCCGCCGCGAGGGCGCCGAGCGCCGACACCACGTTCGCCGCCACACCGAACAGCAGCACGTCGGCGGCGTCGATGTCGTACACGTTCACCGCGAGCACCGCGCCGAACGTGAACACCCCTGCCAATCCGTCGCGGAACAGTGCCGATGCGCCGAGGTAGCCGACGGTGCGCCGGTCCATCGCCCACAGCTCGCGCAGGTCGCGCAGCAGCACCCGGTAGGACTGCACGATCCCGGCCCGTTCCGCGCCGGGATCGACGCCGGTGGGCCGAACCTCGGGCACCGCGAGCAGCACCGGGACGGCGAAGATCGCGAACCACACCGCCGCGGCCAGCACCACCAGGCGGATGTTGAGACCGGCTTCGGTGCTCACCCCGAGGAAGCCGCGGGTGTCGCCGTCGCCGGCGATGAAACCGAAGTACCCGAGCAGCAACAGCAGCAGTCCGCCGACGTAGCCCATGGCCCAGCCCAGACCGGAGACCCGGCCCATGTTCTCGTCGGTGGAGACCTGACGGAGCATGGCGTTGTAGGGCACCTGCGCGAGTTCGACGACGACGGACGACACCCCCAGCAGCACGAGGCCGAGCCACAGGTAGCGGTGGTCGTCACGCACGAACACCATTGCCGCCATCAGTGCGACGCCGGTGTAGGACAGCACCGCGAGGGACCGCTTGCGTCGGCCGCTCGCGTCGTAGCGCTGGCCCGAGACGGGGGCGGTGATCGCGATGAAGAACCCCGAGATGCCCAGCGCCCACCCCAGCCACGTGCTCGCCGACATCGACCCCGGCAGGTCGTCGCCCACGGCATCGGTGAGATACACGGAGAAGACGAAGGTCAGCACCACCGCGTGGTAGGCCGACGACCCGAAGTCCCACATGCCCCAGGCGAAGACCTGGCGCCGCGAGGTGGCCTCCCCGATCCCGGCGACGGCGTCCGTGTGCGCGCTCATGCCCGCAGCCTAGGAGATCGCCGCGCCGAGAACCGGCGTCTGACGATCCGCGTGCTCCGCAGTCGGGGGGGGGGGGGCCGGGCCGGGCGGGGCGGGGGGCCGGGGG
>NZ_JAUIZP010000032.1:0-51733 GCF_041414735.1 Rhodococcus sp. GXMU-t2271
ATGCCCGCAGCCTAGGAGATCGCCGCGCCGAGAACCGGCGTCTGACGATCCGCGTGCTCCGCAGTCGGCCGCGAACGCAATCGCGTTCGCGGCCGACTGGGACGTTCGCGGATGTCGACTCCGGTGTGCACTTGATTGCATATGCACCTCGGTGCATACTCGCGATATGGCACTGGAACACGCGCTGCTCGCCGCACTCGACGAGCGGTCCGGCTCCGGCTACGAACTCGCCCGCCGGTTCGACAAGTCGATCGGCTTCTTCCACAGCGCAACCCACCAGCAGATCTACCGCGTCCTGCGGCGGATGGAGGAGCGCGGCTGGATCACCGGCCGCACCGTGCCCCAGGACGGGCGACCCGACAAGAAGGTCTACCGCGTCAGCGCCGCCGGACGCACCGAACTGGACCGCTGGATCTCCCAGCCCTCCGACCCCGAGCAGCTACGCAGCGACCTGGCAGTGAAGATCCGCGCCGCCGGGCCCGCCACCCTCCCCGCCCTCCTCGCGGAGCTCACCCGCCACCGCGACGCCCACGCCGCACGTCTCGAGGTGTACCGCACCATCGAGAAGCGCGACTTCCCCGCACCTGACCGGCTCACCGGGCCCTCACTGCACCAGTATCTGGTTCTGCGCGGCGGCATCCGCGTCGAACAGGGATTCGCGGACTGGTGCCAGGAAGTGCTCGACGCCCTCACCACCGAGGACAACTCGTGACGAACCCGTACCCCCACCTGCTCTCCCCTCTCGACCTCGGACCCTTCACCGTCCCCAACCGGGTCGTCATGGGCTCGATGCACACCGGTCTCGAGGACCGGGCCAAGAACACCGCTCGCCTCGCTGCGTACTTCGCCGAGCGCGCCCGCGGCGGCGTCGGCCTCATCGTCACCGGCGGCTACGCCCCCAACCGGACCGGCTGGCTGCTGCCGTTCGGCGCCAAACTCACCAACCGGCTCGAGGCCCGCCGGCACCGGACGATCACCGATGCGGTCCACGCCGAAGGTGGCCGTATCCTGCTGCAGATCCTGCACGCCGGGCGCTACAGCTACTGGCCCCTGAGCGTGTCTGCGTCGTCGATCAAGGCACCGATCAACCCGTTCCGCCCACGCAGGCTGACCTCGTGGGGTGTGCGCCGGCAGATCCGCGCCTACGTCCGCTGCGCCCGCCTCGCCCAGCAGGCCGGTTACGACGGCGTCGAGATCATGGGCGGCGAAGGCTACTTCATCAACCAGTTCCTCGCCGAGCGCACCAACCGCCGCACCGACGCGTGGGGCGGCAGCGCCGAGAACCGTCGCCGGCTGCCCGTCGAGATCGTCCGCCGCACCCGCGAAGCCGTCGGACCGGACTTCGCGATCTGCTTCCGGCTGTCCATGGCCGACCTCGTCGAAGGCGGCCAGCGCTGGGACGAGATCGTCGCCCTCGCTCAGGAGGTCGAACGCGCGGGCGCCACGCTGATCAACACCGACATCGGCTGGCACGAGTCGCGGGTGCCCACCATCGTCACGTCCGTCCCGCGTGCCGCGTTCGCGGACGTGACCGCCGAGCTGGCAAAGCACGTCGGGATCCCGGTCGCCGCGTCCAACCGGATCAATATGCCCGAGACGGCCGAGGAAATCCTCGCCCGCGGCGACGCACAACTGATCTCGATGGCGCGGCCGATGCTGGCCGACCCGGAATGGGTCCGCAAGGCCGCCGCCGGCGTACCCGACGAGATCAACACCTGCATCGCCTGCAATCAGGCCTGCCTCGACCACGCGTTCGTCAACAAGCACGTCTCGTGCCTGCTCAACCCCCGAGCCGGCCGGGAGACCGAACTGCTGCTCGCCCCCACCCGCCGCCGCAAGACCGTCGCGGTCGTCGGCGCCGGACCTGCCGGGCTCGCGGCGGCCGTGAACCTGGCCCGTCGCGGCCACTCCGTCACCCTGTTCGAAGCCGACGACGAGATCGGCGGCCAGTTCGGCATCGCCCGCCGCATCCCCGGCAAGGAGGAGTTCGCCGAGACCGTACGGTACTTCCGCCGCCAGCTGGAGCTGACGAAGGTGCAACTCCGTCTCGGTACCCGCGCGAGCGCCGACGATCTGATCGGCGCGTACGACGAGGTGGTCGTCGCGACCGGCGTCACCCCCCGCGTGCCCGCCATCCCGGGCATCGACCATCCGAGCGTGCTGTCCTACCCGCAGGTCGTCCGGGACGGGGCGCCCGTCGGGGCGCGCGTCGCCGTGATCGGGGCGGGCGGAATCGGCGTCGACGTCTCCGAGTTCCTCACCCACGACCACTCCCCCACCCTCGACCTGGCCGAATGGAAACGCGAGTGGGGCGTCACCGACCCGAAGGCCGCCCCGGGGGCGCTCACCGAGCCCCGCCCGTCGCCGTCGCCGCGGGAGGTGTTCCTGTTGCAGCGCAAGCCCGGCCCGATCGGGAAGGGACTCGGCAAGACCAGCGGATGGGTGCACCGGGCGTCCCTGAAGCACAAGAAGGTGCACGAGGTCTGCGGGGTCAACTACGAGCGGATCGACGACGCCGGCCTGCACATCAGCTTCGGCGAGGATCGCCGTGACCCGAAGGTGCTCGACGTGGACAACGTGGTGATCTGCGCGGGGCAGGAACCGGTCCGTGACCTGGTCGATCGGCTCACCGCCGCGGGTGTGACCACCCATGTCATCGGCGGGGCCGACGTCGCCGCGGAACTCGACGCCAAGCGCGCGATCGAGCAGGGCACCCGCCTCGCGGACCGCATCTGAACCGGCCGCCGCTACGCTGAGCGACCATGACTCTGCCGACTCCCACCCCCGACGCCCGAGCCGTCGTGACCGGCGCCTCCTCCGGCATCGGCGAGGCTCTCGCCGCCGAACTCGCCGCGCGCGGGCACTCGCTGATCCTCGTCGCCCGCCGCGGCGACGTGATGGAGGAGCTCGCGGCGACGCTGCGGGCGAAGTACGGCGTCACCGTCGAGGTCCGCGCCTGCGACCTGTCCGACCGCGACGCACGAACCGAGCTCGTCGACGAACTCGGCAAGCGCCCGATCAGCATCCTGTGCAACAACGCGGGCATCGCGACGTTCGGCCCGGTGGCCCAGCTCGATCCGGCCTACGAACGGGCCCAGGTCGAACTGAACGCCGTCGCCGTGCACGACCTGACCCTCGCGGTGCTGCCGCAGATGGTCGAGCGCCGATCCGGGGCGATCCTGATGGTCGGTTCCGCGGCGGGCAACATGCCGATCCCCAACAACGCGACCTATGCGGCGACGAAGGCGTTCGTCAACACCTTCTCCGAGTCGCTGCGCGGGGAACTGAAGGACAGCGGCGTGCACGTGACGCTGCTGGCGCCGGGCCCGGTACGCACCGAGACCCCGGACCCGACCGAGGCGTCGATCGTCGACAGGCTCGTGCCGGACTTCCTGTGGATTTCGAGCGAGCACACCGCGAAGGTGTCGCTCGACGCGCTCGCCGAGAACAAGATGCGCATCGTGCCGGGCCTGATCAGCAAGGCGATGTCCGTCGCCGGCAACTACACCCCGCGCGGTGTCGTCGCGCCGATCGTCGGCGCCTTCTACAAGAAGCTGGGCGCATAGCGCCGGTGTGCCGTTTGGGCTGCGGGAGTAGCCCAAACGACACACCGGGGGCGTCAGCGCCGGCGGCGCCGGCCGGTGCCGAAGATGCTGCGACTGATCTCGCGTCCCGCGGCCGACGCCGCCGAGCGCAGGAAACTCTTGACGGCCGCATTGCCGAGGACCTGCTCGACAACGCTCGGCCCTTCGTCCCGCGGCGGCGGCGCGCTGGGCAGGTCCGGCAGCGGCGGCAGGTCCACCCGCGGGTCCGGCGCGGGCGCGCCGGACACCTTGGCGGTGAGCAGCTCGTACGCCGACTCGCGGTCCACCGTCCGCCCGTACCTGCCGTACAGCGCGCTGCCCTGCGCGGCCGCGCGGATCGCCGGCTCGCCGATCGTGTCCATCAGCGAGCGCGGCGGCCGGATCCGCGTCCACGCGACAGGTGTCGGCGCGCCCTTCTCGGAGAGCACCGTGACGACGGCCTCGCCGATCCCGAGGGTGGTCAGTGCCTCCTCGAGATCGTAGAAGTCCGTCTCCGGATACGTCCGGACGGTCTTGGCCAGCGCCTTCTGATCGTCCGGGGTGAACGCGCGCAAGGCGTGCTGCACCCGCGCACCGAGCTGGGACAGCACCGCGTCGGGCACATCCGCGGGCAGCTGCGTGCAGAAGAACACTCCCACGCCCTTCGAACGGATGAGCTTGACCGTCTGCTCGATCTGCTGCAGGAACACCTTGGAGGCGTCCGCGAACAGCAGGTGGGCCTCGTCGAAGACGAACACGAGCTTCGGTTTGTCGAGGTCGCCCTCCTCCGGCAACGTCTGGAACAGGTCCGCGAGCACCCACATCAGGAACGTCGAGAACAGCACCGGCCGGGCGGCGTGGGTGCCGAGCTCGAACAGACTGATCACGCCGCGTCCACCGTCGACGCGCAGTAAGTCCTCGGTCTCGAACTCCGGTTCCCCGAAGAAGGTGTCCCCGCCGTCGGCCTCGAGATTGACCAGCGCCCGCAGGATCACGCCGGCGGTGGCCCGGGAGACTCCGCCGATGCCCTTCAGGTCGGCCTTCCCCTCGTCACTGGTCAGATGGGTGACGACCTGCCGCAGGTCCTTCAGGTCGAGCAGCGGCAGTCCCCGGCGGTCGGCCCAGTGGAAGATCAGCCCCAGGGTGGACTCCTGGGTGGGGTTGAGGCCGAGGACCTTGCCGAGCAGGATCGGACCGAACGCGGTGACCGTGGCTCGGACCGGAACGCCCATCCCCTCGGTGCCGAGGGAGAGAAACTGCACCGGGTAGGTGCTCGGCACCCATTCGGAATCGCCGGTCTCGGCGGCGCGGGTCCGCACCCTGTCGGTGTCCTCGCCGGGCGCCGACAGGCCCGACAGGTCGCCTTTCATGTCGGCCATCACCACCGGGACTCCGGCGGCGGAGAGCTGCTCGGCGATGCCCTGCACGGTCTTGGTCTTGCCGGTACCGGTGGCACCGGCGATCAGTCCGTGCCGGTTCATCGTGGCGAGCGGGATCCGTATCCGAGCCGACGAATCGACCACCCCGTCGTGGACGACAGCGCCGAGGTCGAGGGCGACCCCGTCGACGGAGTATGCCGCGGCGATCTGTCCGGCCGGGCCGGGCGCGACGTCCGCCGCGTCGGCCTCGCGCTGGGCCGCCTCGGCCGCTCGCTGCGCCTGCTCGGCGGCTTCCAGGGCAGCGGCGGCGACGCGCGCCGCTTCCTCGGCGGCCGCGCGGGCGGCCGCCGCCTTCTCGGCCGGCGACGATGCCGGCGGTGTCGGATCGGCTGTCATCCGGTGTCCTCCTCGTCCACATGCGGCCGCGGAATGGTCACCGTGACCATATCGCCGCGACCGGGCTGACTACGCTGTGTTTCGTGCAGGACAAACTTGTATGGATCGATTGCGAAATGACCGGCTTGCGGATCGACAGCGACCAGCTGATCGAGATCGCCGCCCTCGTCACCGACAGTGATCTCAACGTGCTCGGAGACGGGGTGGACATCGTCATCCACGCCGACGACGAGGCACTCGCCGCGATGCCCGACGTCGTCACCGAGATGCACGAGCGCTCCGGGCTCACCGAGGAGGTGCGCAAGTCCACGGTCAGCGTCGCAGAGGCGGAGAAGATGGTGCTCGACTACATCCGGGCTCACGTCCCGGAGGCCGGTACCGCGCCGCTGGCCGGCAACTCGATCGCGACGGACCGCGGGTTCATCGCTCGTGACATGCCCGAGCTCGACGCCTACCTTCACTACCGGATGGTGGACGTCAGCTCCGTCAAGGAGCTGTGCCGCCGCTGGTATCCGCGGATCTACTTCGGGCAACCGGCGAAGGGCCTTTCGCACCGGGCGCTCGCCGACATCAAGGAGTCGATTCGCGAATTGCGGTACTACCGGCGGACCGCGTTCGTCGCGCCTCCGGGCCCTCCGTCGGCCGAGATCGCCGCCGTCACGAAGGAGTTGGGTCCGGCCTGACCTGCGGATTCGCCCTTTCCGGCAAACACAGGCTAGTATCTGTACCGCAGGCGCAACCGGCCCAGGCCGATCGCGAATGCGATGGTGAGTGTAGTTCAGTTGGTAGAGCACCAGGTTGTGATCCTGGCTGTCGCGGGTTCGAGTCCCGTCACTCACCCCCACAGGGCAAGTCCCTGACCGGTATCCGGTCAGGGACTTGCCTTATTCAGTGGCGTGCCACGGCGGTCATCCGGTGAAGCAGTACGAGTCGCTGGACGCATCCCCGCCCTGCAGGCGCGTCTGATGCACCCTGAGTCCGTGGAAGTCGTCGCCGTGCGGGAAGAACCCGCGGTCGACGACGAGGCCGCCGGCGGAGACATCGGCATCGAACTTCGCCATCCACGCTCCGACGCCGTCCGGGTAGAAGACCTCGTCCCAGGCCGCGTACAGCGAGTTGGTGGCGTAGACCCGGCGCCCGTCGCGACTGATCTCCACCATCTGCGGGCCTCCCGAGATCGGGAGGTCCGGAACCGCCGGGTGCGGCGCGCGGCGAACGATCCCGCCCAGGCGCACCGATGCCGTCTCCCGCGGATGGAACGGGTCGGCGACGTCGTACTGCTTGAGCTCTCCTGTGCCCCAGCACGAGACGTACAGCCAACGGTCGTCGACCGACAGGTCGATGTCGGAGACGAGCGGCGGTACCGCGCCGAAGGGTTTCAGTGCCGGCGGCAGATCGTCGGTGTCGGCCGGCTCCGCCGGAATGGTGATCACCTTCTCGACCGCCCACCGGTCGTCGCTCTTGTGCCACATCCACACGGAGGCCGACAGATCCTCCACGCTGACGACAACTCCCACGAACCCGAACGCCTGGGAGGGATTGTGCGCCGGGCGGAGTTCGAGAACCATCTGATGTTCGTCGCCGAGATCGATGCGCTGGGTCAGCTTGCGCTCGGACATGCTCCAGAAGTTCAGATGGTGTCCGAACCTGCGGCCGAGGAGGTCTTCGGGGTTCAGTCCGTTCTCGATCATCGACGGCGTGGCCCACTCGGAGGTGATCACCGTGTCGTACTTCAGGTGCCACCACACGTCGTACGCCAGGAACTGCTCGCCGTGCTCGGCTTCCCAGGCCCCGACGACGTCGAACGTGTCGTGGTCGAGCAGCGCGACACCACCCGGACCCTCGGCGCCGTCGGCGCTTCCCAGGGCGGACATGAAGATGCCACCCGGTCCACAGTGCACCGTGTGCGGACGCGAGTATCCGGCCTTCGCGGCGAGCTCGGCGGCCTCGATCGTGTGTGTCACCACCGGGTGCCGCGCATCGGGCTTGGTGTCGAGGATGTACGTTCTCGACGAGCGGATGCCCGGCACCACCAGGTATCGCCGTTCGAGCGGCTGCCCGTGCTGATCGCCGTGCCCCTCGTGACCGTGCCCCTCGTGACACAGCGCGCTCGAGCAGGCGTTCCACCCGAAGTGGTGCAACTCGTTGCCCGCCGTCGGCAGCTCGGTCCAGCCGACCACGCCACCGAACGTCGGCGAACCCGTCTCGCAATCGACCACTGCGATCGCGTCCTTCGCCCGGCCGGCCGGATCGAACGCAGCCACATAGGCAAGCAGCTCGGGCGCGGCAGCCACGGCCTCACTCGGGCTGCGGTAGAACGTGGGATCTGTCGTCGCAGGCATGAATCCTCCTCGACTCGGACCTGTCCGCCGGGCCACCCTCGGTGGTCCACGCTCGGTCGATGTCACAGGTAGGCATGCCCTTTCCCTGATTCTCCGCCGCGCGGGACCGCATGTCGACCTTCCGCGCGGGACGGGCTGCCCGGAAGTCGGCGTCGGACATGGGAAGACCCCCGGGATCGTCGATCCCGGGGGTCTCGTGCCGATCCCTACCACAGGACGCGGCCCCAGCCTGCCCGCGCCGGGCGGCCGATCAGGTGCGCGCGTTCCCGGCCTTCCACGTCGACCACGGGATGTTCCAGTCCCCGAGCCCCTCGGTGCCCGAGAGGATGCCGCCGACGGTGTTCTGCACGACGACGATGTCGCCGCGTTTGGTGTTGTCGAAGATCCACTTGGCGTTGGCCGGGCTCAGGTTGAGGCAGCCGTGACTGACGTTGCGCACGCCCTGGTCGCCGAGGGACCACGGCGCCGAGTGGAAGAAGATGCCGCTGTAGGACATCCGCGTCGCCCAGTCCACCGGGGTCCGGTAACCCTCCGCGGAGTCGACGGCGACGCCGTAGGTCGACGAGTCCATCACCAGATGCTCGAACCGGTCGCCGATCGTGTACACGCCGTTGGGGGTGGGCGTGCTGTCCTTGCCCATGGACGTGGGCATCGTCATCACGTCGACCCCGTTGCGGTTGACGGTGACCTGCTTGGTGTTGTCGTCGGCGGTGATGACCACCGCATCACCGATCGTGAAGCTCGAGTGCACGTCCGACTGGCCGAACAGGCCGTCACCCAGATCGCGACCGTAGACCTTCACATCCACGGTCACCCTGGTGCCCGGCGCCCAGTAGTTCTCGGGCCGCCACCGCACCTCGCGGTTGCTCAGCCAGTAGAACGCGCCCTCCACCGGCGGCTCGGTGACGACGGTGATGGCCTGCTCGGCAGCGAGACGATCGGGGATGTTCTCGTCGAACTGGATCGCGACGGGCTGGCCGATGCCGACGACCGCACCCTCGCCCGGCATCACGTACGGCTGGGTGAGGTTCCCCGGAGCGCTGGTGGTGAACGAGGCGACGGTCGTCGTCGCTCCGCCGAGCCCGTACGCGACGGCCTCGAGCCGGTACTGCCGGCTGTAGCCGAGCGGCTCGGTGTTCGCCCACGTGGCTCCGTCCGGCCCGAGTGCCCCGGCGACCGCTTCCCCGTCCGGATTGAGCAGGGTGACGGACTCGAGCTTGCCGTTGACCACCGAGACGGTCACCGGCTCGATGGGCGAGAAGCCGACTCCCCCGTCGACCACGCTCGCCGAGACCGTGGGCTTGATGAGCGCGGCGAGGGGATTCGAATCGATCGGCACCTCCTCGGCCCCGCCGGCGCCGGACGCGCCGGAGCAGGCCGTGACGAAGGTCATGACTCCGACCAACACCGCCCCGAGCACCGCCGCGACGGCACGCCGATTCCGCCGACGGCCCGGCGCCGCACTGTTCCCAACCACTCTCACCCTCCGATTCCGGGCCTCCCCCGGGCCGCAAAACTGCACGTCGATGCGCGTGCGCTCGATGATGCCAGCCCTGCTCGAGACACAGCTGCCGCGACGTCGACGACGCGAATAACGTTCGAATACCAATCGCCGCCGACCCCTTCCGCGTTACGTCCCGCGTCCGCCGAAATGCAGCATGACCTGCCGATTTGGTGCGCTCCTGGAAGATGTGTAGTCTTTCCTTCGTCGCCGGGACAACGGCCCGGAGACGCACCGCCAAGCGCCATTAGCTCAATTGGCAGAGCAGCTGACTCTTAATCAGCGGGTTCGGGGTTCGAGTCCCTGATGGCGCACAGCACGAAGGAAGGCCGGCGATCTGCGAGATCGCCGGCCTTCCTTCTTCTTTCCGTCGTGCCCGCTGTCCTCCCCGTCCAGCCCGACACGAACTCGTGCATCCCGCGAAGCACGTCCCGCCGACCGGGCACTTCGCCGGCGGTGTCGTACACAGATTTCCCCTGTGCGGGATGGCGGACTGCACAATTCGCCCGATGCGAGCGTTCGGCCGTCGCGAACAAACTGGGGCCATGTTCACGAAGAGCACTGTGCGAGACGCTGGGACGTCGGCGGACGACGGCCACGCGGGCCTGCGAGCATGGTACGAACGAGTGCTTCCGGACGGCTCGGGATACAGCCGCAGGGTGGAATCGGACTTGCCCACCCGAGTGCACGTCCTGGAGAAGGGCGCCGGACCGCCGATGATCCTGCTCCATGGCACTGGGGTCGCTGCCGGGTTCTTTCTGCCGCTACTCGCCGAACTCGACGGCGTCCGCGCGATTGCCCCGGACCTGCCCGGCCGGGGCCTCAGCGACCCGATCGATCACCCCCGACGGCACTTCCGCACAGCGGCGGTCGGGTGGCTGGATCGCCTGCTCGACGTCCTCGGCCTCGAAGAGATCGTGCTGCTCGGGCACTCCGCCGGCGGGGTGTGGGCCACCTGGTACGCACTCGCGCACCCGGAGCGGGTCCGCCGGCTCGTACTCGTCGGGCCGCCCGCCTTTCCGGGGACGCGGTGCCCGCTGCCGCACCGGGTACTCGCCACTCCGGGGCTCGGCAGGCTGGCGGCCGGTCTCGTTCCGCCCGGCCGGAAGTCCGTGCTCCGGTTTGCCGCCGTCATGGGGGAACGCGCGACGCTGGTCCGGCATCCCGACCTGATCGATCTGCTCGTTGCCATGCGCAGAGACCCCGTCGCCGAGTCGGCCGCGCGCGACGAGATACACGCACTCGTGTCTCCCCTGGCATTGCTGACGCCGTCCGGGTTCCGCCGGCGGACGCGCGTACGTCCCGAGGAACTCGGCCGCCTGACCATGCCCACGCTTCTCCTCTGGGGCCGGGACGAGCCGCTCGGCGGCGTCGCCGTGGCCCGTGGGGTGACCGACCTGATCCCGTCGGCGACGTCGGCGGTCCTCCCGGGCGGACACGTGCCCTGGCTGGGGCAGCCCGCGCAGACAGCTGCCGTGATCCTCGACTTCCTCCCATGACGACGAGGCGTGCGTGTCCGACTCGCACCGGCATGCCGCGACGACTGAGTGTGCCGAGCCGCCTTGCGATTTCGGTCCGATGCCCGTCGAACCCACCTACTGTGGGACGAACATCACACCGAACGCCGGAGGAGTACCACCATGGGTCAGCTCGAGGGCAAGGTCGCATTCATCACCGGTGCTGCACGCGGGCAGGGCCGCAGTCACGCGGTCCGGCTGGCCGAGGAGGGCGCCGACATCATCGCGATCGATCTCTGCGCGCAGGTCGATTCCGTGGGTTATCCCCTCGCCACGTCGGACGACCTCGCCGAGACGGTCCGGCAGGTCGAGGCGCTGGACCGCCGGATCGTCGCCACCCAGGCCGACGTCCGCGACAGTGCCGCCCTGAAGTCGGCGGTCGACGACGGCGTGGCCCAGCTCGGCCGGCTCGACATCGTCCTCGCGAACGCCGGCATCGCCAGCTTCGCGCCCGTCGAGGAACTCACCGACGAGATGTGGGACGACATGATCGACATCAATCTCACGGGGGTGTTCAAGACGGTGCGGGCGACCGTGCCGCACCTGAAGGCCAACGACGGCGGCGGCGCGATCGTGCTCACCAGTTCCACCGCGGGCATCAAGGGACTGGCGAACCTCGCGCACTACGTCGCGGCCAAGCACGGCGTGGTGGGATTGACGAAGACCCTCGCCAACGAACTCGCCCCGCACATGATCCGGGTCAACTCGGTGCATCCCACGTCGGTGGATACGGACATGATCCACAACGAGCAGACTTACGCGGTCTTCAACCCGGACAAGAAGCCGTCCGAGATCACCCGGGAGGAAGCGGGCGAGTCGTTCAAGACCATGAACGCCCTGCCGATCGAATGGGTCGAACCGGTCGACATCAGCAACGCGATCCTGTTCCTGGTCAGCGACGCGGGTCGCTACGTCACCGGTGTGCAGCTGCCGATCGACGCGGGCGCAGTGATCAAGTAGCCGTCCCGGGTCCGGTGTGCCGGCGGGAGCAGGTCACCGGTCAGCCCTCCACGATCACGGGATCGCCGATCTTCACCCGGTCGAAGTACCACTGCGCGTTCTCGGTGCTCAGGTTGATGCACCCGTGGCTCACGTTCGCATACCCCTGCGAGTCCACCGACCACGGCGCCGCATGGACGAAGATGCCGCCCCACGTGAGTCGCACGGCGTACTCGGTGTCGATGCGGTAGCCCTCCGGGGAGTCGATCGGGACGCCGTAGGTGGACGAGTCCATGACGAGGTCGCGAAACTTCTCGAGCACCGAGAACGTGCCGACGGGCGTCTCGTAGCCGGGCTTGCCCATCGACGCCGGCATCGTCCGCACCACCTCGCCGTTGAGGATGACCGTGAACTGGTGCGTCGAGCGGTTCGCGACGGCGACGAACTCGTCGCCGACCTGGAACTGGGTCCGCGCTCCGGCCACGGCGACGGTCACGGTGGTGTGCCCCGGCCAGAGACCGTCGGGAACCCACTGCACCCGGCGGTCGTCGAGCCACGTGAAGTGGCCGCTCACCGGCTTCGACGTGGTGATCTCGACGGCACGCTCGGCGCGGGCGCGGTCGGCGACGGGGGCACCGAACCGGACGGTCACCGGGTGTCCGACCCCCACCACCGCACCGTTCGCCGGCTCGAGTGTCGACGTGGGCAGCCGTGTCGGCGGGGCACCGCCGAGCGTCCCGGCAGTAGCCGCCACCCCGGAGCCGAGCAGGGCTACGGCGGTCAGGATCGAGACGAGAAGAAGTCGTGCAACCCGCTGTGCGTTCGGCATGGCCGTCAGCCCCCTCCGAGATGGCGCGGTTGGCTCACCTCAGTCAATCACGCCATGATCGAACTCGGAACGGTCCAAGGTCACATCGGCCCGCGCGACGACGTCGCCGGGCGACGACGAAGGGCACCGCGGTCCGGTGTGCCGGACGACGGTGCCCTTCGGGCCGGAACTCAGCTCAACAGAACTCAGCGCAACAGCTTGCGCAGCACCAGCGCGCCGACGACGGCGCCCACGGCGACGAGCGCGTACTTGACGTTGGGCTGGTTCACCTTCTCCATCACGGTCTGCTTGGTGTGGGCCATCACGTTCTTCGGGCTGGCGCGCACACTCAATTCGTCGAGGGTGCTCGCAAGCTGGTTGCGGGCGTTCTCGATGTCCCGTTCGATGGCCTCGGTGTCCCTACCCACGTGATCCTCCAGTTGGTCGCTGCACTGTGCTGCGACCACGGTAGTGGACGCACAGGTCCGTTACCCTCTCGGAGGTGACGGAAAACAGCAGCAGGCTCGCTCCCGGCGACACGGCTCCCGAATTCACCCTCCCCGACGCGGACGGCAACGAGGTGTCCCTGTCGGACTACCGCGGACGCAAGGTGATCGTGTACTTCTACCCCGCGGCAAGCACTCCCGGGTGCACCAAGCAAGCCTGCGATTTCCGCGACAGCCTCGCCGACCTGAACGGCGCCGGGCTCGCCGTCGTGGGCATCTCCCCCGACAAGCCGGCCAAGCTCGCCAAGTTCCGGGACGCCGAGCAGCTGACGTTCCCGCTGCTGTCGGATCCGGACAGGGCCACGCTGGCGGCATGGGGTGCGTTCGGCGAGAAGAAGATGTACGGCAAGACCGTCACCGGAGTGATCCGGTCGACGTTCGTCGTCGACGAGGACGGCCGGATCGAGGTCGCGCAGTACAACGTCCGCGCCACGGGGCACGTCGCGAAACTGCGCCGCGACCTGTCGGTCTGACTCCCGGCTCACCGGCCGAGGGAGGCGAGCACCAGTGCCTCCGCGACGGCCATGCGCTCGAGTTCGGACGGGTCCACGCTCTCGTCGGGCCCGTGGATGCGGGCGGCGGGTTCCTCCACGCCCAGCAGCGCGATCTCCGCGTCCGGCAGCACCTGCTGCAGCACGGTGCACAGCGGGATCGAGCCGCCCTGCCCGACCGTGCCGACCTCGCGTCCGTAGACAGCGGCGAGCGCCCGTCGCAGCGCGGCGTATCCCGGCCCGTCGGTCGCCGCCCGGAACGGTTCGCTCACACCCTCCCGGTCGACCCGTACCCGCACGTTCCAGGGCGCGTGCGCGTGCAGGTGCGCGACGAGGGCATCCTGCGCGGCGAGCGGATCCGTCCCCGGCGGGACCCGCAGGTTCAGGCGCGCGGATGCGCGCGGCACGACCGCGGCCGCCGAGCCGACGACGGGGGGCGCGTCGATTCCGAGGATCGTCACGGCGGGCCGTGCCCACACGGCGTCGGCGACCGTCCCGGCCGAGAGCAGCGAGACCCCCTCGAGTACACCGGCATCCGCGCGGAACGTCCGGTCCGGATAGGGTTCGCCCGCCCACGTGCCGTGGGAGTCGAGGCCGTCGATCACGGTGTCGCCGGCCTCGTCGCGCAGGCTCGACAGCAGGCGCACCAACGCAGCGAGGGCATCGGGGGCCGCGCCGCCGAACTGCCCCGAGTGGATTTCCCCGGCCAGGGCTTCGATGTGGACGACGACGTTCGCCAGGCCGCGTAGCGACGTCGTGAGGGTGGGCCGTCCCGCCTCGGCGTTACCGCAGTCCGCGACGAGCACCAGGTCGGCGGCGAACAACTCGGGCCGTGCCCGGGCGAGGTCCTCGAGACCACCGCCGCCGGTCTCCTCCGAGCCGTCACCGACGATCCGGACCCCCACCGGCAGCGGCCCGAGTTCACGCAGCGCCCGCAGCGCGAGCAGATGCATCACCAGGTTGCCCTTGCAGTCCGCGGCGCCACGGCCGTACCAGCGGCCGTCGCGTTCGGTGAGCTCGAACGGCGGGCTGTGCCACAGCGACTCGTCGCCCGGGGGCTGCACGTCGTAGTGGCTGTAGAGCAGCACGGTCGGCGCCCCCGGCGGTGCGGGGGTGTGCCCGAGCACCGCGAGGGAGCCGTCGGAGGTCTCGATCAGCTCTGTGCCCTCGATGCCGACGGCGGCGAACGCGTCGCGCACCCATTCCGCGGCCACGACGCACTGCTCGGGCGGGAACAGACGCGGATCCGCCACCGACCGGAAGGCCACCAGTTCCTCGAGATCCTCGCGTGCCGCCGGCATGAGCCGGCGCACCCGCTCGCACATCTCCGCGACGTCCACGGCACCTCCCGATCGTTGTGTCTCGTTTTCGGTACGGGTACAGCCCGTCCGGATCGAAGCATGCTCGTCCCGCCGGTTTCCGGCGTACATTTCGCGATGTCGGGGTCGCCAACGGGCGGAACGGTCCACAAGAGGCAGGGGGCCGGCCGACCCTCGAACGGAAGGCACTGCGATGCCACCCAGTCCGCAGACCGCACTCACGCCCTTCTACCGGCAGGTCCAGTCCCACTACGACCTCTCGGACGAGTTCTTCACCCTGTTCCTCGATCCGTCCATGACCTACAGCTGCGCATACTTCGAGCGGGACGACATGACGCTCGAGCAGGCCCAGGCCGCGAAGGTCGATCTGTCGCTCGGCAAGTGCGACCTGCACCCGGGCATGACACTGCTCGACGTCGGATGCGGCTGGGGCTCGACGATGGTGCGCGCGGCCACCCACTACGACGTGGACACGATCGGGCTCACCCTCAGCCGCAACCAGTACGAGCATGTCCGCGACCTCGCCGCGCGACTGCCCGGCCCCCGCACCGTGGACGTGCGCCTGCAGGGCTGGGAGGAATTCGACGGGCGGGTGGACCGCATCGTGAGCATCGGCGCATTCGAGCACTTCCGGAGCGAACGCTACGACCAGTTCTTCACCAAGTGCCACGACATGTTGCCGCCGGACGGGCGGATGCTGCTGCACACCATCGTGGGGCACCGGCTCACCACACTGCGCGAGCGGGGAATCCCGGTGACCCGCGAGAACGCGCTGTTCCACATCTTCATCAAACGGGATATCTTCCCCGGCGGGCAGTTGCCGCAGCCCGAGACCGTGGTCGAAGGCGCGGAGCGGGCCGGATTCCGGGTCGAACGCATCCAGGCCCTGGCTCCGCACTACGTCCGCACCCTCGAACACTGGGCCGCGGCCCTGTCGGCCCGCCGCGACGAGGCGATCGCCCTGTCGTCGGAGGAGATGTACGCGCGGTTCATGAAGTACCTGAACGGTTCCGCCGAGCACTTCCGGACCGGCCACATCGACGTCATGCAGTTCACCCTCGTCAAGTGAGCCGACGGCCACCCCCGAGGTGTTAGCTGAGACTCGCCCTCACAGCTAGAAGTTCGGAATTCGGACAACCTCCGGCTAGCCTGGGCGCGTGGAGTCTGCAACGAAGCGCGGCCGTACCCCACGCCGAATCGATCCGGCGCTGGAGGTCCAGGCGGCACCCCAGGAGCTCGTGCCGCGCCGCCGCCCGACGCAGGAGCGCAGCCGGCGCAAGTTCGACGCGCTGCTCGCCGCGTCCCGCGAACTGCTCACCGAGGTCGGCTTCGAATCGTTCACCTGCGAAGAGGTGGCCGCCCGGGCCGACGTACCCATCGGCACCCTCTACCAGTTCTTCGCCAACAAGTACGTCATCGTTTGTGAACTGAACCGGCAGGACCTGGTAGGCGTGCAGGACGAGCTCGCCAAGTTCGACGGCGTCGTCCCGTCCGTGGACTGGCTGCGGTTCCTCAACGCCTTCGTCGACCATCTCGCCGGTCTGTGGATGTCGGACCCGTCGCGGCGGGAGGTGTGGCTCGCGATGCAGTCCACCCCGTCGACGCGGGCGACCGGCGCGATCCACGAGAAGGAATTCGCCGAGCAGATCGCGCGGATGCTGGCTCCGCTCATGCCCGACACTCCGCGCGAGCGCCGCACCCTGATGGCCGAGGTGCTCGTGCACGTCGTGTACTCGATGCTGAACTTCTCCGTGCAGGACAACCAGAGCCACGCCGACGCGGTCGTCGAACTCAAGCGGCTGATGGGCGCGTACCTGATGGTGGCCGAGAAGGAGTCCCGGACGAGCGCCAAGCGGCGCAAACGCCGCGAAGAGGCCGCCCGGGCGGAGGAGTCCCGCCGGGCCGACGACCGCGACTCCGAAACGCAACAGGCGGAGGAAGTCCGCACTTCCTCCGCCTGAAACCACCACCCGGGCCCTACGCTTGTGGGTCCTCCTCGAGCACGACGAACGCCCCCGCCATGTCGCCGTCGTGCGTGAGCGAGACGTGGATCCGCACCCCGGTCAGGTGCGCGGCGACATCGCCGTGCAGCCGGATCCCGGGTCGGCCCCACGCATCGGAGACCACCTCGATCTGCCGGTGCACGGTCTCCGGCAGCACCGGCGGGCTGCCGAACAGCGACGCCGACCACGCCTTGATCAGCGCCTCCTTCGCAGCCCACCGGGCCGCGAAGTGGCGGCCGGGACGGGAGCTGCGGGTGTTCGCGTCCCGACGCTCGCCCGGCGTGAAGTTCGAGAGCATCGCCGTACCTGCGCGGCCCAGCTGTTCCTCGAACTCCGACACCGTGACCAGGTCGAACCCGATCCCCGCAACTCCCATCCGTCCCGTGACCCGCTCTCTGTGACCGTGCGGCCGGCGGCTACTTGCAGCCGGGCAGACCCGAACGGTACACGTCGCCGTCGCCCAGTCGTGCCTGCGGCGAGAGCAGCACGTCCGCTTCGAGCTGGCGTGCCGCGTCGGCCGGCACCGAGTCCCCGCCGAAGCGGCGGTCGGCGGGCCGCTGGTACAGGGCCGCACCCCCGGTCATGGCCTCCGCGAGGCGGCGCTTACCGGCGACGGCGCGGGCCTGAGCCTGCTCGACGTAGGCCTGCCGGCGCTCCGCCGGGATCGCCTCGACGAACGCCTGCGGGTGGACCACCGCGATCAGCCCCGACACGTGGCCGAACCCGAGGCTGGTCAGCAGACCGGCCTTGAGCGCGTACTGCTCGCCGAAGCGGAGCGGGGTGCGCGGCCACACCAGGTGCTCGAACCCGGCCATCTTGTCGTCGACGCAGTCCAGGCTGCGGTTCGGCGGGACGATGCCCTGGCTGAGGACCTGGCACAGGCCGATCAGCTGGAACGCCGCCGCGCCGCCCTTGGCGTGACCGGTCAGCGACTTCTGCGACACCACGAACATCGGCGCACCGTCGCTGCGGCCCAGCGACCCCGCCAGGCGCTCGTGCAGCTCCGCCTCGTTCGGGTCGTTGGCCGCTGTGGAGGTGTCGTGCTTGGAGATCACCGCGATGTCGTCGGCGGTGACACCGAGCTTGCGCAGCTCCCGCGCCAGGCCCGACTCGAGCCCGCCGCGGCCGGCGCCGAGGGCACCGATGCCCGGAGCCGGGATCGAGGTGTGTACGCCGTCGGCGAAGGAACCGGCCCATGCGACCACACCGAGGACGGGCAGGCCCATCTCCAGTGCCAGGTCGCCGCGGGCGAGCAGGACCGTGCCGCCACCGGCGGACTCGACGAACCCACCGCGCCGGCGATCGTTGGCGCGGGAGAACCGGCGGTCGCTGATGCCCTTGGCCGTCATGTCGTCCGACTTCGCGGTGGCCGACATGTCACCGAACCCGACGATGCCCTCGATACCGAGGTCGTCGAAGCCGCCGGCGACGACCAGCTGCGCCTTGCCCAGCTTGATCTTGTCGACACCCTCCTCGACCGACACCGCGGCCGTCGCGCACGCCGCCACCGGGTGCACCATCGCGCCGTAGCCACCGACGTACGACTGCACGACGTGCGCGGCGATGACGTTCGGCAGGGCCTCCTGCAGGATGTCGTTCGCGCGGGACTCGCCGAGCAGCGTGTCGATGTACAGCGACCGCATCGAGGTCATGCCGCCCATGCCGGTGCCCTGGGTGTTCGCCACGTACGAGGGGTGCACCCAGCGCATGAGCTCCGACGGGGTGAAACCGCTCGAGAGGAACGCGTCCACCGTGGTCACGATGTTCCACAGGCCCACCCGGTCCACGGACTCGGCCATGTCGGCGGGGATGCCCCACTTGGTGACGTCGAACCCGGTCGGGATCTGGCCACCGACCGTGCGCGTCAGGTTCATCTTGCGGGGCACCCGGATCTCGGTGCCGGCCTTACGGGTGACGGTCCAGTCACCGCTGTCCGGAACCGACTGCGCGACGGTGTTCTCCGGGTCGGCGTCGACGAACGCGCGGGCCTCGGCCTCGGACCCGACCACGAAGGACAGGTCCTTGTCCAGGAACACCGAGGTCAGCAGCGGCGCCGCATTGTCGATCATCGCGCCGTCGTCGCCGTAGCGGCGGATGCCGCAGCGCTCGACCACCGCATCGTGGTACCGGTCGGCGATCTCCGCCTCGGGCACCAGCTCGCCGGTCTCCGCGTCGTACCAGCCCGGGGTGGGATCGTTCTCCCATGCCACAAGACCCGTGACCCAAGCCAGCTCGAGCACACCGGCGGCCGACAGTTCCTCGTCGACCTCCATCTCGAAGCGGGTGCGGGCCGAGCCGTACGGGCCGAGCTCGCCGGCGCCGACGATGACCACCAGATCGGCGGGATCGACGTCGAGCGGCTTCCACTCCGGCGCAGGCGACGTCGCGTCCAGGCGCGGCGGCGCGGGCAGCGCCGCGATGGTGACCTCGTCGGACTCGGTCTCGGCCGCGGCCTGCGCCTCGGCCTCCTCCTGAGCCTGCTTGGCCAGGGCCGGCAGGTCGATGTCGGCCTCGGACAGGCCCCCGGTCAGGTCCGCCACCAGCGGCGCGGCCGCAGCGGACTCCTTGGAGCCGGCGGTGACGAGCTTCAGCAGCTCGACGGCCATCTCGTCGGTCGACCAGGTGCGCACACCGGCGGCCTCGGCGGCCTCGACCAGCGGATCGTTGCCGCCCATCAGGCCCGTGCCCCGGACCCAGCCGATGAGGGCGTGAGCGAGGGTGACCCGCTCGGCCCACGTGCGCTCGGCGTGCCAGCGGTTGACGATCGCGTCCAGCGCGGCCTTCGCCTCGCCGTACGCACCGTCGCCGCCGAACTTGCCGCGGTTCGGCGAACCCGGCAGCACGACGTGCAGGTGGGTGTCGACGTCGCGGTCGTAGCCGATGTCGGCCAGCCCCGCGATGAGGCGCTCCACCGACCACAGCAGGACCCGCATCTCCATCTCGGCGCGGGCACCGGCGTCGGCCATCGACCCGACCACGCGCGGCGCGGCGAACGGGAACAGCAGCGTCGGGGTCAGAGCCTCCTTGATCAGCTTCTTGGCGCCGCCCGCGGTCTCCACGGTCTCGGTGCCGAGCCACTGCACCAGGGCGTCGACGTCGGAGTAGGACGCCATGTTGGCCGGAACCACCCACAGGGCCGCACCGGACCGCGCGTTGCCTGCGTACAGCTCCTTGTAGAAGCCGAGGCGGCTGTCGTTCAGGCTCGAGGTGGTGACCACGACCGTCGCGCCGCCGGCGAGCAGCTTCGCCGCGACCGCGGCCGCGATCCCGCCCTTGCTGGCGCCGGTGACGACGGCGACCTCGCCGGCGTACTCGGCGTCGCCGGTCTGCCGGGCAGCCGTCGCGATCGCCTCGAAGGTCCGCGCGAGTTCCGTGCGGCCGGCCTCGGTGGCCTTGCCCGCCCAGAACGTGGCGTGCGCAGCCACCGTGGCGCCCGCACCGGCGAAGCGCTCCGCGGCGATCTCGGCACCGAGCCACACGCGGGCCAGGTCCTCACGAGCCGTCGCCCACCGGTCGTCGATCAGCACGGCCTTGCGGGCATCGAACGCCGGCGCGACCAGCCGCTGCCAGTCGGAGCCCAGCTCCGCCGAGACCAGGTCGACCAGTTCCGTGTCCGCCTTGTCCGCGAGGTCCGAGGCCGCGTCGGCCAGGCCCAGCTCGGACAGGATCAGACGCGCGGTCTTGGCGAGCACACCGTTCGAGCCGGTGATGCCCTCGGCGAACTCGCCGAGCGCGGCAGCGTCGACGGTGGCACCGCCGCCGCCACCGGCGGACGGCATCGACACCGCGACACCGCGGCGGCCGGCGACCGACTGCACCGCAGCATCGATCAGCTTGTCGACGGCGCCGCCGTCGGACAGCGTGCCGTCGGACAGACCGCCGAGCGCACCGCCGCGGACGGACGAACCGTCCCGGCTGCCGAGCGCGACCTCCGCGGTCACGTGCGACGCCCAGCCCTCGCCCAGGCCCCACACCTTGGTGACGCGGTCGGCGACGTAGGCGGGACGCTTGCCCGACGGACCGAACACCTTGCGCAGGTGGTCGTTGACGGAATCCGACAGCACCGGACCGAAGGGCCGGTAGGTGCGGGCCAGGCGATCGACCGTGGCGGCGAGCGCGCCCATGTCGGCGTCGGCGGCACCGTCGATGGCGCCGAGCGACAGCTCCGAACCGAGGTCGACGAGCAGCTGGTTGCGCCGCGAGGACACGCCGTCGCACAGCGCCTCGATCGTGTCGGCGGGACCGACCTGATCCGGGCGCAGCTTCGTCCACAGGGCGATGAGCACCTTCGTGGCGTCGGCGGCCTTGAACGCGATGTCGTCCGGACGCGGGCCACCCGCCGGAGCGGCAGGTGCGGCGGCCGGAGCGGCAGCCGCAGCCGGGGCGGCCGCGGACGTCTCGGCCGAGGCCGGCTCGTCGTCCTCCACCGGCGCCGGATCGACGTCCGTGGAGTACACGACCGAGGCCTCGCGCTCGATGTTGAGCACCTCGACCGGCTGCCCGAAGCGGCCCGGCAGCTTCAGCGTCTGCGACGCCAGGTTCGCCACCGTCGGGGCGGCACCGAGGCCGACCTCGACGAACCGCTCGACGCCCAGGCCGCCGTCGGCCTCGTCGGCGAACAGCAGGTCCTGCGTCTCGATCCAGCGGACCGGGGACGCGAACTGCCACGCGAGCAGCTCGGCGAGCACGACGCGGCACAGCTTCGAGCGATCGGCTGCCCAGGTGTCGAAGTCCGCGAGGACCTCGGCCAGCGGCTCGGACGGCACCAGGTCGGCGATCTCCTGGACGAACTCCCGGCCCAGGTCGAACGGCTTGGGCACCAGGTTCGGGATGTAGCGGCCGATGAGGATGTCGGGATCGATCTGCTCCGGCAGCAGGTTCAGCAGGCGCTCCCGGAAGTCGTCCACGCCGCCGCGCAGGACGGTCGAGTGGAACGGCACGTCGATCCCCGGGACCAGGATGAACGCACGCTTGCCACCGAACTCGGCGACCTTGCGCTCGATCACGGACTCGAGGACCTCGAGGCCGGCGACCGTGCCGGCGATCGCGTACTGCGAGCCGCGCAGGTTCAGGTTGACGATCTGCAGGAACTCGCCGGTCTCCTCGGCGACCCCGGCGACGAACGCCTCGAGATCGGCGTCGGCGACACCGAACTGCGACGGGCGGATCGCGGCCATGCGGTAGTCCGAACGGCCGTGCTCGTCGCGCGGCACGAGGGCGTGCATCGCCGATCCGCGGCTGAACACCACCTCGAGCACCGCCTCGAGCGGCAGCACCCCGGCCACGGCGGCGAGGGCGTTGTACTCGCCCACCGAGTGACCAGCCAGGAACGCGCCCTCGACGAAGGCGCCGGCCTCACGCAGTTCCGCGATCTGGGCGACGCCCAGGGTCGCCATCGCGACCTGCGTGAACTGGGTCAGGTGCAGCACGCCGTCCGGATGCTTGTGGGTGACCCCACGGGCCTTGAGCACGGTCGGGTTGTCGCGCACCACGGCCAGGATGGAGAAGCCCAGGGCCTTGCGGGTGTGCTTGTCGGCGCGATCCCAGATCTCCCGGGCGGCCTTGCTGCGGGCACGGGCGTCCAGGCCCATGCCGGGACGCTGGATGCCCTGGCCGGGGAACGCGTACACCGTGCGCGGGGCAGCGGTGCGGCCGGTGGCGACCATCACCAGGTCGCCGTCCACGCGGCAGCCCACCTCGACGATCTCGGCGCCGCGGTCGGTCGCGATGCGGTCGACCCGCACGTCGATCTGCGCGCCGGGGCGCACCATGCCGAGGAACCGGGCGGTCCACGCCGTCAGGCGGCGGGCCGGCAGCTTGGCGTCGGACTCGAGGGCGGTCACGACCTGCTGGGCGGCGGCCGAGAGCCACATGCCGTGCACGATCGGGGTGCCCAGACCGGCCAGCAGGGCAGCGTTGTCCGAGGTGTGGATCGGGTTGTGGTCGCCCGAGACACGCGCGAAGGCGCTCATGTCGATCGGGGCGACGATCACGGCGTCTCGGCGGCGGCGACGTGGGGTCTCCACCGCGTCCTCGCTCACGGCACCGCCGGCGCGAACCGGATCGGCCAGCTCTGCCTTACCGGTGCGGCCGCGGATCGCGAAGCGCTCGATCAGCGTCGCGACCGTGGCGTCCCCGGAACCGTTGCCGTTGTCGGCGGTGATCTCGACATGCACCTCGACCACCCGGCCGAGGTCGGTGTCGACCACGTCCTGCACCTCGGCCTTGACACCCAGGATCGACGGATCGGTCGGCAGACCGTCCTTCACGTCGACGGCGTGGTCGAGATGGACCAGGTCGAGCATGCCCTCGATCACCGACAGGCTGTCGTCGGTCTGCGCGGCGCCGAGCGCGGCGAACACCGCTGGCCAGCACGCGCCGACGAGGACGTCGGGCACACCGTGGGCACTCGGGGTCAGCGTCGACGGCAGTCCCGAACCCGTGACACCGGCATGGTCGGCGATCTTCTCCGGCAGCCACCCGAGAGTGATGCGGGCCGCGCCCTTCTTCACCGCGGGCAGCTCCTGGCCGGCGGCGACACCGAGCAGCGCCGACATGGACGCCGACGCGTCCTCCGCGGTGACGACGGGAGCGCCACCGGTGTGCACGGTGGCCGGCACGGTCAGGCGGATCTCGACGGTCTTGTCCCCCGCGAGCGGCACCGTCAGGCCCACGTGCTCGGCGTCGAGAACGCTCAGGGTGGCGCCCGTCGCGGCGTGCACGGCGGCGGTGTCGGATTCGACGGACCACTCGTCCAGGTCACCGAGGCGGTGCACCGGGTTCACGGTCTGGCGGCCGGCCCAGTTCACATCCGGAGCCGACAGCACCGCGTCGAGCAGACCGGACGCGAGGTCCTGGTGACGACGAGCCGCGATCTGCACCGGCTCGACGCCGGCCGCGACCAGCTCGTCGACGGTGGCCTTCTCGAACCGGTCGAGCAGCTCACCGACGGGCTCGTCGGCGCGGGTGATGCCCGCGACGGCGACGGTGCCCGGGATGATGCAGACCTGATCTGCGCTGTAGCGCGGATCGTGGGCCTGCCACAGGGAATCGGACCGCCACCAGCGACGCACGTCCTGATCGACCACCGGCACGAAGTTCACCGGCTTGCCCGGGGTGCGGCACAGCGCGACGAAGAACGGGACGTCGGCCGGGTGCAGGACCACCGAATCGGCATCCGGGAACTGCCCGGTCAGCGTCGCCAGCGCCGCGTACGGCCGGTCGAGGGCCGCGTCGTCGGCGAACAGCGTCGGGATGGGGCCACGATCGGCCGGATGCAGACGGGACTCGGCACGCTGCAGCATCTCGCGGAAGCGCTCACGCCAGGTGACGTCGATCCACGGGTTCTCGGCCGCGTCGGCCACCTCCTGCGAGCCGACTGCGAGCTCGAGGTAGCGGGCGAGCCACTGCCCGTAGGTCATCTCGGCGACGTCGCCGAAATACGGCTTCGCGGTGACGTCCAGCGCAGCGATGATCTCGTCGCGGCGCGCGGCCACGGCCTCGGCGTCGCCGGCGACCTCGTCGAGCAGGCGCCCGGTGCGGGACGCCGCGTTGTCGATCTCGTGGATGTCCGCGCCCAGCTGGCTACGGCCGGAGGCCATGCCGCCGGAGGCGGTGCCGGCGCCGACCCAGTCCGGGGTGCCGGGGGTCTCGACGAGCATCCGCTTGACCTCGGGCGACGTGGTCGCCTCGAGCGTCGCCATCGCCGCGGTGCCGACCAGGATGCCGTCGAGCGGCATCGCCGGGAAGCCGTGGGCGGTGGACCAGCGGCCGGTCAGGTAGTCGGCGGCCCGCTCGGGGGTGCCGATGCCACCGCCGACGCACAGCACCAGGTTGGACCGGGTGCGCAGCTCGGCGTAGGTGGCGAGCAGCAGGTCGTCGAGGTCCTCCCACGAGTGGTGGCCGCCGGCGCGGCCGCCCTCGATGTGGACGATGACCGGGTAGTTCGGCACCTCGTTCGCGATGCGGATCACCGAGCGGATCTGCGCCACGGTGCCCGGCTTGAACGCGACGTAGCTGATGCCGGCCTCGGTCAGCTCCTCGATGATCGAGACGGCTTCCTCGAGCTCGGGGATGCCGGCGGTGACGACCACACCGTCGAACGGCGCGCCCGCGGCGCGGGCCCGCGGCACGAGCCGCTTGCCGCCCACGTGCAGCTTCCACAGGTACGGGTCGAGGAACATCGAGTTGAACTGCACGGCGCGGCCCGGCTCGAGCAGCCCCTTCAGCTCCTCGACGTGGTCGGCGAAAATCTGCTCGGTGACCTGGCCACCGCCGGCGAGCTCGGCCCAGTGGCCGGCGTTGGCCGCGGCGGCGACGATCTTCGGATCGACGGTGGTCGGCGTCATGCCGGCCAGCAGGATCGGCGAGCGGCCGGTCAGGCGCGTGAAGGACGTCTCGACGCCCTGGCGGCCGTCGGGCAAGGTGACCGGCTTCGGCGCGAACGCGGACCACGGCTGCGGCACCTCGGGCTCGGCGCCCGGGGTCAGCAGGTTGCGCTGACCACCGCGGGTGGCGGCGGCGATGATGCCCACACCCTGGCCGCGCAGGCCCGAGCTGGTCATACGCGTCAGCAGCTCACCGGGACCCAGATCCAGGATCCACGAGGCACCGGCCGCGACGGCGTCGTCGACGAGGGCGACCCAGTCGACCGGGTCGACGAGCACTTCCTGCGCCAGCGAACGGGCGAGGTCGGCGTCCAGGCCGCAGCGAGAGGCCCAGTCCGCGACCTGCTCGACCGCGTCGGCCAGCGCGGGGTGATGGAATCCGATCTCGGCGGAGACCGGCTCGAAGGTGGGGGCGAACACGGCACCGCCGCGCTTCTTCGCCTCACGTTCGCGGGTCTCCGCGGCCGAGATCTCCTCGCAGCGCTGCTGCACGCGCGCCAGGGCGGCCGGCGGGCCGGACAGCACGACGCGGCGACGGGCGTTGCGGATGGCGACGACAGCGGAACGCTGCGGATCCTGGTCGGCGAAGACCTCGGCGACGACGGCGCGCAGGCGCTCGGGGTCGACGTTCGCGACGGCGAGCATCGGGAAGCGCTCGGCGCCCGCGATGATGCCGCGGCGGCGGCCGACGAGGGTGGCAGCGGCACCGATGAGCTGGGCGATCGCGAGGATCTGCCCGTCCTTGGCGCCGGCGGCCTCGGTGGCCGCGACGGCGAGCACGCCCTGGGAGTGGCCGATCACGGCGGCCGGGGCCTGCGCGGTCACGTCGAGGCCCTGGTTCGCCAGCGCGCGCAGCGCGGCCACCTGGGTCAGGAACACGCCGGGCAGTGACACCGCGGCGGAGGTCAGTGTGGTCTCGGAGGGGCCGGCGACGGGCGTCTCGTCCTCGTCGGCGACTTCCTGCTCGAGCATCCAGGCGATGGGGTCGAAGCCGCTCGGGCGCACCACGACGAGGTCGTGTGCGACGGGCGCGAGCAGCGCGTCGGCCTCGTTGACCAGTTCGGTCAGGACCGGCTCGAGTCCGTTGTCGCGGCTGAGCTCCTCGAGGGAGCTGAGCCACGGGGCACCCTGGCCACCGAACGCGAGGGCGTACGGCTCCCCGGCGAGGAGCTTGTCGACCAGCGCACCCTTTCGGGAAGCGGGGCCGATCCCCCGGTCGCTGGTGCGTCGTGATGCCTTCGAGTTCCGTCCGTTGTCGGCTGGTGTGGTCTCGTCGATCGTCACGCGTGTAGTTCCTCTCCTGAACACCTCGAGGGCGTGGTTCTCTCGTTGGCCGCCCGCGCCGCCGTTGGCGTTCTGATGGCTCTGATCTGCTCGTTCGGGCTAACCAAGAGTGACACAAAATCATGAGGGGTTCCTCATGTTTTGTTCCGCGCGGGTTACCGAGGCCGGAGGGGCGCGTGAGATCACTCACAGGAGGCCGGAGAAGTGACTCGCCGGTAGGGAGAGTCGGCGCAGGCTGCACGGCTACGTGGACGTCCATCAACCTGAGGAAAGCCTCACGTTTATCGTTACACAATCGTTACCATCTTGACGGGCCGCGAAACGCGTGCATGAGGGCGTTTTCCGCGATTTGTCAGAACAGCCGGATACACTTCTCTTATCGAACACACATTCGATCCAGGGGGGACGATGGGGCGGTCGACGAAGTACACATTGGAAATCCTCGAGGAGGCGGTACAGAACTCGACAAGTGTTGCCGGGGTCATGCGCTACCTCGGCCTCGTTCCGAGCGGGGGTTCGCACCACCACCTCAGCCGGCGGATCAAGAAGCTGGGCATCGATACGACACACTTCACCGGATCGGCACACACCAGGGGTGGTCGTGCGCTGAACCGTCTGGAATGGAAGGAAGTGCTGGTCTGCAGACCCACCGGCGCTCCCCGACAGAAGCCGCCTCTCCTCCGCCGGGCCCTCGTCGAGTCCGGACGCGAGTACAAGTGCGAGAAATGCGGCCTCGGCGATCTGTGGTGCGACTATCCGATCACACTCCATGTGGACCATATCGATGGGAATCCGAACGACTCCCGCCCGGAGAACATCCGATTCCTGTGTCCCAATTGCCATAGCCAGACCCCGACCTGGGCCGGAAGAAGACGTTTCGGCACCCGATAGGTCGACCAATGAAGGACTGGCGTAATCGCGTAAGGTAACGCTGGTAAGCGCGAGTGGCGGAACAGGCAGACGCGCGGCGCTTAGGACGCCGTGTCTTCGGACGTGGGGGTTCAAGTCCCCCCTCGCGCACCACGTGACCTCTCCCACGGCACTCGACCGCTCTTGGCAGGTCGAGGGGCCGCTCGGGTACTTTTGATGACGTGTCCGAGAACCGTCCGCCGCGTCGCCTTGCCCTCGTCGTACTGGTGACGGTCGCCGCGGCCGGTTGTCTCGGTCTGGGCTTCTGGCAGTGGACCCGGTTCGAGGCCGTGGGCGGCACGTTCCAGAACCTCGGCTACGCACTGCAGTGGCCCGCGTTCGCCTTCTTCTGCGTCTACGCCTACCGCCGGTTCGTGAAGCTCGAGACCGAGGACGCCGAGAGTCAGGCCACGGGAGCGCCGCGCGCGTCGGAACCGAAGGAACCCACCGAGATTCCCGAGGATCTCCTCCCCCAGCGGCCCCGAGCACAGATCGACCCGAATGCGGACGTCGATCCGGACGACCCCGAGGCCCGGCAGATGCTGGAGTACAACGATTACCTCGCGCAGCTGGCGCGCAGGTCCGATAGGAGCGCTCAGTGAGCACGACCCCCGAGCAGGCACCCGACCAGACGAGCGGTTCGACCGCGCCGCAGTCTCGACCGGTGGCCGACCGGAAGAAGATCGCCTCGGCCCTGACCCGGTACCGCGCGCTCGCTTGGATCACCGGCGTGTGGCTGCTCGTGCTCACCGGCGAGATGGTCGCGAAGTACATCCTGAAGGTCGAGAACGTTCCCGGCTGGATCGCCGTGGTCCACGGCTGGGTCTACGCGGTGTATCTCGTGCTCACGCTCGACCTGGCGATCAAGGTGCGCTGGCCGGCAGGCCGCACGATCGGCACCCTCCTCGCCGGCACCATCCCGTTCCTGTCGTTCTTCGTCGAGCACCAGCGCACTAAGCAGGTCAAGACCGACTTCGGCGTCTGACGCCGGCCCAGATCCACGCGATCGACCGGCATCCGCCCACGCCACGGCGTGGGCGGATTCCGATTCTCCGCTCGAATCCCCAGCTCGGCGCGACGGCCGTCTAGCGCGCGAGCGCGGCGAGGTCCGGTACGAGCTGCGCCAGCGCCCGCCCGCGGTGCGACGACGCGTCCTTTTCCTCGGCGCTGAGTTCGGCTGCGGTGCGGTCCTCGCCTTCCGGCCGGAACACCGGGTCGTAGCCGAACCCGTTGCCACCGCGGGGGCTGTGGACGATGGCGCCGCGCCACTCCCCGCGCACGACGTGCACCGCGATCTCGCCGTCGTCACCGGGGACGGCGAGGGCGCAGGCGGAGACGAATGCCGCGCCGCGCCGCTCGTCGGGGACGTCCTGCAGCTGCCCGAGCAGCAGTTCGGTGTTGGCGTGGTCGTCGCCGTGCCGTCCCGACCAGCGGGCGGACAGCACCCCGGGCATCGCATTGAGCGCGTCGACCTCGATACCGGAATCGTCTGCGACGCAGGGCATCCCGGTCGCCGCTGCGCCGTCGCGCGCCTTGGCGGCGGCGTTCTCCTCGAACGTCGCGCCCGTCTCGGGCGCTTCGTCGTAGGGCGGCACCGCGTCGAGGCCGACGAGGTCGATCCCGTCGATTCCGGCGGAGTCGAGGACGCGCTGCAACTCGCGCAGCTTCTTCGCGTTGCGACTGGCCACGAGCACCCGCACCATCTCAGACACCGAACTTCTTCCGGGTGCGCTCGGGTGTCACGGGCTGCGGGAGCGTGCCCGGGTAGGGCGCTTCGAGCGCCTGCTTCTGGATCTCGCACAGTTCGGCGATGCCGGCGAGCGCGGAGTCGAGCATCTTGTCGAGGGTGGAGCGTGCGAACGTCGCGCCTTCGCCGGTGCCCTGGACCTCGACGAGGGTGCCGGTGTCGGTGGCGATGACGTTCATGTCGACCTCGGCGCGCACGTCCTCCTCGTAGGGCAGGTCGAGACGGACGCGGCCGTCGACGACGCCGACGCTCACGGCGGCGATGGCACAGGAGATGGGCTGCGGGTCGGTCAGGCGCCCTGCCGCGCTCAGCCAGGTGACGGCGTCGGCGAGCGCCACGTAGGCGCCGGTGATGGCGGCGGTGCGGGTGCCGCCGTCGGCCTGCAGGACGTCGCAGTCGATGGCAATGGTGTTCTCGCCGAGGGCGGCGAGGTCGATGCAGGCGCGCAGGGCGCGGCCGACGAGGCGGCTGATCTCCTGGGTGCGGCCGCCGAGCTTGCCCTTGACCGATTCGCGTCCGCTACGGGTGTGCGTGGCGGCGGGGAGCATCGCGTATTCGGCGGTGAGCCAGCCGAGACCGGAGCCCTTGCGCCAGCGCGGTACGCCCTCTTCGACGCTGGCGGTGCACATGACGCGGGTCTGGCCGAATTCCACGAGCACCGAGCCCGCGGGGTGGTTGGTGAATCCTCGGGTGATCCGGATGGGGCGGAGTTCGTCGTCCGCTCTGCCGTCTTCTCGTGTGGTCACCCGGACGAGCCTATTAGATGCGGTAGACGTCTCCGGCGGACACCGCGTGGACGGGCCCGGAATACTGCTCCTTGGCTTCGGCGATGACGTCCTCGCGCGAGGTCCACGGCGGGATGTGGGTGAGCAGCAACTCTCCCACCTCGGCACGCGCGGCAACGAGCCCGGCTTCGGCGCCGGAGAGGTGGATGCCGGCGGGCCGGTCATCGGGCGCATGGGTCCAGGAGGCTTCGGACAGCAGGACGTCGGCACCGCGCGCGAGGTCGACGACCTCGTCGCACATGCCGGTGTCACCGGTGTAGACGACGGTGCGTCCGGAGTCGCTGGTGATGCGGAATCCGTAGGCCTCGGGCGGGTGGTTGACCCGGCCGGGGCGGATGGTGAGCGCGCCGAAGCGGAAGGCTTCCCCGTCCGCGAGGGTTCGCACGTCCAGGGTGTCGCTGACATCGTCCATCTCACCGGCGATCTCGGCGGAGGCGGCTCCCACGCGGACGCTGGTGTCCGCGGGGCCGTAGACGAGGGTGCGTCCGGTCGGGCGGTTCGGGGAGTAGCGCCGCCAGACGAGCAGGCCCGGTATGTCGAGGCAGTGGTCGGCGTGCAGGTGCGAGAGCAACAGCGAGACCTCGCCGGGATCGGCGTACCGCTGCAGGGCCCCGAGGACCCCGGGACCGAAGTCGATCACCAGGGGCGGGGTGCCGGGGGCGGTGATCAGGTAGCCCGACGCGGCGGAATCCGGCCCGGCCACGCTGCCGGAACACCCCAGGACGGTCATGCGCATGGGCTCATGCTGCCACGTCCCTGTGGTTGCGACGAAGCCAACACGGGTTTTGATCGAGAGATGTCACAGTCGCGCCGACGCTGTGATCCTACCGATCGGTCAGTTACCTGACGGGGGTGCGTCTCACCCGAACGGGGAGCTCGGCACAGCTGGGGAACGCCGCCGGCGACGCTCGTCGGCGGAGAGCAGCCAGGCGGCCAGGACGCCGCCGACGGCACCGAAGAGGTGCCCCTGCCAAGAGACGCGGGGGTCGCTGGGCAGCACGCCCCACAGGATGCTGCCGTAGACGAACAGCACGATCACCCCGATGACGATCTGATTCGCCTGCCGGGTGAAGATGCCGCGCGTGATCAGGTAGGTGAGCCATCCGAAGACGAGGATGGACGCCCCGATGTGCACGAAGCCGGCTCCGGCGGTGAGCCACGTCCCGAGTCCCCCGACGACCCAGATGATCGCGGTGGCGGCCAGGCCGCGGCCGATTCCGGAGACGAGCACGAGGAATCCGAGCACGAGCAGGGGGATGGTGTTCGCGCTCAGGTGCGCCCAGTCGGCGTGGAGCACGGGGGCGAACAGCACGCCCCACAGTCCGTCGGCGCTTCTCGGTTCGATGCCGGCGGTGTCGAGCTCGGCGGGCGCGGCGGCGTCGACGGCCTCGATTGCGTAGAGCAGGGCGACGAACCCGGCGATCAGCAGCGCCGCGCGTTGCCAGACGGGCCGGAGCCCGGGACGGGAACCGTCGGGTACGGTCATGCGCTCGCCCTTCGCGTGTGTCCTGCATGGTGTTCCTGACTTTCGAGCCTACCGACGGGGGCCCTGATCGGCACCGGGCGCGACCGCGTGAAACCGCACTATCCCGGCGGTGCGGTGGCTACCGTGGAGGTCACCGTCGACCCGGGGAGGCAGTCGTGCCCAGAAGCGTCGGAGATCGCTACATCTGCGAGAAGTGCGGTGCGCAGCTCGTCTACGAGAAGGCGTGCCCGTGCAGCGAGGAGATGGCACATTCGGAGATCTGTTGCGGTGGCCAGATGAAGCGCGTGTCGGAGGGTGCGCCGGGCTGAGCGCGTCAGCGCGACGTGGTGGTCCCGGTCGCGAAGGCGGAGGGGAACAGGTCGCGGTAGGCGGGGATGCCTGCGACCGCGGTCGCGTGCAGCACCGCGTCCACGACGGCGCGCTGGACGACCTCGGCGGCCACCTCGCAGACGGCGGCCAGCACGGGTAGTTCGGGCGCGAAGGCGTCGGGGATCGGACGTGCCGGCGCGGGCACCGTCGCGGTGCCGGTGGCCAGGGCGAAGAGGGTGTCGCCGTCGAGCGGGGAGTGCGCGGGGCGAACCGCCCGCGCGAGCCCGTCGTGCCCGGCGACGGCGACCCGGCGGCAGGCGGCGGCGGTCAGATCGGCATCGGTGGCGACGACGCCGATGGTGGTGTTGAGGGCGGTGCCCTTCGGCGCGAGGGCGTTGGCGGCGGCGATCTCGGCGGCGGCCGGGGCGACGAGTCCGAGCTGAGCGGCCCGGGTGGGCCCGAGGCCCCACGGCAGGCCCGTTTCGGGATCGAACACGGCCCCGACGGGGTTGGCGACGACGAGTGCGGCGACGGTGACGCCGGCGGCGGGGCCGTCGGTCAGGGCCAGGCTCGCGGTGCCGATGCCGCCCTTGAGGGTGCCGGCGCGGGCGCCGACCCCGGCGCCGACGGTGCCGCGCGCGACGGTCGTGCCCGCGGCCGCGGCGGCCCGGTATCCGCTGTCGGCGGTGGGGCGCGCGGTCCACTCCCCCACGGGCAGGTCGAAGACGACGGCGCCCGGCACGATGGGCACGACGGCTCCCGGCGGTCCCATCGCGATGCCGCGCCCGTGCTCCTCGAGCCACCGCATCACGCCGTCGGCGGCGGCGAGACCGTAGGCGCTGCCGCCGGTGAGGAGTACGGCGTCGACGCGCTGCACGGAGTGGCTGGGGTCGAGCAGGTCGGTTTCCCGGGTGCCGGGGCCGCCGCCGCGGACGTCGACGGCGGCGGTGACGGCGCGGTCGGGGACGACGACGGTGCATCCGGTGGCCCGTCCGGTGCCGTAGGTGTCGTCGGAGCCGAGGGTGACGTCGGTGTCGAGGGCGTGCCAGTGCCCCACGCGCATGCCCGCGACGTCGGTGAGCGAGTCGGTGGGTCCGGGCGCGGCCGTCACGGCATGAGCGCCTGGACGAGGGAGTCCTGCATCCAGGTCAGCCAGTGGTAGACGTCGAGGTGCGGGGCTCGCGGGTCGTCCTCGTCGAGCGCCTCGGGGGTGTCGTCGTCGATGCCGAGGGTGGTGCCGAGCGCGAGCCGCAGGTCGTTGAGCCCGTACAGCCAGGCATCGGCCTGCTCGGGGCTGAGAACCACCTTCCCGCCGGATTCGGGGACGGTGCGCAGGATGACGGCTCCGGCGGCGAGCTTGGCGTCGATGATGTCGGGTTCGTGCAGGCTGCGCAGGGCGCCGTTGAGGTCGGCCGATTCGTCGTCGGGATGCACGGTGGCGTCGGCGTCGGGCCGGTGGAAGTCGGGCAGCAGCCGTTGCAGCGCCGGGACGTCCGGCGGGGTGGAGTTGCCGGTGCGCAGACCGGTGAGCGCGGCGAGGTCGTCCTGTGGGGCGCCGGCGGCGCGTTCCTCGAGCATGCCGAGGACGGATGCGACGAGCGAGCGCAGCACCGACGCTTCGTGTGCGTCCATCTCGGATCGCAGCTTCACGCCTCCGAGCGAGTTCTTCCTGCTCCACTGCCGCACGTCGGTCGGCTCCTCCTGGCTCCGCGGTCGGAATTGTCGGCGAGCGGGCGGCCGGTCACTCGGCCCGCTGCATCGTCGCCCACAGCCCGGCGGCGTGCAGGCGTTGCACGTCGTGTTCCATCTTGTCACGCGAACCGCTCGAGACGACGGCCTTGCCTTCGTTGTGCACCTTGAGCATCAGTTCGGTGGCCTTGGCCTTGCTGTACCCGAACAGCTTCTGGAATATGTATGCGACGTAGTGCATCAGGTTGACCGGGTCGTCCCATACGACGGTGACCCAGGGCCGGTCGACGGCTTCGATCTCCTCGACGGCTTCGGCTTCCGCCGGCATTGCCTGCCCTGCCGCCAGGGTGACCGTGGGGAACGAGACCACGGTAACTGCGTCGGACAGCTCCGTGGGGGCGGTGTCGAACGGGCTTGTCGAGGAACACATCGCCATGTCTCCAGGGTACGGCGTCCGCGCCCGCCGATACAGCGGCATCCCACCGTGCCCCTCTACAGTGAGCGGGTGCCCGATTCCCTTCTTCGGTCGACCACGACGGCGAGTACCGCCCTGTTCACGGACGTCTACGAGCTGACGATGCTCGAGGCTGCGCTTGCGGACGGTACCGGTTCGCGCCCTTGCACGTTCGAGGTGTTCGCGAGGCGTCTGCCGCCCGGGCGCCGGTACGGCGTGGTCGGCGGGACCGGCCGGCTCGTCGATGCGCTCGAGACGTTCCGCTTCGGCGAGGAGGAACTCGCGGTGGCGGGACGGTTCCTCGACGCGTCGACCGTGGAGTGGCTGCGGGGCTACCGGTTCTCCGGCGACATCGAGGGCTACCGCGAAGGCGACTTCTACTTTCCCGGTTCGCCGGTGCTGGCGGTACGCGGCACGTTCGCCGAATGCGTCCTGCTCGAGACGCTGATCCTGTCGATCCTCAATCACGACAGCGCGGTGGCCTCGGCGGCGGCCCGGATGGTCAGCGCCGCGGACGGCCGCACCCTGATCGAGATGGGGTCGCGCCGCACCCACGAGGAGGCGGCGGTCGCGTGTGCGCGGGCCGCGTACCTGGCGGGCTTCGATGCGACGTCGAATCTCGAGGCGGTGCGCCGGTACGGGGTGCCGGGCACGGGTACCGCGGCGCACGCATTCACGCTGGTGCACACGACGGGCGCGGGTCGCGACGAGGCGGCGGCGTTCCGCAGCCAGGTCGAGACGCTCGGGGTGGGAACCACGCTGCTGGTGGACACGTACGACATCACCAACGGGGTTCGCACGGCGGTCGAGGTGGCCGGCACCGGTCTCGGGGCCGTCCGGATCGATTCGGGTGATCTCGGCGTGCTGGCCCGGCAGGTGCGTGAGCAGCTCGACGGCCTGGGTGCGACGAACACGAAGATCGTGTTGTCGGGTGACCTGGACGAGTACGCGATCGCGGGTCTGCGCGCCGAGCCGGTCGACGTGTACGGCGTGGGCACGTCGCTGGTCACCGGGTCGGGCGCACCGACGGCGGGAATGGTCTACAAGCTCGTCGAGGTCGACGGCATCCCGGTGGAGAAGCGCAGTGCCCACAAGGAGTCCCGGGGCGGCGCCAAGCGGGCGGTGCGGTTCGCGCGCCCGACCGGCACGTTGGTGGAAGAGGTGATCTACCCGGCGGAAGCACCCGTCCCGGAGGGTGACGGCGAGGTGGTGCACGAGCTGATGGTGCCTCTGATCTGCGACGGCGAACGGGTCGACGACGTGGCTACGCTGGAGGAGAGCCGGGCGTTGCTCGCCCACGGGCTGATCAGTCTCCCCTGGGAGGGTCTGACCCTGTCGGCGGGTGACGCGGCGGTGCCGACCCGATTCGTGAGGTGAGGACGATGTCGCGGGCGTTGGTCGTCGTCGACGTTCAGAACGACTTCTGCGAGGGCGGGTCGCTGGCCGTGGCCGGCGGCGCCGCGGTCGCCGCCGATATCAGCCGGTACCTGACCGCGCACGCGCAGGACTACGCGCACGTGGTCGCCACCCGGGACCACCACGTCGATCCGGGTGCGCACTTCTCCGACGAGCCGGACTTCGTCGACTCGTGGCCGCCGCACTGCCGCGTGGGAACCCCGGGTGCCGAGTTCCACCCGGCGTTCGACACCACCCGCGTGGAGGCGATCTTCTCCAAGGGCGCGTTCGAGGCCGCGTACTCGGGCTTCGAGGGCAGTCACGAGACGGGCGAGTCGCTCGACGAGTGGCTTCGCCGGCACGGCGTCACCGAGGTCGACGTCGTGGGCATCGCCACCGATCATTGCGTGCGCGCGACCGCGCTCGACGCGGCGGCCGCGGGGTTCGAGACCCGCGTGCTGCTGCCGTACACCGCGGGGGTGAGCGCGACGACCGTCGAGTCGGCACTCTCGTCGCTCCGGGAGGCGGGTGTGGAGCTGGTGTGACAGGTCGGTCCGCGAGGCTGACGGTGGTGCCCAGTACCCTGGCGCGGTGCCCGAACTCCCGAATGTGCCGGAACTGCTGCGCACCGCGGTGCACGCGCTGGGCGGCAAGGAACGGCGCAACCAGCTGACCATGGCGTCGGCCGTGGCGCATTCGCTGGACACCGGTGAGCACCTCGCCGTCCAGGCCGGCACCGGCACCGGCAAGTCGCTCGCCTATCTCGTGCCGGCGGTGCGGTATGCGGTGCAGACGGGCCGGACCGTGGTGGTCTCCACCGCGACGATCGCGCTGCAGCGCCAGCTGGTGGACCGGGATCTGCCGCGACTGGCCGACGCGCTGGCGACGGAGCTGGGCCGGCGCCCTCGGTTCGCGATTCTCAAAGGCCGCGGTAACTACCTGTGCCTGAACAAGATTCACACCGGTCTGGCGGAGGAGCCCCCGGCGGACGACCAGTTGTTCGACGCGTTCGCGCTGTCGCGGATCGGCCGGGAGGTGCGGCGGGTCACGGAGTGGTCGTCGACCACCGACACCGGCGACCGGGACGACCTCGTCCCGGGCGTGTCGGATCAGGCGTGGCGTCAGGTGAGTGTGAGTGCCCGCGAGTGCCTGGGCAAGTCGCGCTGCCCGGTCGGTGAGGACTGCTTCGCGGAGATCGCCCGAGCCGAGGCCGGGCAGGTCGACGTGGTCGTCACCAATCACGCCCTGCTGGCGATCGATGCGATCAGCGGACTGTCGATCCTCCCCGAGCACGACGTGGTGGTGGTCGACGAGGCGCACGAGCTCGTGGACCGCGTCACCGGGGTCGCGACGGCCGAGCTGTCCGGCGGCACCGTCTCGGCCGCCGCCCGGCGCTGCGTGAAACTGATCGAGGACGCGGACGTGGACCGCCTCGAGGGCGCCGCCGAGAACTGGGAGGCGCTGCTCGAGGAGCTGCCGCCGGGACGGTGGGACGAGTTGCCCGAGGGGGCGGGCGCGGCACTGGCCGCGATCCGGGACGCGGCCTGGTCCGTGCGCACCGCGCTGGGGCCGCCCAAGCCCGGCCTCGACGCCGAGGCCGCCGCCGCCCGCAACCAGGCGCTCGCGGACGTCGACGAGGTGCACGACTGCGCGGTGCGGGTGCTGACCGCCTTCGAGGAGACCGATCCCGCCGCGCGTCGGGACGTCGTGTGGCACGCCGCCGACGAGTTCCGCGGCAACGTCCGTCACACGGTGCGGATGGCGCCGCTGTCCGTCGGTGGGCTGCTGCGCTCCCGGCTGTTCGCCGAGGCGACGGTCGTCCTGACCTCGGCGACGTTGACGGTGGGCGGTTCGTTCGACGCGCTCGCCGTCAACTGGGGGCTGCCGCCGGAGTCGCCGGCACGCAGCGACACGGGTGCAGCGTCGGGTACCGAACCGCCGTCGGACGACGGGGACCTGCGGTGGAACTCCTTGGACGTGGGATCGCCGTTCGACCACGCCAAGTCCGGCATCCTGTACGTCGCCAGGCATCTGCCGCCGCCGGGGCGCGACGGACTCTCCCCCGCGTACCTGCACGAGATCGCGGAGCTGGTCGAGGCGGCCGGTGGGCGCACGCTCGGCCTCTTCTCGTCGATGCGGGCCGCGAAGGCGGCCGCGGAGGCGATGCGGGAGCGTCTGGACACACCCATTCTGTGCCAGGGCGAGGACGCGACCGGCGCCCTGGTGGACAGGTTCGCAGCCGACGAACCGACGTCGCTGTTCGGGACTCTGTCGCTGTGGCAGGGCGTGGACGTCCCGGGGCCGTCGCTCTCACTCGTGATCCTGGACCGGATTCCGTTCCCGCGGCCGGACGATCCGCTGCTGGTCGCGCGGCAGCGGGCCGTGGAGGCGCGCGGGGGCAACGGTTTCCTGTCGGTGGCGGCCACCCATGCGGCGCTACTGCTCGCGCAGGGCGTCGGGCGGCTGCTGCGGAGCACGGACGATCGGGGGGTCGTGGCGGTGCTCGATCCCCGCCTCGCGACCGCACGGTACGGCGGATACCTGCGCGCGTCCCTGCCGCCGTTCTGGGAGACGGCCGACCCGCAGGTCGTGCGCAAAGCGCTCACGCGGCTGCGCGGCTGATCGTGCCGCCACACGTCCGATCCCGAACCGTTCCCGAGATCGCCGGATTTCCTGACGTTTCGCGGCAGCCTCGAAGGAGACGCAGCGGCCCGGTGGTCGCAGGGACAGGGGCTTTCGGATATGCCACAGGGCATCGTGAAGTGGTTCGACGAGGAGAAGGGGTTCGGGTTCATCGCTCAGGACGGCGGTGGTCCCGACATCTTCGTCCATTACTCGGAGATCGCCGGCACGGGCTTCCGCTCGCTGGCGGAGGGCCAGCGCGTGGAGTTCGAGGTCGGGCTGGGTGTGAAGGGACCTCAGGCGGAGAACGTCCGCCCGGTGTGAGAACGCAGGGCGCTGCCGCCGCCCGCGGTGTTCAGACCCGCAGGCCCACTTCGACAACGGCCTTGGCGACCGAGCGCACGGGTGCCTGATTTCTGCGAGCGTGGCCGCGGATCAGCCGGAACGCCTCGTCCGGGGTGATGTTCCGGGCCTGCGCGATGACGCCCTTCGCCTGTTCGATGACGATGCGCGAATCGAGGGCGGTCTGCAGTTGCGCGTTCAACTGCTCGTGCTGCCGAAGCTTGTTGGCGTTGACGATGTAGCCGGTGGCCATGTCGGCGCACACCTGCGCCGCCGCGATCTCGCGATCCGCCCAGTCACGCGGTTCGCAGGCGTACATGTCGAGGGCGCCGATCTTCTCGTCCGCGAGCTGCATCGGGATCCCGGCCACCGCCGCGATCCCGTACTCCCGCGCCTTCCCTGCGAACTCCGGCCACAGGTCCGGCCGTGTCCGTACATCGGCGACCGCGATGGGTTCGCCCCGATCGAACGCGTACCGGCACGGTCCTACGCCGGCGTCTTCCTGGCAGCGTTCCATCTTCCCGACCACTTCCGCGGCCGCGGTGACGAACTGCAGCCGGCCCTCGCACTGCAGACTCACCCCGCAACCGAGCAGGTCCAGAACGGCAGTCACGCCGTCGACGAGGTCGTCGAGAGCTGCGCCGACGTCGTAGGAGGTCGGCAGCCGGCGCGCAAATCGAGACAGTACCTCCATGAATTCGTCCTGGTCGAACACCGGTGCGCTCCTTCCGGTCGCCCCCTCGATAGTGACACAAATCACATAGATTCCGCGGAATCGCCTACCTCACATCCTCTACCCTGGTAGCCAGAGCTTCCGCCCCAGATCCCGGCGACGCTCGAATCGGAGCCGCCCCGACCCCCGGTGCTCCCCCTCTCGCTCTCCACGCATCGTGGGGACAGGTCTCGGAGAACACCGCGCCAGGCCGGCTGCTCGCCGTTCCACGTCGGTGTACCTCCCGGACACGCTCCGCGAAGAAGGAACACCCATGGTTTACGTCGCTCCTCGCTCGACTCACACCGACGGCTCGCCGCTGCTCTCGGTTCCGGCGATCGTCACCGGCGCGGGCGCCCTCTCGTGCGGGCTCGTCGTCGCGATCAGCCAGTCTCTCGCCCTCGGCGTGCTGGCGGCGCTTCTCACGGTCGCAACCGTCGCGGGCGCGGCCCTGATGATCCGCCCCTGATCACCCGATCCGACTGACCACCCGATCCGGCCGGCTCTGCCGGGCCCACCCGAGCAAGGACACGATGAACCACCCTGATCACCTCGCCCACCGGAGCACAACCCCGGGTTCGGCGATGAGCACGATCGAAATCAAGGCTCGCATCGACGCGATGGTCGCGGACGACCACACGCGCGCCGACCGCACATCCGCCGCGACCCGGCGGCGCCCGGGATGGGCGTCGAGCCGGCGCGGCACCGGAAGCTGACCACCGGCGTTCTCCCGGCGCCGGTGGTCTCCGACCGGATCACCGGCTTCCGGACAGCGCCGCAGGGGGGCGCTTCCGGAAGTCGGTGATCCGTCACTGTCGGATCACGGTGCAGCGACGAGCGCAGCGCAACCCGACACGTCCCACTTCATCGAGACCGAGGTGCCGTCGGGGACGGAGACGACCTCCGTATGCGACGTCAGAGTCCGGATCAGCGCGAGCCCGTGGCCACGGCAGCTGTCGCCGGACGCGTCGTCCGGGGTACGCCATCGGCCGTGGTCGGTGACGATCACCTCGACGGAGCACTCGTCGGGTCGGTACACGGCCTCCAGGTCGACCGCACCGAGGCGATCTCCATGCCCGTCGGAGTAGGCGTGCTCGACGACGTTGGCCAGCGCTTCGTAACTGGCGAGCAGCACGTCCTGGCCCACTTCCGCCCCGAGACGGAGGCGGCCGAGCCAGCGGTCCAGGGCCTGGCGCAGCATCGTCACCTGACCCGGCTCGGCGCGGACCCCGCGATAGAACAACCCGGTCGATGTGAATGCGTGCGAGGCGTCTCGCGAGTACATCCTCCTCCTCGGATCTCCGATGCACCCCGGTCGGGCGCAACGGCTGTATACCCACCGCAGTGCGGGGCTATACCTGGACCCGGGAGTACGCGCACGACAACGGATAACCGTCCCGATCGGCCGGCTAGGCGAGCACGACCTTGCCCAGTTCGGCGTCCGACGCGAGCAGCTCGTGGTGCGGCAGCGCGCGCACCGTGTAGCCGACCGACCCCGCCATCGGCAGCGCGACCTCGACCTCGAAGACCTCGCCGAGCGGATCCGTACCGGTGTGCCGCATCGGCACCGTCACCACGTCGGACAGGGTGTCGTCGGGCCCGACCCGGCCGACGACGGCCTGCACGACTACGTCGTCGGCGCGCAGACCGCCGAGGTACACGTGAGCCGTCAGGGCGAGCTTGGACCCGATCTCCGGGATGTCCGGCAGTCCGGCGCTGTCGACCTGGGCCACCCGCACGGCCGGCCATGCGGCCTCGACGCGGCGCCGGTAGTGGGCGAGCTGCCGCGCCCCCGCGAACCCGTGGGCGACCGCCTCCCGTGCGGCGGCGGCGGCCGGCGCGTAGTACTGCACCGTGTAGTCCCGGACCATGCGGGAAGCGAGCACCTTCGGACCGAGGTTCTGGAGCGTGTGCCGCACCATCTCGATCCATCGCGTGGGCACCCCGCTGCCGTCCCGGTCGTAGAACCGCGGCAGGACCGACCGCTCGAGCAACTCGTACAGGGCGCTGGCCTCGAGATCGTCCCGGCGATGTTCGTCCATCACCCCGTCGGCGGTGGGAATGGCCCACCCGTTCTCGCCGTCGTACATCTCGTCCCACCAGCCGTCGCGGATGGAGAGGTTGAGCCCGCCGTTGAGGGCCGACTTCATCCCGGACGTCCCGCATGCCTCGAGCGGGCGCAGTGGATTGTTCAGCCACACGTCGCAGCCCCAGTAGAGGTACCGGGCCATGGACATGTCGTAGTCCGGCAGGAAGACGATGCGGTGCCGCACGTCGGCGGCATCGGCGAACCGCACCACCTGCTGGATCAGTGCCTTCCCGCCGTCGTCGGCCGGGTGACTCTTGCCGGCGACGACGAGCTGCACGGGGCGTTCCTCGTCGAGCAGCAGGGCACGCAGTCGTTCCGGGTCGCGCAGCATCAGGGTGAGCCGCTTGTAGGTCGGCACCCGGCGCGCGAAACCGACGGTGAGGACATGCGGGTCGAACACCCCGTCGACCCACCCGAGTTCGGCCTCGGTGGCGCCGCGCTGGAGCCAGGACCGGCGCAGCCGCCGGCGGATCTCGTCCACCAGCTGCGCGCGCAACGTGTTGCGGGTGGCCCACAGCTCGCGCGGTTCGACCGTCTGCAGCAGTTCCCAGCCCTTGGCCTCCTCCACCCGGTCGGGACCGGCGAGGCGGTTGGCGAACTCGAGCCACTCCCGGGCGGCCCAGGTGTGCGCGTGCACGCCGTTGGTCACCGACCCGATCGGGACTTCGCGGGCGTCGAAGCCGGGCCACAGGTCGACGAACATCTCGCGGCTGACCCGGCCGTGCAGCTTCGACACGCCGTTGCAGCGCTGGCCGAGCCGCAGCCCGAGATGCGCCATGTTGAACACCCGGGAATCCGATTCCCGGCCGAGGGCGAGGATGCGGTCCACCCCCAGGCCCGGCAGCAGTGCCGACTCGTTCTCACCGTTCGGGCCGGAGAAGTAGTGCCGGACGAGGTCCGCAGGGAACCGGTCGATGCCTGCGGGAACCGGGGTGTGCGTGGTGAAGACGGTGCCGGCGCGGACGGCGGCGAGCGCCTCGTCGAAGTCCAGTCCGGCGCCCGTGACCAGTTCGCGGATGCGTTCGGCACCCAGGAACCCGGCGTGTCCCTCGTTCATGTGGAACACCTCGGGATCGGGCAGTCCCGCGATGCGCGTGTAGGCCCGGACGGCACGCACGCCGCCGACCCCGGCCAGTATCTCCTGCTTGATGCGATGGTCCTGGTCGCCGCCGTAGAGACGGTCGGTGACCCCGCGCAGTTCCTCGTCGTTCTCCGCGATGTCCGAGTCGAGCAGCAGCAGCGGGACGCGACCGACCTGGGCGATCCACACTCTGGCGGTGAGGGTGCGATGGCCGGGCATGGCGACCTGGATCAGCGCGGGAGTGCCGTCCGCCTCGGTCAGCAGCCGCAACGGCAGTCCCTGCGGGTCGTAGTTCGGGTAGTGCTCGCTCTGCCAGCCGTCGGCGGTCAGGGACTGCCGGAAGTAGCCGGAACGGTAGAGCAGGCCGACACCGATGAGCGGCAGCCCGAGGTCCGAGGCCGCCTTGAGGTGGTCACCGGCCAGGATGCCGAGTCCGCCGGAGTAGTTCGGCAGGACCTCGGACACGCCGAACTCCATGGAGAAGTAGGCGATGCCGGACGGCAGCCGGACGCCCTCGTTCTGTTCGTGCTGGTACCAGCGCGGTCTCGCGAGATAGTCGTCGAGATCGGCCGACTCGGCGTCGAGCCGCGCGAGGAACTGCTCGTCCGCGGCGAGCGCGTCGAGGCGGGCCGGCGGCACCTCGCCGAGCATCCGCACCGGGTCCTGCTCGACGCGGCGCCACAGGCCGGGATCGATCGAGGCGAACAGGTCCTGCGTGGGCGTGTGCCACGACCAGCGCAGGTTGACGGCGAGCGGGCCCAGTCCGGCCAGCCGCTGGGGAAGGTGGGCTCGTACGGTGAACCGACGCAAGGCTCTCACCCCGGGAAGACTACCGACAATCCGCCGTATGCGAAGACCGGCAAATACGGCAGGTGTCCGCCGGCCGGGCCGGGTGTCCGGAGGACAGGCCGGGGGCGTTTCCGCACCGCGTCTCGACGGGGCGGTTCGTGCCACCGGGTGATCCCGACGAACGTGCCGACGTTCCTTTCGTTTAGTCACGTCGACCCCGGGTAACAGCTGTGTCGGAACTCCGGCGACACAGCACGTCGCACGAGGGGACGGCGGTGCGCCCCTCCACTACGGTTGGAGACGGGCCGCGTCCGACGGGCTCGTCAGCAGTCCGTGCGAGGAAACGGAGCCAGCGTGACAGACGGAACGGAGCGAGCGTGACAGGTCGAATCGGCATCGACGATGTCCGTCCCGACATCTCGGGAGGGCGACATCCGGTCAAGGCCGTTGTCGGGGAGGTGCTTCCCGTGTCGGCGGTCGTGTGGCGAGAGGGCCACGACGCCGTCGCCGCCACCCTGGCCGTGCGCGGGCCGGGCTCGGACCCGGAGAGCGAGGGAAAGCTGATCCGGATCCCGATGGTTCCCGGTGAGGCACCCGACACCTTCCACGCCGTGTTCACCCCCACCAGTCCGGGACTGTGGACCTACCGCGTCGAGGCCTGGAGCGACCCGGTGACCACGTGGCGGCACGCGGTGGACGCGAAGGTCGACGCCGGGCAGGGCCCGGAAGACCTGGCGAACGACATCGAGACCGGCGCCCGGTTGTTCGAGAAGGCCGCCAAGACCGCGCCACGTCCCAATCGGCCGGCCCTGCTCGCCGTCGCCGCGGCGCTGCGGTCGGAGCGGCCGCTGTCCGACCGGATCGCGCCCGCGTTCGCCGCGGACATCACCGAGATCCTGCGGGCCAATCCCCTACGTGAGCTGGTCACCCGCGGGAAGGCGTACACCGCCGTGGTCGACCGGGAACGGGCCCTGTTCGGTTCCTGGTACGAGTTCTTTCCCCGCTCGACGGGCGGCTGGAACGAGGACGGCACACCCCGGCACGGCACCTTCGCCACCGCCGCGGCGGAGCTGCCGCGGGTCGCCGCGATGGGATTCGACGTGGTGTACCTGCCGCCCATCCATCCCATCGGCAAGATCAACCGGAAGGGGCCGAACAACACCCTCACCGCCGGCCCCGACGACGTGGGCTCGCCCTGGGCCATCGGTTCCGACGAGGGCGGCCACGACGCGATCCATCCCCAGCTCGGCACGGAGGACGACTTCCGCGCCTTCGTCGCACGTGCGCGCGAACTGGATCTCGAAGTCGCCCTCGACCTGGCGCTGCAGTGCGCCCCGGACCACCCGTGGGCGAAGGAGCATCCGGAGTGGTTCACGGTCCTGCCGGACGGCACGATCGCCTACGCGGAGAACCCGCCCAAGAAGTACCAGGACATCTATCCGGTCAACTTCGACAACGATCCGGACGGCATCTATGCCGAGGTACTGCGCGTGGTGCGGCACTGGATCAGCCTCGGCGTCAAGATCTTCCGCGTCGACAACCCGCACACCAAACCACCGAACTTCTGGGAGTGGCTGATCGCCGAGGTCAAGCGCACCGACCCCGACGTACTGTTCCTGTCCGAGGCCTTCACCCGGCCCGCCCGCATGTACGGGCTCGCCCGGCGCGGGTTCACGCAGTCCTACACGTACTTCACGTGGCGCGTCGCCAAGTGGGAGCTGACCGAGTTCGGTCAGGAGATCGCGGCGAAGGCGGACGAGGCGCGGCCGAACCTGTTCGTCAACACCCCCGACATCCTGCACGAGACGCTGCAGCACGGCGGCCCCGGAATGTTCGCGCTGCGCGCGGCACTGGCCGCCACGCTCGCCCCGTCGTGGGGGGTGTACTCCGGATACGAACTCTACGAGCACGTCCCGCTGCGACCGGGCAGCGAGGAGTATCTGGACTCGGAGAAGTACCAGCTGCGTCCGCGACGGTTCGACGAGGCCCGCCGCCGCGGGGAGTCGCTCGAGCCGTGGATAGCGACGCTCAACCGCATCCGGCGGGCCCACCCGGCACTGCAGCAGCTGCGCAACATCCACTTCCACCACATCGACAACGACGCCCTGATCGCGTACTCGAAATTCGATCCCCGGACCGGGGATTCGGTTCTCACCGTGATCAACCTCAACCCCTTCGGGGCCGAGCAGGGCACCATCTGGCTGGACATGCCGGCGCTCGGTCACGAATGGCACGACCAGCTCACGGTGTTCGACGAGGTGTCCGGCGCGCAGTACTCGTGGGGTCAGGCCAATTTCGTCCGGCTCGAACCCTGGCGCGCGGTCGCGCACATTCTGGCGTTGCCGCCGATCGGGGTGCCGACGCGAACCACCCTCGCCTACAGGAGGAACTCGTGACCGTGCCCCCGATTCGACGCCACTCCCCCAGCCCGCACGACCTGGCCCGGCTGGCGGCCGGCGAGCACCACGATCCGCACTCGGTGCTCGGCGCCCATCCACATCCCGAAGGCACGATCATCCGGGCTCTGCGTCCGCACGCGGAGAAGGTGGCAGTGCGCATCGGTGGCATCGATCATCCGCTCGAGCCCCTCGGTCACGACCTCTTCAGCGCACTCGTCCCGGTGCACGACCTGTCGGACTACCGGCTCGTGGTGACCTACCCGTTCGAGCACACCGTCGTCGTCGCGGACCCGTACCGCTTCCTGCCCACGCTCGGGGAGCTGGACCTGCACTTGTTCGCCGAGGGCCGGCACGAGCGGCTGTGGGAGATCCTCGGGGCGCATCAGCGTGCGTACGAGACCCCGGACGGCCCGGTCCGGGGCACGTCGTTCGCGGTGTGGGCGCCCGGCGCGCGCGGCGTCACGGTCGTCGGCGACTTCGACGGCTGGGGCGGCCGGCTCGCGCCGATGCGGGTCCTCGGTTCCAGCGGCGTGTGGGAACTGTTCCTGCCCGACGTGGAGCCGGGTGCGCTGTACAAGTTCCGGATCCACGGCCGCGACGGTTCCGTCCAGGACAAGGCCGACCCGATGGCGTTCGCCACCGAGGTACCACCGGCGACGGCCTCGGTGGTCAACGAGAGCAGCTACGAGTGGAGCGACGACGCGTGGCTCGCCGCCCGGGCCGAATCCCGCCCGTGGCAGGAGCCGATGAGCGTCTACGAGGTGCACCTCGGCTCGTGGCGTCCCGGTCTCGGATACCGGGAGCTGGCCGACCAGCTCGCCGACTACGTCGCGGAGGCCGGTTTCACCCATGTCGAGCTGCTGCCGGTCGCCGAGCACCCCTTCGGCGGCTCGTGGGGCTACCAGGTCACGTCGTACTACGCACCCACGGCGCGGTTCGGCACGCCCGACGAGTTCCGTGCGTTCGTCGACCGGCTGCACGCCGCCGGCATCGGCGTGCTCGTGGACTGGGTGCCCGCGCATTTCCCGAAGGACGAGTGGGCGCTGGCCCGGTTCGACGGCAGCGCCCTCTACGAACATCCGGACCCGCGCCGCGGCGAACAGCTGGACTGGGGCACGTACGTATTCGACTTCGGACGCCGGGAGGTGCGCAACTTCCTCGTCGCCAACGCGCTGTACTGGATCGACGAGTTCCACATCGACGGCCTGCGTGTCGACGCCGTCGCCTCGATGCTCTACCTCGACTATTCGCGGCCCGAGGGCGGCTGGACACCCAACGTGTACGGCGGCCGGGAGAATCTCGAAGCGGTGGCGTTCCTGCAGGAGATGAACGCGACCGTGCACAAGCTCCACCCCGGTGTCGTCACGATCGCCGAGGAGTCCACGGCCTGGCCCGGCGTGACCCGGCCGACCCACGCGGGCGGTCTCGGCTTCTCCATGAAATGGAACATGGGGTGGATGCACGACACGCTCGGGTACATCGGCCGGGACCCGGTGCATCGCACGTACCACCACCACGAGATCACCTTCTCCCTGGTGTACGCGTGGAGTGAGAACTTCGTCCTGCCCATCAGCCACGACGAGGTCGTGCACGGCAAGGGCACGCTCTGGACCCGGATGCCGGGCGGCGACCGCGAGCAGGCCGCCGGTCTGCGCGGACTGCTCGCGTACATGTGGGCCCACCCCGGCAAGCAGCTGCTGTTCATGGGACAGGAGTTCGGCCAGACCGCGGAGTGGTCCGAGGAGCGGGGCCTGGACTGGTGGCAGCTCGACGATCCGCACAACGGACCGCTGCACCAGGGCGTCCACCGGCTCGTCGCCGACCTCAACCGGATCTATCGGGAGCATCCCGCCCTCTGGACGCTGGACACCTCGCCGAGCGGGTACTCGTGGATCGACGCCAACGACTCGGCCAACAACGTACTGAGCTTCCTGCGGCACGGAAGCGACGGTTCGGTCGTCGCGTGTCTGTTCAACTTCTCCGGATCGACCCATTCGGACTATCGTGTCGGATTACCCGAAACAGGACAGTGGTCGGAGATCCTCAACACGGATTCGACGGCTTACCAGGGCAACGGCATCGGCAACCTCGGTTCCGTGACGGCCACGGCACGCTCCTGGCACGGGCGCCCGGCGTCGGCGGAGGTGACGCTGCCTGCTTACGGTGCGATCTGGCTGACGCTGCAGCGGTGACCGCCGTCCTCGGACGACAGGAGAAGACCAGGTGACTCGGACGCGGCTGCCGTTCCGCCTCGCGGTACCGGCGCTGGCCGTGATGGTGCTCGCCGGATGTGCCGCCCGCATCGAGGGCACCGCCGTGTCCATCTACGACAACCCGTTCTCCGTGGCCGGCCTGCCCGTGTCCTCGGGCCCCAACGGTCCGCGGCCCGGCGCCACGGACGCGCAGGTGACGATCGAGAACTCGGACGGCGGGGACGTCGATGCGCTTGCCGGCAATGCCGTCGCCGACATCGAGACCTACTGGAAGGAAGAGTTCCCCCGCATCGCCCGAGGAGGGTTCGAGCCCGTCGGCACGATCGTCTCGTGGGATCCCGACGAGCGCGGCCCGAAGTTCTGCGGGGAATCCACCTTCGAATTCGTCAACGCCGCATACTGCAACCGCGACGACGTCATCGGCTGGGACCGCACCTACCTCATGCCGCAGCTCATCGAGACGTTCGGTCCCATGGCGGCCGTGACGGTGCTCGCCCACGAGTACGGCCACGCCGTGCAGTTCAAGGCCGGGACGGTCGCCGAGGACGATCCGGGCATCGTGTTCGAACAACAGGCGGACTGCTTCGCGGGCGCATTCATGCGGCACGTCGCCGCCGGCAACTCGGAGCACTTCCGGCTCAACACCTCGGACGGGCTGAACTCGGTGCTGGCGTCGATGGTGTCGTTCCGCGACAGCGACCCCAACGACCCGGGTGCGATCCACGGGTCGGCTTTCGAACGCGTCACCGCGTTCCAGATCGGCTTCACCGACGGTGCGGGATCGTGCACCCGCATCGACGCCGGCGAGATCGAGTCCCGGCGTGCCGATCTGCCGCAGTTCTTCGACAGTTCCGACGACGGCGAGCTTCCGGTGACCGAGGAATCGGTGGAGGCGCTGATGGCGTCGTTCCGCCGGGTGTTCGATCTGCCGCAGCAGCCGGAACTGGACCTGTCCGGGGCCGACCTCGGCTGTCCGGACGCGAAGCCCACGTCGCCCGTGTCGTACTGTCCCGCCACGAACACCATCGGCGTCGACGTCGAGGAGTTGGCGGACCGCGGCACCCCGTTGCACACCGGCGCCGGGGGCATCACGACCGACGTGCGGGGCGACTACGCCGCGTACGTCCTGCTCGCCTCGCGCTACGCGCTGGCAGTGCAGAACGCCGCCGGTCAGTCGCTCGTCGAGCCGCGCACGGCGCTGCGGGCGGCCTGCCTCGCCGGTGTGATCAGCGCCGAACTGAGCCCCGACAGCACCGGCTCGCAACCGGCCGAGGACATGGTGTGGCTGTCGCCGGGAGACCTGGACGAAGCCGTCTCCGGTCTGCTGGCCGACGGTCTCGCCGCCAGCGATGTCAACGGCAACACCGTCCCGAGCGGATTCTCCCGGGTCGACGCGTTCCGCACCGGAGTCCTCGGCGGGGAGGCCGCCTGCTCAGGGCGCTACCACTGATCCGCCACCGCTGAAAGAACACCACCGCTGAAAGCACTCTGTGCGGTGGACGATCCGGAAAACGGACCGCCCACCGCACAGGGGACGCCTCAGTACAGCGCCGACGCCAGCTTGCGCCGCGCCGCGACGACGAACGGCTCCGCCGCGTCGAACAGCTCGAACAGTTCGAGCAGCCGCGCACGGGCGGCGTTCCTCTCGTCACCCGCACTGCGGGCCACGAACCCGATCAGCCGCGCAAACGCGGCCTCGGGCTGCTGCGCGAACAGTTCGGCGTCGGCCGCAGCGAGCTGCGACTCGAGATCGGCCGGGGCGGCGTCCGCCCGGGCGATCGCGTCGGCCGGCACCGACTGCGCGCGGGCGAGGAACCGGACCTGCCGCAACGCGGCCAGAGCCTCGGCATTGGCGGGCTCGGAGTTGAGGATCAGCTCGTACGCCGCTTCGGCACCGGCCAGGTCCCCCGCTTCGAGGGCCTGCTCGGCGGCGACGAATCGCGGATCCTCCGCCGGTTCCTCCGCGGCGTCGGCACCGGGCGGACCGGACAGCTTGCCGGCGACCGCGTCCTGGATGGCGTCGAGCCATTGCCGGAGCTGCGGTTCGGGCTGGACGCCCTGGAAGTCGGCGAGGGGTTGTCCCGCGGCGATCGCGACGACGGTCGGCACGGACTGCACGCCGAACGCCTGAGCGATCCGCGGGTTGGCGTCCACGTCGACCTTCGCGAGAACCCAGTTGCCGCCGCCTTCGTGCGCCAGCTTCTCGAGCACCGGGGAAAGCTGCTTGCACGGGCCGCACCAGGTGGCCCACAGGTCCACGATGACCGGGACCTGCATCGAGCGCTGCAGCACCTCGGCCTCGAACGTGGCCTCGGTGACGTCGACGACGGGCGCGAGCCCGGTCGCGGTGCCGGCGCCGGAGTCGGACGGCGGCGGAGGTGGGGGCGCGGTGGCCCGCTCTTTGAGGGGCGCGAGATCCACCGCGCCGGACATTGCCGCGGCGGTCGCGGCGGAACGTGCTGACGGACGGGAACCTGGTCGAGTCACGGTGTCCAGTCTGTCACGTTCCGCGCGACAGGTGACAGCAGGTCAGGCGAGTGCAGGCGCGTCGGCCGGACGCGCTTGCGCGGACAACTCCGCGAGACGCCCGGTACGCACGGCCCACCACTCGAAGACGATCGTGCCGAACGGCGGGATGGACGAGATCAGAGCCAAGCCCGTGGTGACCAGGTTCCACTTCAGCGCCCGTGCGGTGAGGAGAGCAACGAGGACGAAAGCGACGAACACGCCGCCGTGCAGCGGCCCGAAGATCTTCACGCCGATCTCGTTGCCGTTCTCCGGCAGGTACTTGAACGCCATCCCGACGAGCAGGCCGGCCCAAGTGAAGGCCTCGAGAATTGCGACGAAGCGGAACCGCTTGGCCGGGGTACTGAGATCGAAGAAGTTCGCCATGTACACCATTGTGCCGATCGACTACGACGACCCGTCGTTGCTGTGAGAGACGTCACGGCCCCGACGCGCTGCGCCGAGGCCGTGACAGGAGTAGTGAGTTGCGGACTACGCCTTGGGGACGCGGACGATGAGGGCGTCGCCCTGCCCGCCGCCGCCGCACAGGGCCGCGGCCCCGACCCCGCCGCCGCGGCGGGCCAGCTCGAGGGCCAGGTGCAGCACGATCCGCGCCCCCGACATCCCCAGCGGGTGCCCCAACGCGATCGCCCCGCCGTTGACGTTCACCCGCTCAGGGTCCAGGCCCAGCTCGCGGGTCGAGGCGATCCCCACCGCGGCGAACGCCTCGTTGATCTCCACCAGGTCCAGCTCGGTCGGGTCGATGCCCTCCCGCTCACAGGCACGCGCGATCGCCCGTGCCGGCTGCGACTGCAGCGTCGAATCGGGACCGGCGACCACCCCGTGCCGGCCGATCTCGGCGATCCAGCTCAGCCCGAGTTCCTCCGCCTTGGTCCTGCTCATCACCACCACCGCCGCCGCGCCGTCGGAGATCTGCGAGGCCGACCCGGCGGTGACGGTGCCGTCCGGGGCGAACGCCGGGCGCAGCTTCGCCAGCGACTCGGCGGTGGTGTCCGGGCGGATGCCCTCGTCCGCGGCGACGACGAGCGGGTCGCCCTTGCGCTGCGGGATCGACACCGGCACCACCTCGGCGTCGAACAGCCCGTCCTTGTGCGCGCGGGCCGCCCGCTGGTGGCTGGCGGCGGCGAAGGCGTCCTGCTCGGCGCGCGAGACCGCCGCCGCGCCGGTGTTGGCGGACTCGGTCAGGGCGCCCATGGCCTGGTCGGTGAAGATGTCGTGCAGCCCGTCGAAGGCCAGGTGGTCGCGCAGGGTGACATCGCCGTACTTGAACCCGGCGCGGGACTTTTCGAGCAGGTGCGGGGCGGCGCTCATCGATTCCTGGCCGCCGGCGACGACGACGTCGAACTCGCCGGCGCGGATGAGCTGGTCGGCCAGGGCGATGGCGTCGAGACCGGACAGACACACCTTGTTGACCGTCAGGGCGGGGACGTCCATCGGGATGCCCGCGGCGACGGCGGCCTGCCGGGCCGGGATCTGCCCGGCGCCGGCGGTGAGCACCTGCCCCATGATCACGTACTCGACCTGTTCGGGGGCGACCCCGGCCTTGGCCAGGGCCCCGGCGATGGCGACCCCGCCGAGGTCCGAGCCGGAGAAGTCCTTCAAGGCGCCCTGCAGACGCCCCATCGGGGTCCGGGCTCCGGCAACGATGACAGAACTGGTCACGATGAGGTCTCCGATCCTGTTGGCGAGCAGTGGTATTCGGTTACGTTTTCTCAGACGAGTTCGTCGATGCGGACCTCGAGCGGCGCCGC
>NZ_JAUIZP010000033.1:0-4761 GCF_041414735.1 Rhodococcus sp. GXMU-t2271
GGGTTCCTCCGGTGGTGGGGTCACGGCTCCTGCGCGGGGCTGCGGGCGGACGAGCCCCATCCCGACGCATACTGATCTAACGTTAGCGCTAACGTCTTTGTTCATGACTGAGACCTCCCCCACTTCGACTCCGCTCGCGGCTCTGAGCTCCGGGCTCGTGACCGCCATCGACCACGTCGGCATCGCGGTCCCCGACCTCGACGCCGCTCTCACCTGGTACGCCCAGAACCTCGGACTCGTCTCGACCCATGAGGAGGTCAACGAGGAGCAGGGCGTGCGCGAGGCGATGCTGTCGGTTCCCGGCTCGCCGGCGGGCGCGACCGCGATCCAGCTGCTCGCCCCGCTGAACGAGAACTCGACGATCGCGAAGTTCATCGACCGCAGCGGCCCCGGTCTGCAGCAGCTCGCCTACCGCGTCAGCGACATCGATGCCGTGTCCACCGAGCTCCGCGCTCGGGGCGTGCGCCTGCTCTACGACGCCCCGCGACGTGGCACCGCCGATTCGCGCATCAACTTCCTCCACCCCAAGGACGCCGGCGGCGTACTGGTCGAACTCGTCGAACCGGCCGCACACGGATCGCACTGACAACCCACGTCTCGCCCGGCCGACCCACCCGGTTTGCGCTGCCGCAGCATTAGCACAACGACGCGGCACGCGCAGCTCCGGCTGCCGCGAGCAGGTAGATTGGCGCCATGGTTTTCGATCGCGATCGCACCCCCAGCCACCTGCCCTTCTCCATCGTGCGCAAGGGTTTCGACCGCGACGAGGTGACCAACTACTTCGCCAGATTCGAAGCCGAGCTGCGCGTGACCGCGACGGACCGGGATGCGGCCGCCGCCCAGGCTCGCGACCTGGCGAGACAGCTGGAGAACGCTCGCAACGAGATCGACGAGTTGCGCAAGGATGTCGATCGTCTCTCGGTGCCGCCCACCACGGCCGAGGGTATGAGCGACCGAATCTCCCGCATGCTGCGCCTCGCCTCCGACGAAGCGTCCGAGCTGCGGGCCCGGGCCGAGGCCGATGCCGCCGAGATGATCTCCCTGGCCGAACAGGAGGGCATCCGGTTGCGCGGGGACTACGAGGCGATGATCGCCGAGCTCGCCGAGCGGCGTAAGGCGTTCGAAGCCGAGCATGCCCGGACGATGTCCGAGGCACGTGCCCATGCCGCCCGGATCATTGCCGCCGCCGAAGCCGAGCGCGATCGTCTCGCGGCGGAGGCGGAGGCCAAGCGGGACCAGGTTCAGCAGGATTTCGAGATCGCCATGAGCGAGCGCCGCAGCAAGGTCCTCGGCGCTCTCGACGAACTCGAACGATCCAGCAAGGCCGAGGCCGAACAGCGTCTCGAGATCGCCTCACGCGAGGCGGCGCGCCGGCTCGAGATCGCCACCGAACAGTCCGAACGGAAGGTCGCCAACGCTCGCGATCTGACCGAGGAACTGCGGGTGCTGCGTGGCCGCATCCTCAGCCAGCTGGACGGGGTGCGCGGTCAGCTCGAGGCGGTGCCGTCGATGCTGGCGGCTGTGACGCGCGAGGGTGAGCTGCTCGACCGCGACCGGGACACATCCACCACCGACGGCGACACCGAGGCGACCACGGAGATCGCCACCGAAGAATCCGAGAAGGAACCGGCCACCAAGGAACTACCGGCGGGCGGCACGTCCGAGGACAGCGGCCGGAAGAGCGGCGCGGGCGAGCAGGAGAAGCGAACCGGCAACGAAGCACAAGCACCTGCGACCGACCGGCTCGGCCGGTCACCCGCGGTGGCCAGCAAGGTCCGCAACTGACTCGCTGTCCGAACCACGACTGAGTCGCCGTCAGGACCACCGACAGGTCGGGCCGTCAGGACCACGACGGCGAGCCGTCAGGACCACGACGGCGGGCCGTCAGGACCAACGACGGGTCGGGCCGCGGGTCCCGCGGCCGGTCCAGCAGCCGTTGTGCCAGTGCCGGCGTTCGTCTGCTCCCCCTATGTCGTCGGTGGGCCAGGCGACCACATGCGGCGTTCCCGGCGCGATCTCGTGATCGCATCCGGGGCACCGGTAGGCCTTCGTGGCTCGCGAGCCAGGGACAGTGCGCACGGTGTAGCGCTCGGATTCCGCACCCGACGGGCCCGATTCGGTACGGGACGTCGCCCCGGAGAACGTCGACGCGCCGGTCTCGGGCCGGCGCCTGCGCTGTGATCGGGGGGTGTTGCGGCGAGGCATCTCAGAACAGCCGGAACTCGTTGCTCTCGGTGCCGCGCAGCGCCTCGTAGTCGAGTACGAGGCAGCGGATGCCGCGGTCGGTCGCCAGGGTCTTGGCCTGCGGCTTGATCTGTTGTGCCGCGAAGACTCCACTGACCGGGGCGAGCAGCGGGTCCCGGTTGAGCAGCTCGAGGTAGCGCGTGAGCTGTTCGACGCCGTCGATCTCGCCGCGTCGCTTGATCTCGACGGCTACCGTGCCGCCGTCCGCGTCCCGGCACAGCAGATCCACCGGGCCGATGGCCGTCGGGTACTCACGCCGGACGAGGGTGTAGCCGCGCCCGAGGGTTTCGACGTGCTCGGCCAGCAGTTCCTGCAGGTGCGCCTCCACCCCGTCCTTGATCAGGCCGGGATCCACGCCCAGTTCGTGACTGGAATCGTGCTCGATCTCCTCGATGGTGATGCGCAGTTGCTCACCCGCCTTGTTCGTCACCACCCACAGAGCGTGCGCCTCTTCCGCAGACTCCTCGACCAGCCGACACGGCGGACTCATCCAGTTCAGGGGCTTGTAGGCGCGGTCGTCGGCATGCACACTGACCGATCCGTCGGCTTTGACCAGGAGCAGCCGACGCGCCATCGGCAGGTGTGCCGTCAGACGTCCGATGTAGTCGACTCGACAGCGGGCAATCACAAGGCGCACGTTGCCACCCTAGAGGATCGCCCCGGACTACTCTCGAACGACCATGCCTCGCACTCGCCGCATCTCGCCACTCGGCTCGCCGCTGCTCGGCGCACCCGCGGAATCCGTCCAGCGCCAACGGGTTCGCGTGCAGACGTTGCTCACCCTGCTGTTGCTCGGCACGAACATCGCGGGAGCCGCGATCACGGCGGTGCTGATCAATGTCGTCATCCCGGGTCCCTCGGTGCTGCGCCCGGAGTTCGTCGTCGTGACCGGTGTCGTCGCGCCGGTCTACGTCGTGGGGGCGATCGTCCTGGGAACGATCGTCGGGACGCGGCGTGGGCTCGCGCAACTGCGCTGGATCCTCGAGGACCGGGATCCGTCGCCGGAGGAACGTCGCGCCACGATGCGGTTACCGATGCGGCTCACCGCCCAGCAGGGCGCGTTCTGGGCCCTGGGACTGGTGCTGTTCGCGACCGCCTTCGGGGTGCTCGATCCGCGCACCATCCCGAAGGTCGCATTCACCATTGCTCTCGCGGGACTGACGGTCTGCGGCTTCGTCTTCCTCTTCAGCGAGTTCGCGCTGCGACCGATCGCGGCCCGGGCCCTCGAGGCGGGCGCGACCCCGCGGCGCCGCCTCACCGGTACCAGCGGACGCATCATGGTGGCGTGGGTGCTGGGCAGCGCCGTTCCCGTCATCGGATTGATGCTCGTCGCCGTCTTCAGCTTCGTCCGTCCCGTGACGCCCGTCCGCTTCGCGGTGACAATCCTGACGATCGGCGGACTGGCGTTGGTGCTGGGATCGCTGCTCATGTTCCTTACCGCCCGGAGGAGCGTCGCGCCGATCGAGTCCGTCCGGGCCGGCATGGCCCGTATCGAGCGGGGTGACCTCGATGCGGAGGTCGTCGTCTACGACGGGACGGAACTCGGAGAGCTGCAGGCCGGATTCAATCGCATGGCCGACGGCCTGCGTGAGCGCGAGCGGATCCGCGATGTCTTCGGTCGGCACGTCGGACAGGACGTCGCCCGGGCGGCGCTGGCGTCGTCACCGCGCCTCGGTGGCGAAGAACGTGATGTCGCGGTGCTGTTCATCGACATCATCGGTTCGACGGCAATGGCGGCGGATCGTCCGCCGACCGAGGTCGTACAGCTGCTCAACCGCTTCTTCGAGGTCGTGGTCGAGGAGGTCCACCGGGCCGGGGGCTTCGTCAACAAGTTCGAGGGCGACGCGGCCCTGGCAATCTTCGGTGCACCGGTGGCAATGGACGATCCCGCAGGCAACGCCCTCGCGGCAGCCCGGACGATGGCACGACGACTGCGCACCGACGTCCCCGAGTGCGAGGCCGGTATCGGGGTCGCAGCCGGACTGACGGTGGCCGGAAACGTAGGGGCTCACGAGAGATTCGAGTACACGGTCATCGGCGACCCGGTGAACGAGGCTGCGCGACTCTCGGATCTGGCCAAGACGATCCCCGGCCACGTAGTCGCCTCGTCCCGGGCGGTTCGGGCGGCCGCCGAACACGAGCGCACGAGGTGGTCGCCGCAAGGCGAAGTGACCCTGCGCGGACGGTCGGAAGTCACCCGCCTCGCGGTGCCGTCGGCGGAGTGATACCGCCGGCACCGACAGGGTCGGTCGAGTAGGTCCGTCGAGACAACGGACAGACCCGGAAATGCCGGAAGCCCCCCGACAGTGTCGGGGGGCTTCCGGTAACGGGTGTTCGGCGGTGTCCTACTCTCCCACACCCTGTCGGGTGCAGTACCATCGGCGCAGACAGGCTTAGCTTCCGGGTTCGGAATGGGACCGGGCGTTTCCCTGTCGCTATGGCCGCCGTAACTCTGTGAAACGACACACACCCACTCGCTTCGCTCGTGAATGATCGAGTGAACGCTGTTCCCCCCTT
>NZ_JAUIZP010000034.1:0-50038 GCF_041414735.1 Rhodococcus sp. GXMU-t2271
TGAGGTCTCCGATCCTGTTGGCGAGCAGTGGTATTCGGTTACGTTTTCTCAGACGAGTTCGTCGATGCGGACCTCGAGCGGCGCCGCGGTGGCCGCGAGGACCTCGTCGACGGTGACGCCGGGTGCGAGTTCACGCAGTGCGAGGGTCCCGTCACCCACGACGTCGATCACCGCGAGATCGGTGATGATCCGGTCGACGACACCCTGCCCGGTCAGGGGCAGCGAGCAGGTGTCGACGATCTTCGAATTGCCCTCGCGGTCGGTGTGTTCCATGACCACGATGACCCGGCTGGCGCCGTGCACCAGGTCCATGGCGCCGCCCATGCCCTTGACCATCTTGCCGGGGACCATCCAGTTGGCCAGGTCGCCCGTGCTGGAGACCTGCATGCCGCCGAGCACGGCGGTGTCGATGTGCCCACCGCGGATCATCCCGAACGACAGTGCCGAATCGAAGAAGGCCGCACCGGGATTGACGGTCACCGTCTCCTTGCCCGCGTTGATCAGGTCCGGGTCGACGTTCTCCTCGGTGGGGTACGGGCCGGTGCCGAGGATGCCGTTCTCCGAGTGCAGCGTCACGTGCACGTCCGGCGGGAGATGGCCGGGGATGAGCGTCGGCAGTCCGATACCGAGATTGACGTACTCGCCGTCGATCATCTCCTCGGCCGCGCGGGCCGCCATCTGATCTCGGGTCCATCCCTTGGTGCCGGTCATCGTGCCGCCCCTTCCGTTGCCTGAACTGTCCGCTTCTCGATCCGCTTGTCCTGCGGACCGGTTTCGACGATGCGCTGCACGAAGATTCCCGGCAGGTGCACCTGGGCGGGATCGAGCTCGCCGGGCTCGACGAGTTCCTCGACCTGCGCGATGGTGACCTTGCCGGCCATCGCGGCCAGCGGATTGAAGTTCATCGCCGTCTTGTCGAAGATCAGGTTGCCCGCGGTGTCGCCCTTGACCGCGTGCACCAGTGCGAAGTCGGCGGTGATGCCCTGCTCCATCACGTACCGCTTGTCGCCGAAGGCCCGGGTCTCCTTCGGCGGGGACGCCACGGCCACCGAGCCGTCGCCGTGGTACCGCCACGGCAGTCCGCCGTCGGCGACGGGGGTGCCGACGCCCGCGGGGGTGAAGAAGGCGGGGATGCCGGCGCCGCCGGCACGCAGCCGCTCGGCGAGGGTGCCCTGCGGGGTGAGCTCGACCTCGAGCTCACCGGCGAGGTACTGACGGGCGAACTCCTTGTTCTCGCCGACGTAGGAGGCGGTGACGCGGCGGATCTGCCGTCCGTTGAGCAGCAGGCCCAGGCCGTGGTCGTCGACACCGCAGTTGTTGGAGAAGACCTCCAGGTCGCCGACGCCGGACTCGACGAGCGCGCGGATCAGGGCGTCGGGGATGCCGCACAACCCGAACCCGCCGACGGCGATCGTCGCGCCGTCGGACACGTCCGCGACGGCCGCCGCGGGCGTACCGAACACTTTCGTTCCCATCAAGACCCCTCTCGAGAATTCGGTCCGTGCGGACCCGGTGCAGGATGTGTTCACTCAATGGACGAGCGCACATCGTTCGCCTACCACTACAAACGCCAGGTCCTTTTATTTCAAGACCTTGTCAGAGGCCTTTTCGAGATTGCTCGCCCATCGGAACGTCGTTGCGGCCGACGTTCACTGAGTGGACGTATTCTGGGGGCATGGCTGACGAGCAGAGACCTCAGGTGATCGGGCGGGTCGGAGCCCTCCTGCGGGCGATCGCCGGGCACGAACCGGTCGGATCGTCGACGTCCGACCTCGCGCGGGCGACGAGCCTCGCACGGCCGACCGTGCACCGCCTGCTGACCTCGCTCGCCGACGAGGGGCTCGTCGACCGTGACCCGAAGACCGGACGATGGTCGCTGGGACCCGAGCTCTACCTCCTGGGTTCGCTCGCGGCCGGCCGGTACGACATCACCGACCTCGCCCGGGACGTGCTGCGCGATCTCGCGCGGGAGACCGGCGAGAGCGCGTTCCTGTCCGCCCGGCGCGGTGACGAGACCGTGTGCCTCGCCAGCGAGGAGGGCAGCTTCCCCCTGCGCTCCCACGTCCTGCACGTCGGCATCCGGCTGCCGCTCGGGGTCGCCTCCGCGGGTCTGGTCATCCTGTCCCATCTCTCGGACCGCGACATCGACGAGTACCTGTCCCGCACCGACCTGACCGCGGAGTGGGGACCGGACCACACCCGGCAGGCGGTCGAGGAACGGATCGCCGCGACGCGCCTGGCCGGCTACTCCACCAATCCCGCTCTGCTCGTGGAAGGGAGCTGGGGGATGGGGGCCGCCGTCTTCGACCACCGCGACGCACCGGTCTGGGCGCTGAGCATCACCGGGGTCGAGAGCCGCTTCCGCGAGGATCGTCGCCCCGAACTCGGAGAACTGCTGCTCCGGCAGGCCCACCGGCTCACCCAGTTGCTGCGCCAGCGTCCCCGGCGCTCCGGGTGAGGGCCCCGAGGTGATCCGCGAGGGGCTGCGGCACCGGCTCGTCGTCCCGGCGTCCGGGCGGCCCGCATTGTCGTCGCGTCAGCCCGGCCCCCGTCCCGTGAGCACCTCGCGGGCCATCTCGGCCAGTTGCGCCGGCCGCCGGGCGAGGGCGTCGACGTCGACGTCCTGGCCGCCCATCGTCCCGGCGCGGAACCTCGCCGCCACACCCTCCGCAATGGCGGCGAGCTTCCACAGCGCGAAGGCCTGGTGGTAGCGCAGGTCGTCGAGATCGCGTCCGGTCGTGTCGGCATACCGGGTGGCGATCGTGTCGACGTCGAGGAAACCGTCGGCGGGATCGGGTGCCCAGCCGATCACGTCGGCCGAGGCCCAGGTGGCGGTGAGCCACCCGAGGTCGGCCAGGACGTCGCCGACGGTCCACAGTTCCCAGTCGAGCACCGCCCGGACCTCACCGTCGGGCCCGATCAGCAGGTTGCCCGGCCGGAAGTCGCCGTGCACCAACCCGGTCCACCGTTCGGCGGGCAGATGCCGGGTCAGGAGGTCGTGGACGTCCCACACGGGACCGGGACCGACACCGCCGTCGGCGAGCTGACGGCTCCAGCGCCGCAACTGGCGCTCGAGGTAGCTGCCGGGTCTGCGCATCTGCGCCAGCGGTCCGGTCGTGGTGTCCACCGCGTGGATCTTCGCGAGGGTGTCCACGATGCTGTGGGAGGCGGCCCGTCGGTGCTGCCGGGGGAGCGCGGCGACCGTCTCGGCATCGTCGAGGACGATGCCGTCGACGTGCGTCATCACGTAGAAGTCCGCGCCCGTCACCGCGTGGTCGGTGCAGTAGCCCAGTACCGGCGGCACCGGCACCGGGCCGCCGGCGAGCAGGTCGAGGATGCGCCATTCCCGCACGACGTCGTGGGCGGAGGAGAGCAGCGTCCCGGTCGGCGGCCGCCGCAGGACCCATCGCGTCCCTGCGTCGTCACGGACCCGGTAGGTGAGATTGGACCGGCCTCCGGTGATCAGCTCGAAGTGCAGCGGCGGTGCGACCGCCGGGAGGTTCTCGACGAACCACGCGGTGACGCGCGCGGGGTCGATTCCGATCGGCTCGCTCGCGGCATTCGCCTCAGCCATCGCGCCCCTGCTCTCGGTGGGAAGTCGTGTGCGGATCCTTCATGCCTACCCGCCCGGCGCACCGATCGGTGTGTGCCGTGCCGGGCGGGCCGAAAGTCCTGGAACACCGTCCAGAGGGAGCGGATCTCGGCGACCGTGCGAGTATGAGGCCCGTGAATGTCCTCACCAGAAACCACGTACGCGTCACCGGCCGGGCCGGCGCGCCCGTCGTGGTGCTGGCCCACGGGTTCGGCTGCGACCAGAACCTGTGGCGACTGGTGGTGCCGGAGTTGGAACGCGACTTCACCGTGGTGCGGTTCGACCACGTGGGGGCGGGCCGGTCGGATCTGTCGGCGTGGAGTGCGAAACGGTACTCGGATCTCGACGGCTACGCCGACGACGTGCTGGCGGTGTGCCGGGCGCTGGACCTCGGGCCGGTCGTCTTCGTCGGGCATTCGGTGAGCGCCATGATGGGGGTGCTTGCCGCCGCGCGCGACCCCGGCGCGTTCGCCGGGCTGGTGCTGCTGGCCCCGTCGCCGTGCTTCGTCGACGATCCGTCCACCGGATATCGGGGCGGGTTCAGCGCCGCCGACATCGAGGAGCTGCTCGAGTCGCTCGACGCGAACTACCTGGGCTGGTCGGGTGCGATGGCGCCCGTCGTCATGGGCAATCCGGAGCGTCCCGAACTCGGCGAGGAACTGACCGCCGCCTTCTGCCGCACCGATCCGGCGATCGCCCGGGTCTTCGCCCGCGTGACGTTCCTCTCCGACAACCGCGCGGACCTGGCGAACGTGCGTGTTCCGACCCTGGTGGCCCAGTGCTCACGCGACGCGATCGCCCCGCCGGAGGTGGGTGCGTTCGTCCACGCGCAGATTCCGGGAAGTCAGTTGGTGACATTGGACGCCACGGGGCATTGCCCGCAGCTCAGTGCTCCGGACGAGACCGTGGCCACGATCGCCGCCTTCGCCGGTTCGGTGGGGTGATGATCCCGACCCGGGAGACGGACGACGGCCGGAACCCGGGCGCCGGGGCGCCGGTGGGCGAGGATCGGGAGATTCGCGCCGCGCTGGCCGAGGACAGCGCCGAGAGCCTGTACGAGAACGCGCCCTGCGGCTACCTGTCCACCCTGCCGGACGGACGCATCGCGAAGATCAACGCGACTCTGCTGCAGTGGCTGGGACTCCGGCGCGACGAGGTGGTGGGCCGGCGGTACTTCTCCGACCTGCTCACGGTCGGCGGCCGCCTCTACCACGAGACCCACTTCGCCCCGCTGCTGCGCATGCAGGGTGAGATCAGCGGCATCGCACTGGAATTGAGGACGGCCGACGGTGCCCGCCTGCCCGTCCTGGTCACCTCGGTGGTCCGGTCCGACGACGGCGGGCAGCCGCTGCTGATCCGCACCACCGTCTTCGACGCCCGGGAGCGCCGGGCCTACGAGATCGAGCTGCTGCGCGCCCGCCGGGAGGCCGAGGACGAACGTCGACGCCTGCAGCGGCTGACCCGCACCCTCCAGGCGACGTTGCTGCCGCCCGACCTGCCACACGTGCCCGGTCTCGAGGTCGCCGCGCACTACCACATCGCGTCCCCGGACGAGGTCGGCGGCGACTTCTACGATCTGTTCCCGCTCGCTGCCGGCACCTGGGGCCTGTTCCTCGGCGACGTGTGCGGCAAGGGGGCGGCCGCGGCCGTGATGACCTCCGTCGCGCGCTACACCGTGCGTGCCGCAGCCGTCTACGCTTCCGGTCCGGCGGCGGTACTGGCCGACCTGAACACCGTCCTCGTCGAGCGGTACCGCATGCACGATCCGCGGTTCTGCACCGTCGTGTTCGGGACGCTCACCCCCGACCCGTCGCCGGGCAGCTTCCGCGTCACCCTGGCGTCGGGTGGGCACCCGCCGGCTCTGTTGCTGCGCGCCGACGGCAGCGCCGACTACGTGCCCATTCCGGGCGGTCAGCTCATCGGGTTGCTGCCGCGGGCCCACATCGCCAGCGCGGTGGTCCGGCTGGATCCCGGCGACACCCTGGTGCTCTACACCGACGGTCTCACCGAGGCCCGCAGCGCTCCGGGCGCCGACGAGCGCTACGGAGAGCAGGCTCTGCTCGACTTCGCCCGGATGCTGGGTCCGGTCACCGCCGCGGAGGCCGTCACCGCCGTCCGCGACCTCCTCGACACCCTGGGCACCGGGGTGGAGGACGACACGGCCGTCCTCGCCGTCCACGTGCCGCGCCGCAGCGTCGGATCCTGACCCCCGGGTCTCCCGTCACACCGGTCCTCGGGAGCGATTGACATCACACGGTCCCCGGCGCACACTATGCAAGCGCTCAGCAACTTGAATCTGACGTCAAGTTATGTGACTCCCTGCTGTGAAGGAGCACCGGATGACCGACGCACCCGCCGCGACGACCCGCGGCGTGGCCACCACCGACGACCTGGTCCTCGCCGAGCGGCGCGGACCGGTCGTCCTGCTCACCCTCAACCGGCCGGCCAAGCTCAACGCCTGGAGCAACGCCCTCGAGGACCGCTACTTCGACCTGCTCGCGCAGGCCGACGACGATCCGCAGGTACGGGCCGTCGTCGTCACCGGCGCCGGCCGCGGATTCTGCTCCGGTGCCGACCTCGACGACCTGCGCCACGTCGCCGACGCCACGGACGAAGACCTGGTGCGCCCGCGCCCTCGCGACTTCCCGTTGCGCGTCCGCAAGCCGATCGTCGCCGCGATCCGCGGTCCCGTCGCGGGGCTCGGTCTGGTCGAGGCCCTCTACTGCGACGTCCGCTTCGGCGACGCGACCGCCCGCTTCACCGCCGCGTTCGCGCGCCGGGGACTCATCGCCGAGTACGGCGTCACCTGGCTGCTGCCCCGCGTCGTCGGCCACAGCCGCGCGACGGACCTGCTGCTGTCGAGTCGCATGATCGACGCCGACGAGGCCCACCGGATCGGCCTGCTCGACCACCTGGTCACCACCGGCAGCGTGGTCGACGCGGCCGTCGCGTACGCGACCGACCTCGCTGTCCACTGCGCACCGCGGTCGATGGCGACGATCAAGTCGCAACTGCGCGACGATGCAGACCGGTCCTACCCGGACGCCGTGGCCGGCGCGGACCGCCTGATGGTCGAAGCCTTCCGCGGTCCCGACGTCGCCGAGGGCGTCGCCAGCCACCTCGAGCGGCGCGCCCCCGAGTTCGCCGCCCTGCCCGGGAGTGCCCATGCCACTGCGTGAAACCGTCGGCATCGACCCGGACGCGATCCTGCGCTGGCTGGGCGATCTCGGCATCGAGCACACCGCACCGCTGACCTTCGATCGCATCGGTCTCGGGCAGTCGAACCTGACCTACCTCGTGCAGGACGGCGACGGGCGCCGGTGGGTGCTGCGGCGACCACCGCTCGGACATCTGCTGGCGTCCGCACACGACGTCGCGCGCGAGGCCCGCATCCTCTCGGCGCTCGAGTCCACCGACGTGCCGACACCGACCGTGTTCGGACTCACCGACGATCCGGCGATCAGCGACGTGCCGATGGTGCTCATGGAGTACGTCGACGGACAGGTGGTGGACCGGATGTCCGTCGCGGAGTCCCTGACGCCGGAGCGCCGCCGCCGGATCGGGTTGTCGCTCGCGCGGACGCTCGGCCGCATCCATGCCGTGGACCTCGACAGCACGGGCCTCGCCGCCCTGGCCCGCCCCAAGCCGTATGCCGAGCGGCAGCTGCACCGCTGGGCCGGCCAGTGGGAGAAGTCGAAGACCCGCGAGCTGCCCGAACTCGACGACCTGACCCGCCGGCTCCTGGCCGCGGTGCCTCCGCAGCACGAAACCACCCTGGTGCACGGCGATTTCCATCTGCGCAACGTCATCACCTCGTACGACAGCGGTGACGTCGTCGCGGCGCTGGACTGGGAGCTGTCCACCGTCGGCGACCCGCTCGCCGACGTCGGGTCGCTGTTCGCCTACTGGCCCGAGCCCGGGGAGGACACCGGCGGCGACTTTCCCGCCTCCACCCTCGAGGGTTTCCCCAGCCGCGCCGAACTCGCCGCCGTCTACCTGGACGAGACGGGCCGCGACCCGGCGGCACTGCAGTTCTGGCACGCGCTCGGATTGTGGAAGGTGGCGGTGATCGCGGAAGGCGTGATGCGCCGCGCGCTCGACGAACCGCAGAACAAGGCCGCGGCCGGCACTCCCACGATCGAACGCATCGACGCCCTGGTTCACAAGGCCCGCGAGATCGCCGACGACGCCGGCATCTGACGCCCCGACCCCTCGACACGCAGGAGACGACGATGTCCCCCGACGAGCAGACGACCGCACGCGACCTCTCCGCGCGTGTGAAGACGCTTCTGTCCGAACATGATCCGAGCACAACCCGGCCCGAGGACTTCCTCGGCGCACGATTCGACGCCGGCCTCGCCTGGGTGCACTTCCCGCCGGGCCACGGCGGGCTCGGCCTGCCGCAGAGCCACCAGGCGCAGGTCGAGGCCGAACTGGCCGCCGCCGGCGCGCCCCGGCCCGCCGCCGGCCGCAACGGCATCGGCCTGGGCATGGCCGCCCCCACCATCGCCGCCTTCGGCACCGAGGAGCAGAAGAGCCGGTTCCTGCGCCCGATCTACACCGGACAGCACATCTACTGCCAGCTGTTCAGCGAGCCCGGCGCCGGCTCCGACCTGGCCGCCGTCGCGACCCGCGCCGTCCGCGACGGTGACGACTGGATCGTCGACGGCCAGAAGGTGTGGACCTCCGGCGCACAGAACGCGCAGATGGCGATCCTGGTGGCCCGCACCGATCCGTCCGTGCCCAAACACGCAGGGCTGACGTACTTCCTGCTCGACATGAGCGATCCCGGCGTCGACGTGCGGCCGCTGCGGCAGATCACCGGTGAGGCCGAGTTCAACGAGGTGTTCCTCACCGGAGTGCGGGTACCCGACGCCGATCGGCTCGGTGACGAAGGGCAGGGCTGGCGCGTCGCCACCACCACCCTCAACAACGAACGCGTCGCGATCGGCTCCGGTGCGCCCCGCGAGGGCGGCATGATCGGCAAGGTCACCGAGGCCTGGCGCGAGCGCCCCGAGGTGCGCGACCCGGCGCGGCACGACGAGCTGATGCGGCTGTGGGTCGAGGCCGAGGTGACCCGGCTGACCGGCGAACGCCTGCGCCAGCAGCTCGCCGCGGGCCAGCCCGGCCCGGAGGGCTCCGGCATGAAACTCGCGTTCGCCCGCCTCGCCCAGACGATCTCGGGCTTCGAGGTGGAACTGCACGGCGAGCAGGGCCTGCGCTACGACGACTGGACCCTGCGCCGGCCCGAATCGGTGGACTTCACCGGCCGCGAACCCGGATACCGGTACCTGCGCGCCAAGGGCAACTCGATCGAGGGCGGCACGTCGGAGATCCTGCGCAACGTCGTCGCCGAGCGGGTGCTCGGGCTGCCGCCGGAACACCGTGTGGACAAGGACATTCCGTGGAAGGACCTGGCGCGATGACCGACCTGCTGTACTCCGACACCGAGGACGCCCTGCGCGACAGCGTCCGTCGCATGCTCACCGAACGCTGCCCTGCGTCCGTCGTGACGACCGCGTACGACGCTGCGCCCGCCGACTTCTCGGGCGTGTGGAAGACCGTGGCCGTCGAACTCGGACTGGCCGGACTGCTGGTCCCCGAATCTCTCGGCGGCGCCGACGCGAGCACCCGCGAGGCCGCGGTCGTCATGGAGGAGGTCGGCCGGGCCGCCGCCCCGGTGCCGTACCTGTCGAGCGCGGTGCTCGCCACCGTCGCGCTGCTGCGTGCCGGCGACACCGGGACCGTGCCGGACCTGGCGGCCGGTGCCGTCACCGGCGCCCTCGCGGTCCCGCTGTCGACGGGGCCGGACGCCGCGATCACCGGGGTGCGTCGCACCGGCGACGGGCTGACCGGCCGGGTCACCAGCGTTGCCGGAGCACACGAGGCCGACGTGCTCGTCGTCCCCGTCGCGGGCGCTGACGGCCTCGAACTGCACACCGTCCGGTCGGACGCCGCCGGCGTCACCGTGACCCCCGTGCTGTCATTGGATATGACCCGGCCGATCGCCGACATCGAGTTCACCGGGGCCGCCTCCACCCGCGTCGACGACGGCGACGCGGCAGCGGCGGTGGCCGAGGCGCTCCGGTGCGGGGCGGTGCTGCTCGCCTCCGAGCAACTCGGGGTGGCCCAGTGGTGCCTCGAGACGACCGTCGCCTACGTCAAGGAGCGCCGCCAGTTCGGTCGCGCCGTCGGCTCGTACCAGGCGATCAAGCACCGGCTCGCCGACCTGTGGCTCGAGGTGGGCGCCGCGCAGTCGGCCGCCCGGTACGCGGCCGACGCGTACGCGCGCGGCGACGACGACACCGCGATCGCGACCGCCGTCGCCCAGTCGTACTGCAGCGACGTCGCGGTGCACGCCGCCGAGGAGTGCATCCAGTTGCACGGCGGCATCGGAATGACCTGGGAGTACCCGGCGCACCTCTACCTCAAGCGGGCCAAGGCCGATCAGCTCGCGCTCGGCGTCCCGTCCCGGCACCGCGCCCGCCTGGCCGAGCTCGTCGACCTGCCGGTCGAATGAACTCGACTGCGCTGCAACCACACACGAGAGGACAGGTGTCGCGACTATGAGCTGGTACGACGACAGGCCCTGGATGGCGCAGTACGATCCCCGCGTAGCCGAGGCCGGGCCCGTCCCGCGGCGGACCACCCTCGAGGTGTTCGCGGACGCCGTCGCCACGGCGCCGGACGGACCGGCGATCACGTATCTCGGTGCGACGCTGACGTATCGGGAGGTCGACCAGCTCAGCGACGGGGTGGCGGCGTACCTGCTCGCGCAGGGATTCCGCACGGGTGACCGGCTCGCCGTGTACCTGCAGAACGTGCCACAGTTCGTCCTCGCGCTGTTCGGTGCGTGGAAGGCCGGCGGCGCGGTGGTGCCGCTGAACCCGATGTACAAGGACGAGCTCGACCACATCCTCACCGACGCAGGCGTCGTCGCCGTCGTGTGCGGTGAACAGCCGTGGGCGGACCGGGTGGCGGAGCGGTCCGCCGGGGCGGGCGTGACGATCGCGTTGACGGCGAGCGAGCTGGACCTGCAGACCTCGAACGACGAGCGGCTCTTCGCCGGTGTCGAGCGCCGCCGGACCCCGGGTGTCCCCGATCTGCTCGAGGTCGCCCGCGAGTGGGCCGGCCGCCCCGTCCCCGACCCTGGCCTGGTCCCCGACGACATCGCGCTCGTCTCCTACACGTCCGGGACGAGCGGACTGCCCAAGGGTGCCACCAACACCCACGCGAACCTCACCGTCAACTGCGTACTGCTGCGCCTGTACGACGAAATCCCGGCGGGTTCGCCGATCTTCGCGCTCGCGCCGCTGTTCCACATCACCGGGATGGTCGTGCAGCTGCTCACGGCGGTGGATCTGGCCGGTCCGCTGGTCCTGGCCTACCGCTTCGACGCCGGGGTGGTGCTCGACGTCCTGAAGCGGGAGCGGCCCGCGTTCATGGTCGGCCCGTCGACCGCGTTCATGGCGCTGCTGGCACATCCGTCGTTCTCGTCGGACGCGTTCGAGTCGCTGCTGACTCTCAATTCCGGTGGCGCGCCGCTGCCGCCGGCCATCGTCGAACGCTTCCGCGAGCGGACCGGCCTCTACATCCGCAACGGGTACGGCCTGACGGAGACCAGTGCGCCCTGCGTCGTCGTGCCTTCCGGTCGTGAGGCGCCGGTGGATCCGGACTCGGGCACACTGTCCATCGGTCTGCCGCTGCCCACCGCGACGGTGCGCATCGTCGACGAGGACGGCAAGGACCTCGGACCGGGCGAGGTCGGGGAGATCGCCGTCGAGGGGCCGATGGTCGTCCCCGCCTACTGGAATCTGCCCGAGGCCACTGCCCAGTCCATTCCGGGCGGACGGTTGCTGACCGGTGACGTCGGCTTCATGGACGCACAGGGCTGGGTGTACGTCGTCGACCGCAAGAAGGACATGATCAACGCCTCCGGGTTCAAGGTCTGGCCCCGCGAGGTCGAGGACGTGCTCTACCGGCATCCGGCGGTCCGGGAGGCCGCGGTCGTCGGCGTGCCCGACTCCTACCGCGGCGAGTCGGTCGCCGCGTTCGTGAGCCTGCGCCCGGACCAGCAGGTCGACCCGGACGAACTGGTGACCTGGTGCCGCGAGCGGCTGGCCGCCTACAAGGCACCCCGGTCGGTCGAGATCCTCGACGAGCTGCCCAAGACCACCAGCGGGAAGATCCTGCGCCGCGAGATGCGCAGGGTCGCATCGTCCTGACCCGAGGAGGAGACACGTGCCGAGCATCGACGAGATCCTGCGCCTGCGCGAGATCGCCCCGGCGACGTTCCGCGCCGCCCCGGTGCCGACCGAGATGGAGCGCACCTTCGGCGGTCAGGTCGCGGGGCAGGCGCTCGCCGCGGCGGCACGGACCGTGCCGCAGGAGTTCGGCGTGCACTCGGTGCACGGCCACTTCCTGCGCCCTGGCCGGCCGCTCGAGCCCGCCGACTATCACGTGGACGCCGTGCGGGACGGCGGCAGCTTCCGCACCCGCTACGTCACCGCGGTCCAGGACGGCGAGACCGTGTTCACCCTGACCGCCTCGTTCCACCGCGGTGACGACGGGCACGCCCACCAGACGGCCATGCCGCCCACGACCGGACCGGAGGAGGTCACGGAGAACGGGCGCCCGTGGGCCGCGTGGTACGACTTCCCGGAATGGGACGACTGGGAACGTCGCTGGCTCCCGGCGGACGAGGCCACACCCGACGCGCCGGCGCGCCGGCGGCTGTGGATCCGGCACCGCACCCCGCTGCCCGACGACCCGGTCCTGCACGCCTGTGCCCTGACCTACTGCAGCGACATGGCGCTGCTCGACATCGCCGTCCTGCCGCATCCCGAAAGGCCGATCCAGGGGGCGTCGCTCGACCACGCGGTGTGGTTCCTGCGGCCGTTCCGGGTGGACGAATGGCTGCTGTTCGATCAGGTGTCGCCGTCGTCCGATTCGGGACGCGCCCTGATCCAGGGACAGATCTTCGACACGACCGGACGACTGGTCGCCGCCGTCGCGCAGGAAGGCATGGTGCGGTTCCACACCGAGCGCGCCGCGGCCGTCGGTGCCGGACGCGCCGAAGGGCGGGATCGATGAACCGCGCCGCGCCCGAGCGCTCGGCCGTCCTCGTCGACTTCGGTGGCGTGCTCACCACGAGCGTGTTCGCCGCGTTCGAGCAGTTCGGCGCGGCACTCGGCGATCCGGGACTGCCGCTGCGGCTGCTCGGCGGCGACCCGGACTCGCGACGGCTGCTCGCCGACCACGAGTCGGGGCGCATCGACGCGGAGGAGTTCGAGCAGGGCTTCGCCGGACGGCTCCGCGCCCACGGAGCTGCCGTGACCGCGGAAGGACTCGCCGCCCGGATGCAGGCCGGGCTGCGGCGCGACGACCGGACGGTGGCCCTCCTCGACGATCTGCGGGCCGCCGGCGTGCCGGTGGCGCTGGTGTCCAACGCCTTCGGACGGGACTGCTACGCGGGCTTCGAGCTGACCGCACTCGCGGACGAGGTGGTGATCTCCGCCGAGGTCGGCATCCGTAAGCCGTCACGCCGGATCTACGCCCTCGCGTGCGAGCGCCTGGGGGTCGCCCCCGAACAGGCCGTCATGATCGACGACCTGCAGCAGAACCTCCACGGAGCGGCGCGGATCGGCATCGCCGGTGTGCTGCACACCGACGCCGACCGCACCCGCTCCGAGCTCGCCGAGCGATTCGGCTTCGTGACGGGGCAGGTGCCCGGCCAGGTGTGAGCCCCGGGCGCGCGGGTACCCGCCACCCATGACCAACGCACATCCTCACGGTCTCGATGCCGCGCCGTCCGGCGCTGCGGGCTCGTCGGACGAGTCGGTCAAGGAGAGGCAGCTGCTGCAGGTGCTGACAAAGGCGGTGAACACCCTCGGTGAGGCCGGGGTACGGTTCGCCGTCGGCGGCGGCTGCGCGGTGTACGCCCGTGGTGGCCCGGCGTCCGACCACGACGTGGACCTGTTCGTCCGCCCGCACGATGTGGACGCCGCGCGGGAGGCGCTCGTCGCCGCCGGCATGCGTCCCGTCGACCCGCCCGAGAACTGGCTGAGCAAGGTCTACGAGGGTGATCACCTCGTGGACCTGATCTTCCGGCCCAACGACCGGGACGTCGACGATTCGATGCTCGCCCGCGCACAGTGGATGCGCATCGGTCCGACCGCGGCGCCGGTGATCAGCGGCACCGACCTGATGAGCGACAAGCTCAACGTGCTCGACGCCCACCGCTGCGACTTCGCGCCGTTGCTGCGTATCGCCCGCGCCCTGCGCGAGCAGGTGGACTGGGGGCAGGTGGCCACCGCGACGGCCGCATCGCCGTACGCCCGCGCCTTCCTCGGCCTGCTCGCCGATCTGGGCATCATCGAACCCGACCCGGAGGCCCGACGATGAGTCACGAACACCCGGAGCACCCGCAGTACGTGGTGGCGCACCTGCACCGCGCCCTGGCCGAGGACCCCCGTACCGCCGAACAGGGCGTGCGCGTCACGATCCGCGGCACCGACGTCTACCTGACCGGCGAGGTCGCCAGCGCCGCGCGTCGTGACGCGCTGACCGTGGTGGTGCAGGAACAGTTGCCGGGCGTCACCGTCCACAACGACGTGCACGTGGTCGACTCGCGCGACCCCGGAACTTCGGTGGAGGAACTGCGATGAGGATTGCTGCCGTCGGAGACGTACACCTGGCCGAGGACGCCCGCGGGCATCTGCGGCCCGCTCTCGAACACCTGCACGAGCACGCCGATGTGCTGCTGCTCGCCGGTGACCTCACTCGGCACGGCACCGTCGACGAGGCGCGCGTCGTCGCCGACGAGTTCGGCGATCTTGCGGTGCCCGTCGTCGGTGTGCTCGGCAACCACGACTACCACAGCGACGCCGAGGACGAGATCACCGAGCTGCTCCGCGACCGGGGCATCGTCGTGCTCGAGGGGGAGTCGGTCGTCCTCGACGTCGACGGGGCCCGGCTCGGCGTGGCGGGAACCAAGGGGTTCGGCGGGGGTTTCGCGGGCAAGTGCGCGAGCGCGTTCGGTGAGCCGGAGATGAAGCAGTTCGCCGGGCACACCATGGAACTGGCCGACAGGTTCCGTGGCGCCGTCGCCGAGCTCGACGGTGCCGACGTCCGCGTGGCGCTGCTGCACTATTCGCCGATCAGCGACACCCTGCGCGGCGAGCCCGCCGAGATCTATCCGTTCCTCGGGTCGTATCTGCTGGGCGAGCCGATCGACGAGTTCCAGCTCGATCTCGCCGTGCACGGGCACGCCCACGCGGGATGCGAGCGCGGCACGACCCCGGGCGGCGTGCGGGTCCGCAACGTCGCACAGCCGGTCATCCGAACCGCGTACGCGGTGTACCGGTTCGAGAACTGATCGCGCCCGGGCGGTCGCGGGGCGGCACCGACCGGGCTCGATCACCGAGTCCGTCGCCCTCGGATCGGCGAACCACCGACGGTTGCCCGCGGCTCGAGAAACACTGTCGTGCAGGATTTTCGCAGCGACCGATGCCGACCCGTCGGGGCAGATCCTGTCCGACTGCATTGCGAACGAACAGCTGTACCGGCTGCTGTCGACCGCGACGGCCGGCGGGAACCTACATCCGATCCGGCTCCGGCTGCACAATTTCCCTGCCCGGTGCCGCGGCTCGAGCATCCGTCGACGCCGGCGCGCACGATCGCCGCCCGTCGGCCGGAGATCGACGCGTTGTCACCACCGGCACCGCTTTCGAGGGGCTCGCACCGCGACGTGCAACCGAACGACCAGAACCATCGCAATGAGCACATCGTCCTTTACGAACGCAAGCGTGACTGTGAGGGGCGGCAGGGCCGACACTTCTTGTTGTCGCAACCACAACGTTCGCAACCACAACGTGATCGAGGACGTTCGGGCGAGGAGGGGCAACGCTGGTAGTAGGTGCGCCGGCCGGTCGTCCGACGAAGGCGCTGCGGCGGGCCGCGCTGATGTCGCTGTCGACGTTCCTGGTCGGTGTGGCGCTCGGGCCGATCCTCTCCGATCGCACCGCACCCTTCCGTCAATCACCCCCCGAGGAGTACCGATGACTCAGAATCCACACGACGACCGCGTCGATGTCGTACGCGACGCGCACGGTCCGTTGCACGGGATCCGCGTCATCGACATCAGCACCGTCTACGCCGCCCCGATCACCGCCATGCTCCTCGGCGATTTCGGCGCCGAGGTGATCAAGGTCGAACACCCCACCGGCGACCCCGCCCGGACACACGGTGTGAACAAGGACGGGCACGGGTTGTGGTGGAAGGTCATCGCGCGGAACAAGAAGTGCATCACCCTCGATCTGAGTACCCCGGAGGGTCAACAGATTCTGCGTGACCTCGTGGCCGACGCCGATGTCCTGGTGGAGAACTTCCGTCCCGGCGTGCTCGAGAAGTGGGGGCTCGGACCGGACCGGTTGCAGTGTCTGAACCCCGGGTTGATCACGTTGCGGGTCACCGGCTTCGGACAGACCGGCCCCTATGCGGAGCGACGCGCATTCGGCACCTTGGCGGAGGCGATGAGCGGGTTCGCGCATCAGACCGGTGAGGAAGACGGCCCCCCGACGCTACCCCCGTTCGGTCTTGCGGACGGCGTGGCCGGTATCACCGGTGCTTTCGGGGTGACGGCCGCGCTGTACCACCGCGACAGTCCGGAGGGACACGGGCGAGGCCAGGTGATCGATCTCTCGCTGCTCGAGCCACTCGTCGGGATTCTCGGACCCGGCCCGAGCGCCTTCGACCAACTCGGCACAGTCGCCGGCCGGCAGGGCAATCGTTCCCCGAACAACGCACCTCGCAATACCTACCGCACCGGTGACGGCCGGTGGGTCGCCGTCTCCGCCAGCGCCACCTCCGTCGCCGAGCGAGTCATGCGCCTGGTCGGTCGATCGGACATCGTCGACGAACCGTGGTTCGGATCGGCAGGGGACCGGAGCAGAAACGGCGACCTCCTCGACGACGCCGTGGCGAAATGGATCGCCGCCCGCCCGCTCCACGAGGTCACGGCCGAGTTCGAACGGGTCGGCGCCGCCCTCGCACCCGTCTACGACGTAGAGCAGCTGATGAACGACCCGCATGTCCTCGCCCGGGAGTCCATCACCACCGTCGACGACGAGGACCTCGGCCCGCTGAAGATGCAGAACCTCATGCTCCGCATGCTGCGCACACCCGGCGCCATCCGGTTCCCCGGCCGCCGCCTCGGCCAGGACAACGACCGCGTCTACCGGGAATCACTCGGCCTGGATCCCGATCGCATCGCCGAACTGCGGCACAAGGGGGTGCTGTAGTGGAGCGAAGCGGTCGCCTCCGGACGCATCGGCAACTCGAACCGTGGCTCGGCCGTGCCGTCATCCGCTGCTGCCGACCGGCCGTGCCCGAGAACCCGACGCGTCCCGATGAATTCGCCCCGAACCCCGTCCCATGCTACTGAGGAGTCCCGCGCCGTGCACACCCCCATCATCCGCTCCGAACCGATCGACGCCGCGCATGCGCGATCATGGGTTCTCGTACCGGCCAATCGGCCCGAGTCGTTCGCCGCGGCCGCGTCGTCCGCCGCCGATGCGGTGATCGTCGACCTCGAAGATGCCGTGGTGCCGGCCCAGAAGCCTATGGCACGAGAGGCGCTGGCGGCCTGGTTGAGCAACGGCGCTCATGCCTGGGTCCGGATCAACGCCACCACGACCCCCTTCTGGGCCGACGATGTCGCGTTCCTGTCCGGACTCGAGGGCGTCGACGGGGTAGTGCTGGCCAAGACGGAGAACCCGGCTCAAGTCCAGGCCACGGCGGAACATCTGCCGCCGGGCACCCGGATCGTCGCGCTGGTGGAAACAGCCCTCGGAATGACCGCGGTCCACGACATCGCGCGCGCCCCCGCGACGTTCCGGCTGGCCTTCGGCAGTGGGGATTTCCGCCGCGACACCGGGGCCCATGCCACCTTCCTGGCGATGGCCTGTGCGCGAAGCCAACTGGTGATCGCCAGCCGTGCCGCCGCCCTGCCCGGCCCGATCGACGGACCGACGATCGGGCTCGAGGGCACCCCCCTGGTCGAAGACACCGAGCACGCGGCGGAGATGGGACTGACCGGCCGTCTGTGCATGCACAGCGAACACGCCGCGGTCGTCAATCGGATTCTCTCACCGACCGACGCGGACATCCTGTGGGCGCGCGAGGTCATCGACACGCTCGGCGAACACGGAGAACACATCAGCGCAGGCAGTGATCTGCCACGGCTGGCGCGCGCCCGGCGCATCACCGGCCTCGCCGCGCTCTACTCGATGCTGTAACCGCGCACCCCGGGGTGCCGGTCCGGCCAGGACAACGAGCACATCCACCGGGACTCGTTCGGACTCGATCGACGAAACCTCGACGCACTGAAAGCACTAGGACGGTTGAAAATGGAGCGAAGTTACCTGTTCGCACCCGGGCACAACGACAAGCTGGTCAGCAGAGTATTCGACGCCGGCGCGGACGCGGTCGTCCTCGACCTCGAGGACGCGGTGCCACCGGACTGCAAATCAGCTGCACGCACGAACGTCGCCGCTGTTCTCGCCGACCGCCCGGCCTGGGTGAGAATCAACGCTGCCGGCACCGAACCGGCGAGGGCCGATCTGGCAGCCGTCGCAGCCGTGGCCCGCGGCATCCGCATCCCCAAGGTGGAGTCGGTGGAGGACGTTCGCTGGGTGGCCGACCAGGTGCCCGGTACGCCCCTGATCTGTGCGATCGAAAGCGCCAAGGGCGTGGCGAACGCGATCACGATCGCCGCCGAGCCGACCGTCGCGCATCTCGCCCTCGGTGGAATCGACCTGCAGAATGATCTCGGGACCGACAACGGCGACACCGCCCTGCACTACGCGCGATCCCACCTGGTGATCGCCTCCCGCGCGGCGGGAATCGAACCCCCCATCGACAGCGTGTACCCGCACCTCGACGACACCGACGGACTGCGCCGCCAGGCCCGGGCGAGCCGTTCACTCGGATTCTTCGGCAAGTCTGCGATCCATCCCAGCCAGCTGCCGGCCATCCACGCCGAATTCAGTCCCCGCGAAGACGAGTTGCGATGGGCACGGGAGGTCGTCGAGGCATTCGACCGCGCAGGCGGCGCCGCTCTGCGCCTACCAAGCGGCGAATTCGTCGACCTTCCCGTGGCCGAGCGGGCACGCAGCATCCTGCGGCTGGCCGAAGTGCTCTCCTGACGTGTTGCTCAGCCGCGCTCCTCGTCTCGCGAGTGCCCGCCGTCCTCCGGACCGGCATTCAGCCCCACTGTCGCACAACCGGTCTCGCACCGGGTGCGCGGAGTACTGATTCGAGAACTGATCGCGCCCGGCCGGGTCGCGAGGCGACCCGGCCGGGCGCCGGGTCCTCAGGAGTCGGCCGTGGTCTCCAGGACGAGTTTGCCGGTGTTGGCACCGTCGAACAGCATGTTGAGTGTGCGTCCGAACGCCTCGACGCCGCCGGTCTCGACCTGTTCACGGGTCACCAGTTCGCCGCGGCGGATCCATTCCGACACGGCAGCCATGCCCTCGGGGAAGCGGTCGAGGTAGTCGAAGACGATGAACCCGGTCATGGATGCCCTGTTCACGAGCAGGGACAGGTAGCGGGACGGGCCCGGCTGCGGGTCGGTCGCGTTGTAGCCGGAGATGGCCCCGCACAACACGACTCGCGCGTTCTTGCGCAGCACGGCCAGCGCCGAGTCGAGCGTCTCCCCGCCGACGTTGTCGAAGTAGATGTCGATCCCGTCCGGTGCGGCCGCGTGCAGCGCCCGGCCCACGGATCCGGCCTTGTAGTCGATGGCGGCGTCGAATCCCAGCTCGTCGGTGAGCCACGCGCACTTCTCGGCTCCGCCGGCGATGCCGATGACGCGGCATCCGCTCAGTTTCGCGATCTGCCCGGCGATGCTGCCGACGGCCCCGGCGGCGCCCGACACGAGCACGGTGTCGCCGGGCTTCATCCGTCCCACGTCGACGAGCCCGAAATATGCCGTCATGCCGGGGAATCCGAGCGCACCCAGCCACACCGGCGACGGTGCGAGGGACTCGTCGACCGCGACGACGCCGCTGCCGTCGGAGACGGCGTAGTCGCACACGCCGAAGTGTCCGGAGACGAGCTGTCCCTCCTTGTAGCCGTCGTGGCGGGATTCGTGTACCCGCCCGACGGCGTGGGCGCGCATGACCTCGCCGATCCCGACCGGCGGGACGTACGACCGGACGTCGTTCAGCCATCCGCGCATGGCGGGGTCGAGGGAGACGTACTCGACGCGGACGGTGAACTCACCGTCGGCCGGCTGCGGAACCGGGGCGCTGGTGACCTCCCATGTGGAGTCGTCGGGGCGGCCGACCGGTCGTCGTGCCAGTCGGACCTGCCTGTTCACGGACGCCATACGTCTTCCTTTCGAGTGCAGAAGAGCCCTGCTGCGGTGCGGTGATTCGGATGTGCGGCGGTCGTCCCGGTTAGTTGAATTCGACGCCGGATTCAACTATACACAGTGGGTGACCGGGATCACCCCGTCGCCGCCGGATGCCCCGAGAACGGAAGGTCGACATGGCACGCGAGCTCGACACGGTCCCCACCGACTCCGACGCCCTCGAGGCCGCGCTCACCGGGATCCGGCGGGTGCAGGAAGCGCACTGGCCGCCGGAGGTGCCGCGGACGGTGGAGTACCCGATCGACGAGCGCGCGCTCGTGGACTACCTGCGGCACTGGGCGCACGTGCGCCCGCATGCCCCCGCGATCGAGTTCTACGGTCGCACAGTCGGTTACGCCGAGTACGACGACCTCTCCGACCGGTTCGCCGGCTGGCTGCTCGCCCGAGGCGCCCGGGCCGGCGACCGGGTCGGTGTCCACCTCGGCAACTGCCCGCAGTTCCACGTCGCGATGCTCGGCATCCTCAAGATCGGCGCCGTCCACGTACCCGTGAACCCGATGCTGCGCGAACACGAGCTCGCCCACGAGCTCGCCGACGCCGGCGTCACGATCCTGCTCACGCAGCCCGAACTGCTCCCGCTGGTGGAGGCGGTCCGGCCGCGCACGCCGGTGCGGCATGTCGCCGTCACTGCCCTCGGCGACATGCTCACCGGTACGAGGCCGGGGGAGGTGCCGCCACCGTTCCCTGTCACCGATCCGGCCGCCGGCGACTGGGCGAGCATTCTCGACAGTCCCCGCGCACCCGCCGTCGCGACGGACCCGGACGCGCTCGCCGCGCTGAACTACACCGGCGGCACCACCGGCATGCCGAAGGGCTGCGAGCACACCCAGTGGCACATGGTCTACACCGCGGCCGCGGCCACCGTCGGCGGCGGCCGGCGGGTGGGGGAGACCACCGTGGTGCTCAACTACCTGCCCATGTTCTGGATCGCCGGCGAAGTCTTCGGCATCCTCAATCCTCTCGTCAACGGCGGCTCCGTCGTGCTGATGACCCGGTGGGACGCGGACGCCGCGCTGGCTCTCGTCGAGCGGCACGGCGTCACCAGCACGGTCGGCACCGTCGACAACTACGTCGAACTCATGGACGCGCCCGGCTTCGACGGGAACCGTGCCGCCACGCTCGACAACGCCATGGCGGTGTCGTTCGTGCTGAAGCTCGACCCCGCGATCCGTCGGCGGTGGCGCGACGCGACCGGCCACACCCTGCGGGAGGCGAGCTACGGCATGACCGAGACGAACACCGCCGACACCTTCACGCTCGGTTTCCAGGACGGCGACTTCGACCTCGCGAGCGAGCCGGTGTTCTGCGGACTGCCCGTGCCGGGCACCGACATCCTGATCGTCGACGAGGCGGGCGCCCCGGCGCCGCTCGGTGAGACCGGGCAGATCGTCGTGCGCAGCCCCTCGGTGACCACCGGGTACTACCGCAACGCCGAGGCTACCGCGGACGCGTTCCAGGGCGACTGGCTGCGCACCGGCGACGTCGGCCGGTTCGACGAGCGCGGTGCGCTGCACTATCTCGCCCGCAACAAGGAGATGATCAAGACCAACGGTATGAGCGTCTTCCCCGCCGAGGTCGAGGCGCTGCTGCGCATGCACCCGAGGGTCGCGACGGTCGCGGTGGTCCCCAGGTCCGATCCGGACAGAGGGCAGGTCGCGTTTGCGTTCGTCCAGCCGGTCCCCGGCGCGACCGTCACGGCCGGCGAACTCACGGCGTGGGCGCGCGAGAACATGGCGGGTTACAAGGTGCCGATCGTCGAACTCGTCGAGGCGATGCCCATGACGGCCACCGGCAAGATCCGCAAGGGCGATCTGTTCGCGCGGGCGGAGGGGAGTCACTAGGGAGCGGGGCTCCGGGCCGGCGGGTGACACCCCAACCGGCTGCAATGATTGGTAGGCTAACCAAACCAAGGGTAGCCTGAGCTATCTTCTTGTGCGATCGATCCATCCGCGGCTGCGGCCCCCGAGCACGGAAGAGCGACCATGACCGACCGCTCCTGCAACGACAGCGGTGACTCGCCGTCGCCGGACGGCGAACCACCGGAACTCCTCGACCTCGTCGGGATCGGATTCGGACCCGCCAATCTCGCATTGGCGATCGCCGTCGAAGAGCACAATGCCGAAGTCCCACACGACCCCGTGCGGGCCCGGTTCTTCGACCGGCAGCCCGCGTTCGCCTGGCATCCCGGAATGCTCCTCGAGGGCTCGACCATGCAGATCGCCTTCCCGAAGGACCTGGTCACCTTCCGCAACCCGACGAGCCCCTACACCTTCTTCGCCTACCTGCACGACCGGGGCCGGCTCGTCGACTTCGTCAACCACCAGACGTTCTTCCCCACCCGGCACGAGTTCCAGGACTATCTGCAGTGGGCGGCCGCCCGCGTCGACGCCGACGTGCGGTACGGCACCGAGGTCGTCGCCGTCGAGGCCGTACGCGACCCGGCGGGCATCGCCGACCGCCTCGCCGTCCACGCCGCCGACGGCACCGTCGTACACGCCCGCAACATCGTCGTCGGGGTGGGGTTGCGGCCCCGCATCCCCCCGTGGGCCACCGAGACCGTGCGGTGCTTCCACAACCACCGGTTCCTGTTCCATCTGGCCGAGATGCCCGCGCCCGTGCACCAGCGGTTCGTCGTCGTCGGCGCCGGCCAGAGCGCTGCCGAGGTGGTGCAGTACCTGCACGACCACTATCCGCAGGCCGAGGTGCACAACGTGTTCGCCCGCTTCGGCTACAGCCCCGCCGACGACAGCCCGTACGCCAACCGCATCTTCGATCCGGCCACGGTCGACGAACTGCATGCCGCACCCGAGGCGGAGCGGGAGCGACTGCTGGCCCTGCACCGCAGCACCAACTACTCCGTCGTCGACCCCGACCTCATCGCGGCGCTGTATGCGGCCGAGTACCGCGAGCGCGTCGGCGGCCGGCGTCGGCTGTTCATGCGGCGTGCGTCCGAGGTCGGCGCCGTCACCGAGACGGCCACCGGAATCGAGGTGGACGTGCGCAGCACACTCGACGGGCTCACCGACACCCTGACGTGCGACGCCGTGGTCCTCGCCACCGGATTCGACGCTGCCCCGCTGCCCCCGCTGCTCGGCGCTCTCGCTCCCGAGTCGTCGCCGCTGCGCACGGTCGACCGGGACTACCGTCTGCCCACCGCGGGCGACGTCCGGGCGGGGATCTATCTTCAGGGCGGCACCGAGAAGACCCACGGGCTGACGGCGTCGCTGTTGTCGAACGTGGCGATCCGGTCCGGGGAGATCCTCGGATCCGTCCTCGAGCAGCGCGACGGAAAACTACCAGCGGGTCATGACCGGGCCCCGGACCTTGCTAGGGTACGGGAGCAGCACACCTATGCGACAAGTGAGGCGAGATGAGCACGAATCCTTTTGACGACGAAGACGGCCGCTTCTACGTCCTCATGAACGACGAGGAGCAGTACTCGCTGTGGCCGACTTTCTCCGAGGTGCCGCAGGGGTGGCGCGTGGTGTTCGGGGAGGAGTCGCGTGCAGCGTGCGTCGAGTACGTGGAGAAGAACTGGACCGACATGCGGCCGAAGAGCCTGCGTGACGCCATGGAAGCCGACGAGAAGGCGCGCAACGCCGGCGCCTGACCGTCCGAGGTAACGCGTGGACGAGAGTCACCCCGCGGGTGCGCCACCCGCGGGGTGACTCTCGTGGCGTTTCGACGCCCGGTACGGACGGACCAGCCGGACGCGCCGCAACTGCGGCCGGCGCAGCGACCCCGCCCGCAGCACGCTGCGCGGATGCCGGACCGTGCGGGCCAGCCACTCGCCGAGCGTCACCCCCGCCGCCAGCGCACACCCGATGCCGAACGCCGAGAACAGCGCGGTCAGTCCGAGCAGCAGTTCGTTGCCGATCACCGCATACAGGCCCCGGTACAACGACAGGCCCGGCAGCAGCGGGGTGATACCGGCGACCGCCACCACCAACGGTGGGGTCAGCGCCCGTCGCGCCATCAGGCCACCGGCGAAACCGACCACCGTCGCGGCCGTCGCCGACGAGATGATCGGGCCCACCGCGAACTCCATCGACATCAGGAACACGAGGCTGCCCGCCGCACCGCCGAGCGCGGCAGCCGTCAGCGCCCGCCGCTCGGCGTAGCACGCCAGCGCATAGAACAGCGCCGACGCCGCACCGGCGAGAACCTTCACGGGCAGAGCGGTCGCCGTGGGCAGGGCATCGTTGCTGATCACCGGTAACTCCGCGCCCAGCGCCTCCATCACCTTCAGCGCCGTCGCCACGCCGGCGATGATCCCGCCCGTCATCATCACCAGTTCGAAGAACCGCGCCGACGCGGTGATCGGCGCTCCGGTGATCGCGTCCTGCACCGACCCGACCAGCGACAAGCCCGACAGCAGCACCGTCACGCCGGCCGCGATGATCAGGCCCGGTGGCACGTCGACACCCAACGGCTCGCGCAGGTTGAACAACAGGATCGCGGGCGTCGCGGCGATGATGCCGCCGACGACGTGCTGGAAGAAGAACGGCAGGCCCATGCCGTTGAGCACACGGTTCGTCCGGTCGATGACCGCTGTCGACGCGAACGCCATCGCCGCCACGAGCACGCCACCACCGAGCAGCACCGAGATCGACGCGGCCATCGCCGCCCACGCGAACGTCGCCATCCAGCGGTGGTACGGGTGCGGCGCCGTCGTGATCGCCAGCAAATCCTCGCGGGCCTGCGCCGGCGAGATCGCCTCCCGCCGGATGCGCCGGGTCAACCGGTCCACCGCGGCCAGCCGCGTGAAGTCCATCGACCGGTACTGCACGACGCGCATCGTGCTCGCCGGCGGCATCGTCGGCCCCCGGTACGCCGAGAGGACGATCGAGTTGTAGGTCACGTCGACGTCGCACTGGGCCAGGCCGTACGTCGCGGCGACGAAACGCACCTGCTCGGAGGTGTCGATCGCACCGGTGCCCGCGGCCAGCATCACCTCGCCGACGCGGACGGCGACGTCGAGCGCCTCGGCGACCGTCGCGTCGTCGGTCAGGTCGATCGGCTGCAGCGGCGCCGGCGCCTCGGTGATGGTGTCCAGGGTCGCCCGGCGGTCGAGGACAAGCTTTCCGAAGGCGGTTGCCATCGTTCCCACCGCTGTGCGCTCCCAACTCTGTCGTCGTCGATGTCGGCCGTCCCGGCCACCAATCCACCGTAACGAACCGGGGGGTGGCATGCCCGGCCCGGTGTCTCGGTATGATTGGCGCGCTCGACTGCCTCCTTAGCTCAGTGGTAGAGCACTCGCCTTGTAAGCGAGCGGTCGTCAGTTCAATCCTGACAGGGGGCTCCACCAGCGGCGCCGGGGCATCCGCGCCCTTCCCGGTCGGACGCGACAGCAATTGCATCCGCATCCGACTGCGGGGCGCGCGGATCCGCTCAGGTCTCGCTGTCCGGGTGGATCGGTGAGGCGCGCAACCCGGTCTCGTCGCTCTCGTCCGCGGCGACCTCGAACACCTGCAACGGCGTGTTCGGGGGAGGGGCGTCCTCGGTTCGATCGGGCACCGCTGTCGCAGGGACGGCGGGCGACGACTCGATCCGGCGGCGGATCTCCGCGAGCAGGGCGTCGGTCGGCACCCGGGTCAGATCGGGTCCGGCACCGGATTCCGGCATCTCCGTCACGGTGATCACCCCCGGAGCTCGTGACGACGTGTCGACCGATTCTCTCAGAGCGCCCGACGGTGGATCACCGGTTTGCGGAGGCGTTGCGCATCGCGCGCCGGGCCTGCTCCTCGGTGAAGTTCGGCGTCACGCGCAGTTCCTCGAGAGGGACCTCGCGTGCGGCGCTGCGGACCTCGACGCGCACGGGATCGCCGGTCGTGTCGTCGGTGAGGCCGAGAGGAGCGCCGCGCTCGCCCTGGAGGTACTTGTCACCCCACTGCTTCAGCGCGAGCACCACGGGGAGCAGGTCGCGGCCCTTCTCGGTGAGGACGTACTCGTACCGCGTCCGCTGCCCGGGTTCCTTGTAAGGCCGACGCTCGAACAGGCCCTCGGCGGTCAGTTCGCGAAGACGGGCGGCCGCGACAGCCTCGGTGATCCCGACGCGGCGGGTGAAGTCGTCGAACCGCCTGGTGCCGTAGTAGGCCTCGCGCAGGATCAGCATCGCCGAGCGGGTTCCCACCGTGTCCATCGCCTTCGCGATCGAGCACTGGGTGGTCTGCCAGGCATCGCGATCGGCGAGAAAACCGTCCAACCGTGCCGCATCCATACGCCCATCCTAAGTGACTTGCTCGCGGCATAGTCAGGCCCGGCGGCCCGTCGCCGGCACGAAGGCCGTCGGCTACCCGCATGACGAACGGCAGTGATGGGCATCACAGTATGGAACTGTGGAACCAGGGGTAACACCTACCATGTACCGCTCGATGATCTTGGTGACGCCCTCGTCGTGCACCCTGCGGCACGGGGCGTCGTTCGTCTCCGTCCCCCGCGGAGACGAAGGATCGTCACACGACACATTGGAGGTAGGAATGGTTCTCGGTTCCCTCGCTGCAACGCTGTTCACTCTGCTCGCCGGTCTCGGCATTCTGCTCTGATCCCTCCCGCCTCGGGCGCTCCCACCTCGAAGTGGGAGCGTCCGAGGCGTTCGGACAGCCCCGCGGTCGAACCCGGCAGCCTCTCCCTTTCTGTGCCGACGGTGTTCCGGCTCCCGCGTCACCTGCCGCTGTTGCCGCCGCCGTTGTTGCTGCCGCCCTCGTTCCCACGGCCCGGGTTGCCACCTTCGTTGCCGTTGCCGTTGCCGTTGCCGTTGCCGTTGCCGCGACCCTCGTCACCGTTGCCGCGACCCTCGTCGCCGTTCTCCTCGTTGCCGTTCCCACTGCTTCCGTTCCCACTGCTTCCGCTCCCGCTGCTTCCGTTCCCGGACTCCGGCACGACCGGCGGCACGATCGGCGCCGGCGCGGGGACGGTGGTGAAGGTAGGCGACGGGCTCACCTCCGGGGTGACGGGGGAATTGGGGTTGTCGACCGGCATCGGGGTGGTGACGGGAACGCTGCTCGTCCCCGCGACCGACGGCGCATCACCACCCCGACCCCAGGCCAGCAGGAGCAGGGCGACCACCACTGCGGTCGTCACACCGAGCGCGAACAGGATCCGGCGACGACCGGGGTCGGACTCGGGGGTCGCGTCGAGCCTCGCAGGAGTCGTCGCAGGCCCGAGCGGCGCGGCGACGGTGAACTCCCGGGTCGGCCCGTGGGGCACCTCGCTCACCGGAGCGGCGAAGGACCGGCCCCGCAGGGCGGCGAGCATGTCCCAGGCACTGGTGAAGCGTTGTCCGGGATCGCGTGCCATCGCCCGTTCGATCACGGCCACGAGTCCGGGGTCGACATCCGGTCGCACCGCGGCCAGCGGGGGCGGCGGCCCATGGGTGATCGCGCGCGCCAGCGCCAGCAGGTTGTCGTAGTCGTAGGGCTTGCGCCCGGTCAGCGCCTCGTACCCCACGGCCCCGACGGCATACAGATCGTCGTGCGCGCTCGCCGGTGTGCCGGCGAGCCGATCGGGACTCAGGTAGGCGACGGTTCCGACGAGTTCGCCGGTGCGGGTGTAGTGCTCGCCGGCGCTCTTGGCAATGCCGAAATCGGTCACCTTCACCGCTCCGGCCTCGGTGAAGAGGATGTTGGCCGGCTTGATGTCACGGTGGAGGATCCCGGCCTCGTGCGCTGCGGCGACCGCGGCTGCCACGTCGCTCAGGATGGTCCGCACCCGGTCCTGCGGCATCGGGCCCAGAGCGATCTCGTCGGCGAGGGTGCCGCCGGGTAAGCGCTCCATCACGATGTAGGGCACGCCGGCGTCCTCGCCGCTGTCGTGCACCGCGACGATGTGCGGATCGTCGAGGGACGCCGCCGCGCGCGCCTCGGCTTCGAAGCGCCGGCGCTCGTCGGTCCGGCGTCCGAATTCGCCGCGGAGAACCTTCACCGCGACGGGTCGCCCGAGACGCGTGTCCCAGCCGTCTCTGATCTCGCCCATCCCGCCGCAGCCCAGAATGCCGCGCAACTCGTAGCGGCCGGCGAGCAGTTCGGGGACGGTCATGCCTCCGACGTTAGTGCGGTGCCGGCGGTGCTACCGGGTGAGCGACAGCCGTCCGGACCGCGTGACGTCGCGGGCAACCGATCAGCTGGCGGTGGCACACCCGGCCGCTGCCGCGTCCCGCAACTCGTCGACGGATACGCCCGCAACCGCCGCCGCGGCGGCCGTCCCACCGAACAGGGTGCCGACCAGCCCGTGCGACGGCCGAACACCCGCACCGGCGTGGAACAAGCCCTCGACCGGCCCCGTCGCGCCGAGCCGGGTGAACGTCTGGCTCGGGGTGAACGCCGGGCCGTACGACACGCCGCCGGTGCAGTGCATGAAGCGTTCGGCGGTGACGGGTGTCCCCGTCTCCTCGTGGACGATGGAATCGGCCAGGCCGGGGACTGTGCGCTCGGCAGAGTGCACCAGCCGGTCGCGAAGCTGACGTCGTCTCGCGTCGTAGCGCGGGGTCGAACCGCTTCCCGGCGCGATACCCCACCAGGAGTGCTGTGCGGGTGCCGGGCCGATCAGCTGGACATTGGTCTGTCCGGGTGCGCACAGCCGGGGGTTGTCCGGGTCGGCGAGGCTCGCGATCCACAGCCCGGAGGACGTGGCCGGGGGAAGCTCGCCCGCCCGGAGCGCGGCGTACTCGGCATCGAAGTCGTCCGTGTCGGAGACGAGACGGGTCGCGTTCGGATAGCCCTCGGCGGCGAGGTCCCGGTCCAGGATCAGGTAGACGACGGCGAGCGGCAGGGCCAGCTCGTAACCCCGCACCCGCCGGAGGAGCCGGGACGGCACACGATCCGGCGGCAGCAGCGACAGGTAGGTCTGCTGGATGTCCACCGCCGACACGACTGCGGGAGCGAGAATCTCGCGTCCGGGCCCCGGCACGGTGTCGAGCGAGGCGTCCTGTACGCGTACACCACGAACCTTGTTGCCGCCGAGAAGGATACGGCTCACCTCCGTGCCGAGCAGCACGTCGCCCCCGTGGCGGCGCACCACCTCTGTGAGACCCTCCGAGACGACCCGCGATCCGCCCTGCGGGTACGACAGGCCCTCGAGGTAGGAGTGGATCATCCGGGCTGCCACCGGCAGCGACAGCCGCGACGGCGCCACGGCCAGACTGCCGATCGTCCAGCCGAGCAGTGCGGTGGTGAGTTGCGGAGAGGCGTGCAGATGACGCAGGTAGCCGCCGGCGGTCGTGCGGCCGTGACGGAGCAGACCGCGCAGCCGCCACGGCAGCTGCGGCAGCTCCCGCAGGTGCGGCCGCTCCGCGATCCGTTCCAGCTCCTCGGTGAGCAGCCCGACGGTGGTGAGGAATTCGTCGATCGTTCGTCGCTCGCCCGGAAATGCTTCGTACAGAGTGGTCCGGAAAGCCTCCATACCCTTCGGGACCGCCAGTTCGCGATCCCCGTTCAGCAGCCGGAACATCCCCGCGGGATCGAACTCCCGGAAGCTCACGTCCACACCCAGCGGTCCCAGTGCATGCCGCACCGGCGCCTCGGAGGTGTAGTGCAGTCCGATGTCGAATTCGTAGCCGCCGTGGGTGAATGCGGACATGTGACCGCCCGGCTGCGTGCGGGCATCGGCCACCAGCACCCGGCGTCCCGTCGCCGCCAGATACGCTGCAGTCGTGAGCCCGCCGGGGCCGGCCCCGACGACGACCACGTCGTAGTCGTTACGTTCTTCCATGCTGACCTCCGATGTGCGGACATCGCCGGCTCGGGGTGTTGTTCAGTGAGACCGGATCTCCCGGGTGGACGGGTGACCCACCCGGACGAAGGTGACGAACGCGGCGACGATCCCGATGACGCTGCCCACGATTCCCAGCCCCAGGACGATGCGCGTCACGAGCGGCCAGTCGAACGAGGCCTCGCCGAAGTCGAACGGGAACACCTGCCAGATCTTCGGCAGCGCCAGCAGGGCGACCGTCGTGGTGACCGCGTCTCCCAGCGCCTTGAACCACACGGGATCCCACATCAGGTACAGGAGATTGGCGACCAGGCTGACCAGGATCGAGGTGTTGACCAAGCCGATGACGGAGCGGGTGTCCTCGGTGAGGAACGGCACGGCCTCCCAGCCCGGCCACACGTTCGCGGCATACAGCACCACCGCGTTGAGGAGCACCGCGACGAGATACCCGAATCGCCGGGCGGCGATCGGGGAGCGCGGGCGGGCCGGTGTCATGGCGACCTCCCCTCGGTCGGAACCGTCTTCCACGCTAACCCCGGCGTCGGGGTCCGCATCAGGGGAGAAAGTCACCGTTCGGCCGATGAGTTTGCCGCCGCTCGGTGGTCGGAACAGGTACGGCATCGTTCGCAGTGAGGAGTCAGCACCATGTTGGACCGTTCCTTTTCCAGTTTCGCCGTCGACGACGTGGCGGCGGCCGCGAAGTTCTACGGCGACGTACTCGGCATCTCCGTGTCGGAAGAGCACGGGATGCTGCACCTGCACCTCAAGGGCGGACGCGACACGTTGATCTATCCGAAGGAGGACCACACTCCGGCCACCTACACGATCCTCGACTTTCCCGTTCGCGACCTCGAGAAGGTGGTGGACGAACTCGCCGCTCGCGGTGTCCGGTTCGAGCGCTACGAGGGGGTCGACGACAGGGGCATCTTCCGTCGGGTCGGCCCGCCGATCGCGTGGTTCCGGGACCCGGCGGGCAACATCCTCGCCGTCCTCGAGACGGACGAGTCTCCGGACGAGGAACGGATTCGTGCGCTGATCGAGGAGCACACCGCGGCTCGTAACGCCAAGGACGTCGATCGGCTCGCCGCGTGCTACGTCCCCGGTGCGACGGTGTTCGACCTGGCACCGCCGCTGCGCAAGACCGCTCCCGCTCCGCAGGTCTGGGCGTCGTGGTTCGCAGGGTTCGACGGCCCTCTCGACTGTGAGGTGAAGGACCTGCACGTCGAGACGGCCGGCGACGTCGCGTTCTGTCACGCACTGTCGCGGCTGGGAGCGACCCAGCACGGAGGACCGCGCTTCGATCTGTGGTTCCGCGTCACGTTCGGTCTACGCCGCGTCGAGGGGGCGTGGCGGATCGCCCACGAGCACGAGTCCACTCCGTTCCATATGGACGGCACCTTCCGGGCGGTCACGGATCTGCAGGAGTGAGGGGATCAGTCCGGCGCCCGCAGTTCGTGCCTGCCGCTGGTGGCCGAGCCACCCGAGCCGCTGCGCAGCCACCGGCCGGGCAGCTTGCCTGCGAGATCGCCCAGCGGGCCCACCGCCTCGCGGAGCAGTTCGGCGGTCTCCTGCAGCACGTCGATGCTGGTGCTCATCCGATGGATCGTGGGGGTCAGTTGCACCAGCGTCTCGGACAGCGACACGATCTGATCGAGCGGACCGCCCTTTGCGAGCAGGCGTTCGAGGGCCCCCTGTTCGGCGAGGAGGGTGTCGAGCACCCCGCCCTGCTCGAGGGCCCGCTCGACCAGGCCACCGGGCTGGAGGGCGACGTCGACGATCCCGCCGGGAGCCGTGAGCCGTTCGACGGGTCCGCTTTCGGCGAGCAGACGCTCGAGTGGGCCGCTGGGGGCGGTGAGCCGATCGAGGAGGCCGCCGCTCGACAGCAGGCGGTCCAGGGCTCCGTCCTCGGCGAGGACCTTCTCGAGCGGACCACCGGGCGCGGTCACCCGGTCGAGGGCGCCGCCGGGTTCGAGGAGCCGGTCGAGGGGGCCGCCGGGGGCGGTGAGCCGGTCTACCGGTCCGCCGGGAGCGAGGAGGCGGTCCAGCGGTCCGCCGGGACGCAGCGCCTGGCCGAGCGGCCGGTCGTCGGCGGCCAGCACGGAGACCTGTTGCAGCAGGCCGAGCGGTCCCCGCGGGCTCGCGACGCCGACCGCGTTCAGCCCCGCGTATGTCTGGGGGGAGACCGCCAGGCGGACGGTCCCGATGACGCCTTCGGCGACGCCGAGGGCCGAGTCCGCCGCAGCGAAGCCGAGACGGACGGGGAACGCGAGCGCGGACGCCAGACTCATGCCTGTCACTGTAACCGGCGCAACAGTGCGGCTCGGCGGGACGAGCCGCCGCGGGTCCTCAGGAGACGCGGCGCGCGCCCACCCGGGCGTACACGTCGGTGCAGTCGCAGCGTTGAGCGAGTTCGGAGCAGTCGATCACCAGCACGTGCCGCACCCGGGAGGTGTCGAAGCAGTCGGGATCGGTGCAGTCCACGGTGGTCGTCGCGTGCACGACGAGGGTGCCGTGACAGTGGTCGAGATCGGATCGGCACGCCCGGCACGTCATGGGCGGGACCTCCTTCGCGGTGGCTGTCTTCGTCCCGTAATAGCATCACGCGCCGACAACATGGTGGACGTGCGGGGCGTGTCCGGCCGGATCAGCGCCTCCGGCGGCGGGCGAGGACGGCGACGGCCAGCACCCCGGCGACCACCCCGACCCCGGCCGCGATCCACCAGCCGCGTGCGTTCCCGGACCCGGGCACCGTCACCGCGACGGGTTCGGAGGTCGCGCCCGCCGCGCCGGGCGCGCCCGAGTAGACCGCGGTGATCGTGTGGCTTCCGGCGCCGGAGAGGCGATGCTCGACGGTGGCGCGGCCGTCGACGACCGCCACCGGCGGACCCAGGTCGGTGCCGCCGTCCCGGAACAGCACCGTGCCGCCCTCGACGTCCGGCGTCACCGTCGCCGTGAGGGTGACGACCGTGCCGTCGTCGACCACCTCCGGGGCGTCGACGGTGACCGTCGCGGGCACCTCGGCGACGTCGGAGATCGTGATGACCGCGAGCGGACCGGCGCCGGCGTTGAGGGGCCCGGTCATCGTGTCCCGCGGCGAGCAGCGTGTCGGTCCCCACTGGGTGGAGCCGAGGAACGTGGCCTGGGTGAGCGAGGTGTTGTAGTTGGCGTCGTCGTCGACCAGGCCCGCGGCGCCGGCGGTGCGGAGCATAGGCGTGATCACGCCCGCGTCGCCCGCGATCATGGTCACCTCCACCGCGGGGAGCCGGAACCAGCTGTCGCCGACGGGGCTGGGGGTGCCGTCGAGCTGCAATTGCGTCTTGGGCGCCCGGATCCCGGCCTCGCCCTCGGTGCCGGATGTGGGGCTGTTGCCGATGACCTCGTTGTTTCCGGACAGGCGCAGGATCGTGCCCGCCGGGTCGGGGACGCCGTCCTCGTTCACCCGCAGCACGCCGGGCGGCACGTTGTCCAGGTTGAAGGCGGTTCCGGGCACGACCGTCGCGTCGACGAACGTCGCGTTGGCGGGGATCGCGAAGTCGTTCTTCAGGCGGGAGACGCTGCGGGTGGTGGCGCCGCGGCTCGAGTCCGGATACGCGACGGGGGCCGTCTGGATGCGGTAGCTGAACCGCTCACCCGGACGGACCCGGGCGGGCGCGTCCACCGTCGCGGACGATCCGAGCAGCTCGTCGACGTCGATCACCGACCGCACCCGGCACGCGATGCCGAACGAGACCTCGACCTCCTCCGCGGCCGCGGGCGGGCAGGCCACGGCCAGGGACACGGCGACGGCGGCGACCGACGCCGCCCCGCGGTGCACCCACCTCGGCGACACGGACGGCTCCTCACGATGCGGACACGTCTCACAGTGCGGACACGTCCATGATCCCCGATCGCCGCACCCCGGCGGTCCGGATTCGGCAGGGCCGGCCGTACAGGAAGTTCCCAGGTTTCTCGCAGCGGCATGCCAGGGGTCTCCGGGAGAATCGGCGCCGTGACCGACAAGACCCCCGAGGCCCGGATCCTGATCGTCGACGACGAGCCGAACATCGTCGAACTGCTCGCGGTGAGCCTGAAATTCCAGGGTTTCGAGGTCGAGACGGCGAGCAACGGCGCCGAGGGGCTCGACCGGGCCCGGACGTTCCGGCCGGACGCGGTGATCCTGGACGTCATGATGCCCGGGATGGACGGGTTCGGGATGCTGCGCCGGCTCCGGGCCGACGGTTCGGACGCGCCGGTGTTGTTCCTGACGGCGAAGACCGCCGTGGAAGACAAGGTGTCCGGCCTGACCCTGGGCGCGGACGACTACGTCACCAAGCCGTTCAGCCTCGAGGAGGTCATCGCCCGGCTGCGGGTGATCCTGCGACGGGCCGGCATGGTCTCCGCGGACGAACGCTCGGCCCGCATCACCTTCGCCGACATCGAACTCGACGATGACACCCACGAGGTGTGGAAGGCCGGCCGGCCGGTGTCGCTCTCACCCACCGAGTTCACCCTGCTGCGGTATTTCATGGTCAATGCGGGCACGGTTCTCAGCAAGCCGCGGATCCTCGAACACGTGTGGAGCTACGACTTCGGCGGGGAGGTCGGCGTCGTGGAGTCGTACGTCTCCTATCTGCGGCGCAAGGTCGACACCGGCGACACCCCGTTGATCCATACCCTGCGCGGGGTCGGATACGTCATGCGGGAACCCCGGGAGTGAGCCGCATACGGCCGCTGCCACTGCGGCTGACGCTGGTCGCGGCGCTGGTGGCGTTGTCGGGGCTGGGACTGCTGACGTCCGGGGTGGCGGTGACGTCCGCCTTGCAGAGTTCGCTGCTCGCCCGGACCGATCAGGACCTGCACACCGCGGCTCGGACGTGGGCGAAGCCGCCCGGCGCCGGCCGCGACCTACCGCCGCCGGATGCCCCGAGTTCGAACCGGCCGCCGAGCCCGTTCTATGTGCGGGTCGTCGGCCCCGACGGGTCGGAGCGGTTCGTCGTCAACGACGAGTCCACGTCGCCGGCGCTGCCCGGTGAGCCGGTGTGGGAGCCGCAGACCGTGGGTTCCGCCGACGGGTCCGACGTGCGCTGGCGGGTGGTGTCGACCCAGAGCGCCGGGGGCATCGTGACCACCGTCGGTGTCACCCTGGTCTCGATCGAGGACACCGTCGATCGGCTCGTCGTGCTGCAGATCGGTATCGGCGCCGCGGTGCTGTTCGTGCTCGGGGTGGCCGGGTACTTCGTGGTGCGGCGCAGTCTGCGTCCGCTGAGGGAGGTCGAACACACCGCGGCGGCGATCGCGGGCGGGGATCTGCACCGGCGGGTTCCCGAGCGGGACCCGCGCACCGAGGTCGGGCGGCTGTCGGTGGCGCTGAACGGCATGCTCGGCCAGATCCAGGAAGCCTTCGCGGCGACGGCGGCGTCGGAGGAATCCGCCCGCAGATCCGAGGAGAAGATGCGCCGGTTCGTCGCCGACGCCGGCCACGAGTTGCGCACCCCGCTCACCACGATCCGCGGGTTCGCCGAGCTCTACCGTCAGGGCGCGAGCAGTGACACCGCAATGCTGATGGACCGCATCGAGAGCGAGTCCCGGCGGATGGGCCTGCTGGTGGAGGACCTGCTCGTGCTGGCCCGCCTCGACGCCCAGCGGCCGCTCGAGCAGAACCCGGTCGACCTGCTCGCGCTGGCCGCCGATGCGGTGCACGATGCGCGGGCCGTCGCGCCGGAGCGGACTGTGGAGCTCGAGGTGTTCGACGGTCCCGGAACCCCGGAGGTGCTCGGCGACGACGCGCGGCTGCGGCAGGTGCTGGGGAATCTCGTCACCAATGCCCTCACCCACACCCCGGCCGGCGCGCACGTCACCGTCCGGGTCGGCACCGCCGGACCCGACGCGGTGCTCGAGGTCGTCGACACCGGCCCCGGCCTGAACGAGGCGGACCGCGCCCGGGTCTTCGAGCGCTTCTACCGCGCCGACGCGTCGCGCGCCCGTTCGTCGGGCGGCAGCGGTCTCGGGTTGTCGATCGTCGCGGCGCTGGCGACGGCCCACGGCGGCCGGGTGGAGGTGGATTCCGCGCCGGGCGCCGGGTCGACGTTCCGGGTGCTGATCCCGCGGATCCCGGTGGAGTGACGGTCCGTCCCTGAGCTACGGTGACGTAACTGACTTTCGAGTAAGGAGACGTCGTGGGACTGTCGGGGACGGCGCAGCGCGCCCTGCGCAACGCCTGGGCGCTGTTCGTCGGCGACGGAATCGAACCGCAGCACGCCACCGCGTCCGTCGTCGTCGCCGACGGACCGCACCGTACCCTGCGCCGCTACGGTGAGTCCGACGCGGGTGCCCCCGTCCTGCTCGTGCCGCCGCTCGCCGCGCCCGCGCGCTGCTACGACCTGCGGCCCGGGCAGAGTCTCGTGCAGCATCTCGTCGAGACCGGCCGCAACGTCCACGTCCTCGACTTCGGCACCATGGACCGCTCCGACCGGCATCTCGGTTTCGAACACTGGGTCGACGACATCGTGCCCGAGGCGATCGCGCGGGTCGCCGAACTGTGCGGCGGTCGCGACGTCGACCTGGCCGCCTGGAGCCTCGGCGGAACCCTGTGCCTGCTCACCGCGGCCGCCCATCCCGGGCTGCCGATTCGCTCGATCACCGCGTTCGGCACGCCGATCGACTACGAGCGCATCCCCTTCCTCGGGCCGGCCCGGCACCTCGGCCGCGTCGTGGGCGAGCCCGCCCTCACGGCCGTGACCCACCTGCTCGGGGGCGTGCCCGCCCCGCTGGTGCAGCTCGGTTACCGGGCCACCGCCCTCGAACGCGAACTGACCCGGCCGTGGTTCGTCGCCCGCAACCTCGCCGACGCCGGCACCCTCGCCCGGATGGAGGCGATCGACCGGTTCCAGGCCGACATGCCCGGCTACCCGGGCCGGCTGTTCCATCAGATGGCGATGCGCCTCACGGTCGCGAACGAACTCGCGACGGGCCGGGTCCGGTTCGAGGACCGGACGATCGACCTCGCCGACGTCACCGTGCCCGTGCTCGCACTCGCCGGCAGCGACGACGTGCTCGCACCCGTCCCGGCCGTCGAGGCGATCGGCCGGGTGCTGCCCGGATCGCCCCACGTGCGATTCGAGGTCGTGCCCGGCAGCCACCTCGGCCTGCTCGCCGGCCTTGCCGCCCGCGGCACGTCGTGGGCGCATTTCACCGAGTTCCTCGACGACCCGGCGGCACCGGTGCCGCCGGGGACCACAGGGTCAGGCGGGGACGTGGTCCGCGTGCCCGAGTTCCCGTAGCGCGGCCTTCAGCTTCGCCTGGGCCTCGTCGAGCGACTCCGGCGACGGGTCCTTCTCCGCCTTGCTGATGTCGAAGTCACCGAGGTCGTACGCGGGGAAGACGTGCAGGTGCAGGTGCGGCACCTCGAGGCCGGCGACGAGCAGTCCCGCGCGCGGCGCGCCGAACGCCGAGCACACCGCCCGGCCCATGATGCGGGCGACGTTGTGGACCTTGTCCCACAGCTCGTCGTCGACGTTCTGCCAGTGATCCACCTCCTGCCGCGGCACCACGAGCACGTGGCCCTGGTTCACGGGGTTGATGGTCAGGAAGACGACGACGTCGTCGTCCTGCCACACGAACCGGCCCGGCAGGTCGCCGGCGATGATCATGCTGAACACGGAAGCCATACCGGGGAGGATAGGCGGACCGCCGCAGCCGGCGCCTCTCGTATCCTCGTCGCATGCCGTCGCCGCCGCCGTCCCGGACGGGACCGCTGCGCGCGCTCGTCACCGACCTGATCGACCGCCACCTGCGCACCGTCGCGGCGGGAGAGCGCCGTGTGGTCGGGCTCTGCGGCCCACCCGGCGCCGGCAAGAGCACCGCCGCCGACCTGCTCGTCGACCTCCTGCGCGATGCCGGCATCGCCGCCGCGGCCGCTCCGATGGACGGCTTCCACCTGTCCGGCCACCGGCTCGACGCCCACGGCACCCGATCCCGCAAGGGCGCGCCCGAGACGTTCGACGTCGCCGGATTCGCGGCCCTGCTGCGCCGGATCCGCGACGACCGCACGGAGACCGTTCACGCACCCGAGTACTCGCGCCGCCTCCACGAACCGATCGCCGCGTTCCACGAGATCACCCCCGAGACCCGCGTCGTCGTCACCGAGGGCAACTACCTGCTCCTCACGGACGGCGGATGGGAGCGCATCCGCCCGCTGCTCGACCTCGTCGTCTACCTCGACGCACCCGACGACGAGCTCGAGTCCCGCCTCGTCCGGCGCCACCGGGCCACCGGATCGACCGCCGCCGAGGCCGCCGAGTGGGTGCGCACGGTCGACCTGCCCAACGCGCGCACCGTCGCGCGGACCCGTGACCGCGCCGACCTGGTGTGGTGCCCGGTCGAGGGAACGGGACGGGACGCGGGAGCGGCCCGGTAGCGCCGGGCGGTCCGGTCGTCCGTCCCGGCCGTGGGGCGCCGATGCGTCGGTCCGTGGCCCCGGACCGGTCCCGTAACCTGTCCTGCGTGCGCGTACTCGTTATCGGCTCCGGTGCCCGTGAACATGCCCTCGTCCTGGCCCTGAGCCGCGATCCCGGCGTGACGGCCGTGCTGGCAGCGCCCGGCAATGCCGGCATCGGCCGGATCGCCGAACAGCTCCCGGTCGACGCCGCGTCCGCAGAGGACGTCGTCGCGCTCGCGAAGGCACAGGACGTCGACCTCGTGGTGATCGGCCCGGAGGTGCCGCTGGTCCTCGGTGTCGCCGACGCCGTGCGCGCCGCGGGCATCGCCTGCTTCGGTCCGTCCGCGGCGGCCGCCCGCATCGAGGGCTCGAAGGCGTTCGCCAAGGACGTCATGAAGACCGCCGGGGTCCGCACCGCGCACAGCGAGGTCGTCGACAATCCCGCCGATCTCGACGAGAAGCTCGACCGCTTCGGCCCCACCTGGGTGGTCAAGGACGACGGGCTCGCCGCCGGCAAGGGCGTCGTCGTCACCACCGACCGGGCCGCCGCCCGCGACCACGCCGCGGAGATCCTCGAGAACGGGCACCCCGTGCTGCTCGAGTCGTTCCTCGACGGCCCCGAGGTCTCGCTGTTCTGCCTCGTCGACGGCGAGACCGTCGTGCCCCTGCTGCCCGCACAGGATCACAAGCGCGTCGGCGACGGCGACACCGGCCCCAACACCGGCGGCATGGGCGCCTACACGCCGCTGCCGTGGCTGCCGCAGGGCATGGTCGACACGATCGTCGCGGACGTCGTGGAGCCCGTCGCTGCCGAGATGGTCCGCCGGGGATGCGGTTTCACGGGCTTGCTGTACGCCGGTCTGGCCATCGGCAAGGACGGCCCGGCCGTTGTCGAATTCAACTGCCGCTTCGGTGATCCCGAGACCCAGGCCGTGCTCGCCCTGCTCGAGTCGCCGCTCGGGGAGGTGCTGAACGCGGTCGCGACCGGCACCCTGGCCGAGCTGCCCCCGCTGCGCTGGCGCGACGGCGCCGCCGTCACCGTGGTGCTGGCCGCCGAGTACTACCCGGCCAGCCCCCGCACCGGCGACGTGGTCACCGGCGCCGACGCGCAGGGAGTGCTGCACGCCGGCACCAGGATCGCCGACGGCGCGGTCGTCTCGGCCGGCGGGCGTGTCCTCAGCGTCGTCGGCACGGGCGCCGACCTGTCCGCCGCCCGCGACGAGGCGTATGCCACGCTCGCCGGCATCAAGCTGCCGGGTGGGCACTTCCGCAAGGACATCGGGCTCGCCGCCGTCGAGGGACGCATCGCGATCCCGTCCTAGGGACGCATCCGCGCGGTGCCCGGACACGGGCACGCTCTGTTCGGCGCGCGGGTGTCCGGCGAACGAGCCGACGTCGCGACGGTCCGTCGGTGCACGCCCACCGGCGGACATCCGGTGAGCGCGAGCGGCTAACGTCTGAGGTCGTGCGCTTCGAATCCCGACGATCCCGGATCCAGACCTTCCACGTCATGGACGTGTGGAAGGCGGCCACCGAGCGGCAGCGCAGCCACGGCGACGTGCTGAGCCTGGCGGCAGGTCAGCCGTCCACGCCGGCACCCGCCCCGGTGCTGCGCGCCACCCATCGTGCCCTCGACGACGAGTTGCTCGGCTACACCGAGACGTTCGGGATCCTGCCGCTGCGCGAGGCGATCGCCGGCTACCACCGCGACCGCTACAGCGTCGACGTCGGCGCCGACGACGTGGTCGTCACGACCGGATCCTCCGGGGCGTTCACCCTGCTGTTCCTGGCTGCCTTCGACGTCGGCGACACGGTCGTCGTCGCCCGGCCCGGCTACCCCGCCTACCGCAACACCCTCGCCGCCCTCGGTTGCCGGGTGGTCGAGCTGGACTGCGGGCCGCACACCCGTTACCAGCCGACCGTCGAGATGCTCGAAGCCCTCGACGGTCCGATCGCCGGACTCGTCGTCGCCAGCCCCGCCAACCCCACCGGCACCATGATCGAGCCGGCCGAGCTGGCCGCGCTCGCCCGCTGGTGCGACGACCACGACGCGCTGCTCATCTCCGACGAGATCTACCACGGCATCGAGTTCGGAACGCACGGTGCACCCGCCACGAGCTGCGCGTGGGAGACCTCCCGCGACGCCGTGGTGATCGGCTCCGTGTCGAAGTACTTCTCGATGACCGGGTGGCGGCTCGGCTGGATGCTCGTACCGGAGGGACTGCGCCCGCCGTTGCAGCGCCTGGCCTCCAACATGACGGTGTGCCCGCCGGCGATCTCCCAGTACGCGGCCGTCGATGCGTTCGGCGCGGAGGCCCGGGCCGAGCTCGACGGACACGTCACGCGGTACGCGACCAACCGCGAGCTGCTGCTCCGGGGCCTGCCGGAGCTGGGTGTCACCGAGCTCGCCCCCGCCGACGGTGCCTTCTACGTTTACGCCGACATCGACCACCTGCTCCCGGACGGCGAGAACTCCACCCGCTGGTGTGCTCGGCTGCTGCAGGAGACCGGGGTGGCGCTCGCGCCGGGCGTCGACTTCGACACCGTGCACGGCGATCGGACCGTCCGGCTGTCCTTCGCCGGGGCCACCGCGGACGTGCAGGAGGCGCTGGAACGGCTGCGCACCTGGCTACCCGGATCGTGACGAAACCCGACAGATTGGTCCTACCTGCGAGTATTCGGGCCGTTTCCCTCAGGCGTGACCACGGGGACTGGCACCATGACAAGGGTGTCGATCGCAGCCACCCCCAAGGGCGAACGGCGCCGCCAGGCGCTCGTCGCGGCGGCGGCCGACCTGATCCTCGAGGGCGGGATCGATGCCGTCCGGCACCGCGCCGTCGCGCACCGGGCCGGACTTCCGCTCGCCTCCACCACGTACTACTTCCATTCCCTCGACGACCTCGTCGCGAGCGCGGTCCAGCACAACGGCCGGCGTGAACTCGACGTCATGCGCTCGCGCGTGCAGTGCGTCCCCCCGAGCGACCGCGGACCCGAGTCCACCGCGGACCTGATCGTCGACCTGCTCGTCGGGCCCGGCGGGGTGGGCGAGATCGAACGCGAGCGTCTCATCGCCCGCTACGAGCGGTGCGTCGCCACCGCCCGCCACCCCGAGCTGCGCGACGTCCAGCAGGAGCTGCGCGCGCAGATCGAACAGCTGCTCACAGACCTGCTGCAACGGTGCGGACGGTCGGTGCACGAGCCGCAGCTGCGGCGGCTCGTCGCGGTCGTCGACGGTGCCGTGCTCGGCGCACTCAGCGATCTCGACCCCGATCCGCGGGCCCTCGCGCGGTGCATCCTGCCCGGCGTCCTGGAGGGGGTGGCACCGCCTGCCGAACAGGAGGCGTGACGGGGCGCCGTAAACTGACGTCCTGTGAGTCGCATCCCGAACGTCCTTGCCACCCGTTACGCCAGCCCGGACCTGACAGCGCTGTGGTCGCCGGAGCACAAGATCGTGCTCGAGCGCCAGCTGTGGCTGGCGGTCCTGCGGGCGCAGGCGGAGCTCGGTATCGACGTTCCGCAGGAGGCGCTCGCCGACTACGAGCGCGTGCTCGAGCAGGTCGACCTCGAGTCCATCGCGGCGCGTGAGCGCGTCACCCGCCACGATGTGAAGGCCCGCATCGAGGAGTTCAACGCGCTCGCCGGCCACGAACACGTGCACAAGGGCATGACCAGCCGCGACCTCACCGAGAACGTCGAGCAGCTGCAGATCCTGCGCTCGCTCGAGCACGTGCACGCCCACGGTGTCGCGATCGCCGCGCGGCTGGCCGAACGCGCCGCCGAGTACTCGCCGCTGGTGATGGCGGGCCGGTCGCACAACGTCGCGGCGCAGGCCACCACGCTCGGCAAGCGGTTCGCGTCCGCCGCCGACGAGCTGCTCATCGCGCTCACCCGGTTGCGCGAGCTGATCGCCCGGTATCCGCTGCGCGGCATCAAGGGCCCCATGGGCACCGCGCAGGACATGCTCGACCTGCTCGGCGGGGACGCCGACAAGCTCGCGCGGCTCGAGACGAAGGTCGCCGAGCACCTCGGCTTCGCGAACGTGCTCACCAGCGTCGGCCAGGTCTATCCGCGCTCACTGGACCACGACGTGCTCTCCGCGCTCGTGCAGGTCGCGGCCGGGCCGTCGTCGTTCGCCCACACCATCCGCCTGATGGCCGGGCACGAACTCGTCACCGAAGGCTTCCAGCCGGGCCAGGTCGGCTCGTCCGCGATGCCGCACAAGATGAACACCCGTTCCTGCGAGCGGGTCAACGGCCTGCAGGTGGTGCTGCGCGGGTACGCGTCGATGGCCGCCGAGCTCGCCGGCGCGCAGTGGAACGAGGGCGACGTGTTCTGCTCGGTCGTGCGGCGCGTCGCACTGCCCGACGCGTTCTTCGCCCTCGACGGCCTGATGGAGACGTTCCTGACCGTCCTCGCCGAGTTCGGTGCCTACCCGGCGGTGATCGAGAAGGAACTCAACCGCTACCTGCCGTTCCTGGCGACCACGAAGGTGCTGATGGCGTCGGTGCGCGCGGGCGTGGGCCGCGAGACGGCGCACGAGGTCATCAAGGAGCATGCGGTCGCCGTGGCACTGGCGATGCGCGAGCAGGGCCGCGAGCCGGACCTGCTGGACCGGCTGGCCGCCGACGAGCGGCTGCCACTGGATCGAGCGGCTCTCGACGCCGCGCTGGCCGACCGGTCGGCGTTCGTCGGTGCCGCACAGGCGCAGGTCGCCACCGTCGTTGCGGCGGTGCAGGACCTCGTCGAGCAGTACCCGGACGCCGCGAAGTACGCGCCGGCGCCGATCCTGTAGGGATCATCCGGGAAAGGGCTGCCGGGGGATTTGTCAGATGGGGGTAGCCGAAATGCAGGGGAGAAGATGTTGGCCGGGAAGCCGGGTAATGCCGTACGGATCCGAGATGCGGTGCGGACGCGAGCCGCGCTGCTCGACGCCGCGACGGAGGTGTTCCTCCGCGACGGGTACGCCGCGGCGGCGACCGAGGAGATCGTCGCCGTCGCGGGCGTGACCCGCGGGGCGCTCTACCATCACTTCGCGAACAAGCGGGATCTGTTCCGCGGTGTCGTGGAGCGGATGCAGGTGGAGACCGAGGAGACGCTCGCGGCGATCGAGGGCAGCGATCCGTGGGAATCGTTCACCGCCGCGGTGCTGGCCTCGCTCGACGTCGTCTACGACCCGGCGATCCGGCGACTGCTGCTCATCGAGGCTCCCGCGGTGCTGGGCTGGGCGGAGGTCCGGGAGGGGCACCGCAAGAACACCATCATGATCACCGAGCGCGCGCTGCGGGCCATCGCGCGGCGCAGCGGCGAGCCGGCCCCGCAGTCGTCGGCGCTGGCGCACATGATCGTCGCGGCCGTCGAGGAGGCCATGCTCTACCTCGCCCACAGCGACGACCCGGTCCGGGAACGACCGGAGGTGCAGGCGCAGTTGTTGCAGCTCCTCGAAGGCGTCCGGCGGCCGGCACCCGTTCAGGAGAGTGCGTGAGCGACTGCGTGTTCTGCGCGATCGTCGCCGGCACCGCGCCGGCGAGCATCGTGCTGGACGAGCCGGATGTGCTGGCGTTCATGGATATTCGTCCGTTCACGCCGGGGCACCTGCTGGTGATCCCCAAGCGCCACGCCTCCGGCCTCGCGCACCTCGCTCCGCAGGACGGCGCGCAGGTGTTCGACGCGGGCCGGCGCATCGCGACCGCGCTGCGGGCGAGTTCGCTTCCCGTCGACGGGGTCAACCTCTTCCTGGCCGACGGCGTCGCCGCCGGCCAGGAAGTGTTCCACGTGCACCTGCACGTCGTTCCGCGTCGTCGCGGCGACGGCTTCGGTCTGCGGGCCGTGCCACGCACCCCGAACCGCACCGTGCTCGACGGCACCGCCGAGACCGTGCGGGCAGCGCTGGCCGAGACCGGGGGCAGCGCCGGCTGAGACCGGATCCTCCGGACTCACCCGGCCAGATCGTCCGGGCCCACTTCGTCGTCACGCCACGCCGACGCGCTGATCCCCTGGCTCGACCGCAGCCACAGGATGCCGACGGCGAGGGCCAGGACGAGCGAGCCGACGAGGACGAGCGCGCGGGCGGACGAACGCCCGCGCGCGCCGAGCAGGATCTCCGGAGAAGGGGAGGAATCGGTCACCGCACCATCCTGCCTCATCCCTGATGCGGCGGACATGTGCGCGACGGGCGACCCGGCACGCAACTGCATTGCCCTCGTCCCCCGGGCGCGGGAGACTGTCCGGGGACGGTGACCCGGGGAGTCGCTCGTCGGCCTGCCGCACACGATCGGCTACGCGCGTGGTCCGGTGCCGCATCGCCGGTAACCAGCCGCACCACCCGAGAGGAGACGACCGTGTCCGCTCGAATGTCCCTGCACCCGGGGATTCACGGATATGCGCGCGGCGACTTCACGGCCGTGCGGCAGGCGTTCGCCGAGAACTTCTCCCGCCGTAGGGAGTTGGGTGCCGCCTGCTGCGTCTACTACCGCGGCGAGAGGGTGGTCGATCTGTGGGGCGGAGTACGGGACAAGGCGACCGGCGCACCGTGGGAGCGGGACACCATGGCACTGGTCTTCTCCGCTACGAAGGGGATGGCCGCCGTGACCGTCGCGCTGGCCCATTCCCGCGGCTGGCTCGATTTCGACGAGCGCGTCTGCACCTACTGGCCCGAGTTCGCGCAGAACGGCAAGGAACGGATCACCGTCCGCCAACTGCTGGCCCACCAGGCGGGACTGTTCGGCTTCGACGAACCGGTGGATGCCGGGGTCATCGCCGATCCGGACCGACTGGCCGCGATCATGGCCCGCCAGAGACCGGAGTGGGCGCCGGGGGAGCGGCAGGCCTACCACGCGATCAGCCTCGGCTTCTATCAAGGTGAACTCGTTCGCCGGGTCGACCCGCAGCATCGCACGCTCGGGCAGGTCTTCCAGGACGAGATCGCGACGCCGCTGGGTCTGGAGTTCTAGATCCGCCTCCCGGCCTCCGTTCCCGACACCCGACTGGCCCCGCTCGTGATGCGGAATCCCTTCCTGAACATCGCCGAGTTGTCGCCGCGACTGTTTCCGGCGTTCCTGAACAAGCGGTCGGTGTTCTACCGCTCGTTGGTCGCCAATCCGGGAACGCTCGTGGCACTGGACCCGGACACGATCTACGCGCGCGATCTGGAGGCGCCGTCCGGCGGAGGCGTGGGCACGGCACGCGCCCTGGCGCACACCTACGGTGTCCTGGCCACCGGCGGTGCCGAACTCGGGATGCGCCCGGACACGCTGCACGAACTGACGGCCCCGCCGGTGCCGCCCCGACACGGATTCCACGACGCGTGCGTGCTCGGGGACATCCGGTTCTCGCTCGGTTTCATGCGCCCGAGTCCGGACTGGTCTTTCGGTGGGCCCCGGTCGTTCGGCGCGCCCGGTGCCGGCGGCTCCTTCGGCTACGCCGATCCGGACGCCGGGATCGGCTACGGGTACGTCTGCAACCGTATGGGCAAGTCTCGAAACGATCCGCGCGACGTCGCCTTACGTGCCGCGATGACCAGCGCCGCCACGTCGGCCTGATCCGCAGCGGTTGCGCACCCGGCACCGGGCGCCTCGAGCGGAACACCCTCCCGGAAAGGTGTTCGGAGTCAGGCCTTCGCCATCGCGGTGGGATGCGGTTCGGTGTCGACGCCGGGTATCCCGCGCCCGCGCAGGGACGCGCCGGCCGTCTCTGCCACGAAGTACAACGCGACGAGACCGACGACGCACGCGCCCATCATGTAGAAGGCGGGGACGAGGTCGTTCCCGGTCCGCTCCACCAGCCACTCGTTGACCGCCGGGGCGGTCCCGCCGAACAGCGACGTCGAGACGTTGTAGGCGATCGCGAAGCCGGCGAAGCGCACGTGGGTCGGGAACATGGCCGGGAAGGTCGCCGAGATGGTCGACAGCTGCAGCACATACAGCAGGCCGAGGACCGTGAAGGCGACGATCGCCCAGGCGAAGCTCACGGCCATGAGCATGTACATCGGGATCGCGAGCAACAGCAGCCCGCCCATCGAGATCAGCCACATCGGCTTGCGGCCGATCCGGTCGGACAGCGAGCCCGCGAACGGGATGACCGCCATCATGGCGAGCTGCCCGATGACGACGAGGGACAGCGAGGCGGTGCTCGACAGACCGATGCGGTTCTCGAGATACGTCGGCATGTAGCTCAGCAGGGTGTAGTTGCAGACGTTGAGCGCGACGACCAGACCCATGAGCGTCACGATCGGCTTCCAGTACTGCGAGAGCAGGCTCCTGAACTGCGTGCCGGTGTCCTGCTCGACCTCCCCCTCGGCCTCGAGTTCGCGGAACACCGGGGTGTCCTCGAGCTTCGACCGCAGGTACAGCCCGACGAGGGCGAGGGGTCCGGCGACGAAGAACGGCAGGCGCCAGCCCCATGCGCTCATGAACGCGTCGGTGGAGACCAGGTCGATGGACAGCACGATGAGCGCGCCGAACGAGAAGCCGGCGAGGGTGCCGAACTCGAGGAAGCTGCCGAAGAACCCGCGCTTACGGTCGGGGGAGTACTCGGCCATGAAGGTCGCCGCGCCGCCGTACTCGCCGCCGGTGGAGAAGCCCTGGATCATGCGGAGCAGCACCAGCAGCAGCGGTGCCCAGAAGCCGATGGAGGCGTACGAGGGAATGGCGCCGAGCAGGACGGTCGCGGTGCCCATCAGGATGATCGTCAGCGCGAGCACCTGGCGGCGTCCGAGCCGGTCGCCGAGGGGACCCCACACCAGCCCGCCGAGCGGACGTACGAGGAAGGACACGGCGAAGACACCCAGGGTGAGCAGCGTGGCCGATTCCAGGTCGCCGGGGAAGAACGAGTCGGCGATGTAGGTGGCGGTGTAGGCGTAGACGCCGTAGTCGAACCACTCGGTGAAGTTGCCCATGGCCGAGGCGCTGATCGCGCGCCGCAGATGACCGGGTCGGACCTCGGAGTGCACGTCGGTATCGCCGGTGGGTCTCAAGACACATCCCTTCGTTCGGACAACCGTTCCGGCGTACCCAATGGGCGGCCGTCCGATTCGTTCGATGTGCACCGAGAGGTGGTTCGTTACCCTTCCGTAATTTTTCTCCTGCGGATTCCCGCATGGTGAGAGCGTGGATCCGTCGATCGGCGCCCGGGGCTCGCGTGCCTAGTGTTGATCGAGGGCGCCGGCGCGCAGCGCGGCGGCATTGATGCGGGTCAGCACGTCGTGCAGTTCCTCGAGCTCGGCGAGGCTCACCCCGAGCCGGCGCACCACCGTTTCGGGCACCGCTTCCGCCCGATTCCGCAGTGCACGTCCCGCGTCGGTGAGGTCGACGACCAGTTGACGCTCGTCCTGGGGGCTTCGGGTGCGGGTGATCAGACCGAGCGACTCGAGCCGCTTGAGAAGCGGGGACAGGGTGGGCGAGTCCAGTTGGAGGGCCCGGCCGATCTCCTTCACCGACATCGGCGCGTCCCCCCACAGTGCCAGCATCACCAGGTACTGCGGGTGGGTCAGGCCGAGCGGCTCGAGCACCGGCCGGTACACCGAGAGCACCGCGCGGTTGGTGACGGACAGGGCGAAGCAGACCTGACGGTCGAGGGCGAGGGGGTCGGCCGTCGCCCTCGACGACCCGGCTTCGGCCCCGGCCGAGTGGGGGCGGGCCTCCGTGCTCATGGCCTCGATGCTACCCAACCGGGCACCTGCCGACGACGGTCGCCGGGGCGGGCCGGAAAGCGCCGCCGCACCGTGTCGTATGCCGCTGCCCGCTCCCGGGCCGGGATGGAGTCCCCGCGAGGTGGCATCGACCCATGGGTGATGCCTCCGAAACGACTGTCGGGCAGTCGATTACCGGACGAACGGGTATCGGTTTCCCCGGTGTGTGAATCGGAATGCATCACAATGTAATTCGACCTCTGCGGAGGCGTGCCGTGGGGGGCGTCCGGGCCGACGGGCACCGCTTCGGCGGATACGCGGCGCAGAAGGCGCACCGTCGCTCATCCGGCTCGGTTCGCCTTCCATGTCCGGTAGCGATCCGGCAGGCACACCGCGCACGGGCGGTAGCCGGCTGCGACGGCGTCGCATTCGCCGGCGAAGAAGACCCGGTCCCGGACGTAGCCGCCGCGCGCGATTGCCCGCCGTGCCGCGCGGCAGTCGAGTCGTCCGTAGATCCGGCCGCGGCGGTGTCCGCCCAGGGTGCCGGGGGCTGCGCTGAGGTAGGGATGTCCGTCGCTCCCGACGAGCGTGTAGCGGGTCACCGTGCGTCGTGCAGGACGAGGCCGAGGGTGTGACGGACGCCGGCGCGCACGGTGCTGACCCCGTGCCGGACGGGGGAGCGGGTCCAGCCGCGCGTGGATCGGGTGGGCCGGTCGCGGGTGGTGAAGATCAAGGCGTGACCCTGCTGCAGCACCGTGACCGTGCCCCGGGACTGGGCCCGGGCGCGTTGTTCGACGAGCAGGAACTCGCCGCCGAGGTGGTCGTGGCCGGGTCGGTCGAGGCCGATCACCACCTGCAGCGGGAACACCAGGTCGCCGTAGAGGTCGCGGTGCAGTGCGTTCCAGTCGCCGGCGGTGTAGCGGAGCAGGATCGGCGTCGGCCGGGTCTGGCCCGCGGCGTGGCAGGCGTCGAGCCAGTCGCCGAACTCGTCGGGCCACGGCGCCGGATCGCCGAGCCGCTGCGCCCAGTCCCGCGCGACGGGCAGCAGCCGGTGGTAGAACGCCGCGCGCAGCCGGGTGATGCCCTCGGGTACGGGATCGCCGAAGTAGCGGTAGGTGCCCCTGCCGAAGCGGTGCCGCTCCATGTCGATCGTGCTGCGGAAGCGGCGTTCGTCGTCCCACATCGCGGCGACGCGTCCGCACTCGTCCGCGGTGAGCAGCGGCCCGGTCTGCGCGCACCCCGTCGCGTCGAGCTCGGCGACGAGCGCCGGCCAGTCCTGAGCCTCGACCCGCGCGGTGAGCGAGTCGGTCCGAGCGGTCATGGTTTCTCCTCCCGCGGGGCGGTCCCATCCCGTAGACGCCTGCCGGGCGGAGAACGTGAGATCCGAGCGGGAGGTTCTCGCGGCGAACGGGAGGATGTCGGCGACGCCACTCGCGCGATGCCACAACAAGCTCCCGCTCGTCGCGAGAATCACCGGGTCGATCAGTTCTGGCCGGCGTCTCCGGTGCAGTTGGCGCTGGCAAAGGGGCCGCTGGACGTCTGCTCCGAGACGACTGCATCGTCGGCGAGGATCCGGCAGGTGATACTGCCACCGTCCTCGTTGTTGGTGACGGTGAGGGAGACGAACTTCCCGAGTCCGTCGATCGTCACGTCTTTGGTCCACGGGAGAGTGACGTCTGTCTCCTGAGCCATGTTCATGTCGCGCCCGGAGTAGGTCACGGACGCCCCCGTTCCTGTGCCCTCCACCTGGTAAGTGACGGTGACTTCCCGGTTGGCTTCCTTGTCGATCTCATTGGCCACGCCGCCGACGAATGCCATGCAACCGCCCATGACGAGAAGGAAGAAGAGCACGATTCCACCCACGATCCACGGCCACTTCTTCTTTCGCGGTGGCTGCTGGTAGTAGCCGGGTGGGTACTGGCCCTGTGGATACGGTCCCTGGCTGTAGTTGCCCTGCTGGTATCCCCCAGGCGGTGGTTGCTGACCGGGCGAGGAGCTGTATGGCTGATCCGACATGGCGATCCCCCTGTCTCGGAACGACACTGCCCCGAAGTTGTTGTGACGTTCGGCACATCGGGGTGTTGCGTCGGTGCGTTACGGACTGGAGGGATCGATCGAGCGGGAGGTTCTCGCGGCGAACGGGAGGATGTCGGCGACGCCACTCGCGCGATGCCGCAACAAGCTCCCGCTCGTCGCGGCAGTCACCCGTCGGCGAGCTTCGTGAGCAGGCGGGCGAGTTCGGTGCGTTCGGGGCCGTCGAGG
>NZ_JAUIZP010000035.1:0-95606 GCF_041414735.1 Rhodococcus sp. GXMU-t2271
GCAACAAGCTCCCGCTCGTCGCGGCAGTCACCCGTCGGCGAGCTTCGTGAGCAGGCGGGCGAGTTCGGTGCGTTCGGGGCCGTCGAGGTGGGCGAAGAACTCGGTGGCCTCGGCGTCGCGCGCGGCATCGAGTTCGGCGGTGATGCGGCGGCCCTCGTCGGTGAGGTGGACGCACACGGCGCGACGGTCGGCGGGGTCGGCTACGCGGCGGGTCAGGCCGCGGGTCTCGAGCCGGTCGATCACCTCGGTCGCCGAGCGCGGCGCGATGCGCAGGGCCTTGGCGACGTCGCCGAGGCGCAGCGGCTCGGGAGAATGTCCGACGACGTGCAGCGCGCGGTGCTCGTGCGGGGACAGGTCCCACGGACCGAGGGTGGCGTGCCAGCGGCGGCGCAGCGTGCGGGTGGCGGTCATCAGCAGGTCGCGCAGCGCCGGGTCGGTGGGGACGTCGGACATGATGCGGATCATACCTCACTTGACGGTTGCCTCTTAGTGAGGCAACCTCAACAAGTACGTTTCCTGCCTCACGAAGGAGGTGATGGGCATGATGCAGCCTCCGCCGGGCGGCGGGCCGGGGCCGATGCGCCCCGCCAAGCCCGACCCCCGCGACCGCGCCCAGCTCGAGGAGTCGCCCGTGAGCGTGCGCCGCATCGGCGCGCTCTTCGCGCCCTACCGCTGGCAGGTCGCGCTCGTCGTCGCGCTCATCGTGGTGTCGTCGGTGATCACGCTCGCCAACCCGTTCCTCGTCCGCACCCTCATCGATCACGCGATCCCCGACCAGGACGTGCCGCTGCTGTTCGGTGCGGTCGGCGCGATGCTCGCCGTCACCGTCGTCGCCTCGATCCTCGGTGTGGTGCAGACATGGATCTCCACCACGGTGGGCCAGCACGTCATGCACGACCTGCGCACCCGCGTGTTCGACCATCTGCAGCGGCAGTCCCTCGGCTTCTTCACCCGTACCCGCGGCGGGGAGATCCAGTCCCGGCTGACCAACGACATCGGCGGCATGCAGAACGTCGTCACCTCCACGGCGACCTCGATCGCCTCCAACGTCACCACCGTCGTCGGCACGGCCGTCGCGATGGCGGTGCTCAGCTGGCGGTTGTCGCTGCTGTCCCTGCTGGTGCTGCCGCCGGCGATCTGGCTCACCCGCAAGGTCGCCCTGATGCGCCGCGAGATCACCACCGTGCGCCAGCGCCGGCTCGCCGACATGCAGACCCAGATCGAGGAGAGCCTCTCGCTCAGCGGCGTCCTGCTCGGCAAGACCCTCGGCACCGGGCCGGCCATGTCGGAGCGCTTCGCCCGCACCTCCACCGAACTCGCCGACCTCGAGGTGCGCTCCCAGTTGTCCGGGCGCTGGCGCATGGCCACGATGAACATCGTCTTCGCCGCCATCCCCGCCCTGCTCTACCTCGTCGCCGGCCTGCCCGCGACGTCGGGCGGGATGACCATAGGCACCCTCGTCGCGTTCACCGGTCTGCAGGCCACCCTGTTCCGGCCGCTGATGAGCCTGCTCGACGTGGGTGTCTCCGTCACCGGGTCGCTGGCGCTGTTCAGCCGTATCTTCGAGTACCTCGACCTCTCCGTCGAGATCGGCGAACCCACGAAACCGGTGCACCTGGACCTCGAACGCGTCGCCGGTGCCGTGCGGTTCGACGACGTCCGCTTCCGCTACGACGGCGCCGACCGGGACGCGCTCGCCGGCATCACCCTCGATGTGCCCGCGGGTTCACACGCCGCGCTCGTCGGCGAGACCGGTTCGGGGAAGACAACTCTCGGGTCGCTCGTCGCGCGACTGTACGACCCCACGTCGGGGCGGGTGACGATCGACGGCGTCGACGTACGCGACCTGCCGCTCGCCGACATCGCGAGCCTGGTCGGTGTCGTCTCCCAGGAGACGTACCTGCTGCACGCCACGGTCCGGGAGAACCTGCGTCATGCCAAGCCCGACGCGACCGACGCCGAGATCGAGCAGGCCGCGCGCGCCGCGCACATCCACGACCTGCTGTGCTCGCTGCCGGACGGCTACGACACCGTCGTCGGGGCGCGCGGGCACCGCTTCTCCGGCGGCGAGAAGCAGCGCCTCGCCATCGCCCGCACCCTGCTGCGCGACCCGCGCATCCTGGTGCTGGACGAGGCGACCAGCGCCCTCGACAACGAGACCGAACGCGCGGTGCAGGCCGCCCTGGACGCGGCCCGCCGCGATCGCACGACCCTCACCGTCGCACACCGCCTCTCGACCGTCCGCGACGCCGACACCATCGTCGTCCTCGACCACGGCCGCATTGTGGAACAAGGCAGCCACGACGAACTGCTCGCCCGCGACGGCAGATACGCCGCGCTCGCGGCCCGCACCCGACCGCTGGAAGTCGGCGTGTGACCGCCGCTCACCCGGACACGGAGAGGGCGCCGGTCCGCAGGCGCCGCACCGCATCCGCCGTCGGCACCACAGCAGCGCATCGCGCCGCGAGGTACTGCAGCGCCTCGGTGTGCTCACGCCGGGAGAAGTCCGCGACCCCGTCCGCGACGACGAAGACCTGCACGTCCTGCATGAAGCCGTCCAGCGCGGTGCTCAGGCACCCGATGTGGGCGTAGACGCCGGTCACGACGAGCTGGTCCCGGCCCCACACGCGCATCCGCTCCCGCAGGTCGGTGCGGATGAACGCGCTGTAGCGCCACTTGGTGAGCTGCACGTCGTCCTCGCGCGGCGCCAGTTCGGCGACGACGGACGTCAGAGCCGGGTCGTCGGCCAGGCCGGGGCCCCAGAAGTCGGTGAGCAGTGCGCGCTCGGCCGGATCCTGATCGCCCGGCTGGGCGGTGTAGACGACGGGAATGCCCGCCTCGTACGCCGACCGCCGGATCGCATCGATGTTCGGCACCACCGTTGCCAGCGGATCCGCCGTGCGGTCGAACGCGCGGACGAAGTACTCCTGCATGTCGTGCACGAGCAGCACCGCCCGCCGCGGATCGATCGTCCAGTCGACGGTGTTCTCCGGCAGGTCCGTGGGCAGCGGATAGGAGACGGACTTCGGCAGGGCCATCACAGGATTCGCTTTCTGTCGTCGGGGGGCTCAGTGCTGCAGGGTCGCGGCGAGCGCGCGACGCAACTCGGCGCGGCTGGTCTTGCCCACCCCGGTGACGGGGAAGGCGTCGACGAGGACCACCTTGTCGGGGATCTTGTACGCGGCCAGTCCCCGTTCCCGCAGGAACGCCTTCAGCGCCGGGGTCTTCGGCGCTGTCCCGTCGGCGACGACGAACGCGCACGTGCGCTCCCCGAGGTAGGCGTCGGGCACGGCCACCACCGCGGCGTCCAGGACACCCGGGTGGGCGAGCAGGTGGTTCTCCACCTCTTCGGCGGCGATCTTCTCGCCACCCCGATTGATCTGGTCCTTCGCGCGGCCCTCGACGACGACGTAGCCGTCCTCGGTCAGGCGCACGAGGTCGCCGGTGCGGTAGAACCCGTCGGGGGTGAACGCCGTCGCATTGTGCTCGGGTGCGGCGTAGTAGCCGCGGATCGTGTACGGGCCGCGGGTGAGCAGATGGCCCGTCGCACCGGGGGCGACGGGCCGATCCTCGTCGTCGACGATCCGGATCTCGTCGTGCGGGCTGACGGGACGGCCCTGCGTACCGACGACGGTGGCGTCGGGGTCGTCGAGCCGGGTGTAGTTGACCAGGCCCTCCGCCATCCCGAACACCTGCTGCAGGGTGCAGCCGAGTTCGGGCCGCACCCGCGCGGCCGCTTCGGCGCCGAACTTCGCGCCGCCGACCTGCAGGACCTGCAGCGACGACAAGTCGCGGCCGGTGCGGGCCCGCGCCGACAGCCACGCCAGTGCGAGTGGGGGCACGAGCGACGCCATGGTGATCCGCTCCTGCTCGATCAGCTCGAAGGCGGTGTCGGGGCTCGGGTCCGGCGCCAGCACGATCGTGCCGCCGGCGTGCAGGACCCCGAGGATCCCGGGTGAGCTCATCGGAAAGTTGTGTGCCGCCGGCAGAACCACGAGCATCCGGGTGCCGGCGTCGACGCCGCAGATGCGGGCCGACTCGCGCACGGAGTACAGGTAGTCGGTGTGGGTGCGCGGGATCAGCTTCGGGGTTCCGGTCGTCCCACCCGAGAGCTGCAGGAACGCGACGGATTCCGGGTCGACGTCGGCGCGCACGTCCGGCTCGTGCTCGCGCAGCGCATCGAGCGGGGTGAACTCCTGAGCGTCGCCGGCGACGACCACGACGGGTGGTCGGTCGAGATCCGCGCACACCTGCCGGGCCAGACCCCGGTAGTCGAATCCGCCGTGCTCGCCGGCGATCACGTATGCGGCGGCGTCGGTGAACCGGCAGAAGTACCCGATCTCGGCGCTGCGGTGCGCGGGCAATGCGAACACCGGCAGCGCACCGAGACGGAACACCGCGAAGACCACCTCGGTGTACTCGACGATGTTGGGCAGCTGCACCAGGACCCGGTCGCCGCGCTGCACCCCGGTCGCCGCGAGGCCCGCGGCGATCCGGTCCGCCGTATCGGACAACTCGCGGTAAGTGATCCGTCGTTCGGAGCCGTGGGTGTCGCGGCCGACGATCGCGATGCGCCCGCCGTGGCGGTCGGCCCGTGCGGACAGGAACCGGACGAACGTCTCGTCCGTCCAGTAGCCTGCGGCGCGATAGAGTTCCGCGAACTCCCGCGGGTAACCGGCGGTGGCGGCCAGGGGAGTCCGGGTGGCGGCGATCGTCACGGGGGTCCTTTCGGGTCAGGCGCGCAGCGTGGCGCCGCCGTCGACGTACAGGGTCTGCATGGTGATGTGGCGGGCGCGGTCGGAGAGCAGGAACTCGACGGCGTCGGCGATGTCGGCGGGCTCGGCGATGCGGCCCAGGGGAATACCCACCTTGAACGAGGCGGCGTCCCCGTCGATCGCGGTGCGGGCACCCGCGTCGTCGGCCGGATCCGGCCACAGGGACCGCTGCATCGCAGTGTCCGTGGAACCGGGCGCGACGACGTTGGCGCGCACCCCGAACCGGGCCAGCTCGAGACCGAGCACCCGGACGATCATGTGGGCGGCGGACTTCGACGCCCCGTAGGCGCCCATCCCGAGGCGGGGCACGCCCGCCGAGTTCGAACCGACCGTGACGATCGCGCCGTGCCGGCGTTCGCGCATCCCGCGGCCGACGACGCGCAGCACGTTGACCAGGCCGGTGACGTTGACGTCGAACATCTTCCGCCATTCGGCGGGATCGCAGTCGAGCACCGATCCGGTGGTGAACACACCCGCGACGTGGGCCAGCGCGTCGACCGGTCCGTGCTCGGCTTCGATGTGCGCGACCGTCTCGGTGACGGCGGCCGCATCGCACACGTCGAGACCGTGCACGGGGGCGGGCACGTCGAGCAGCGCGGCGGTCTCGGCCAGGCCGTCGAGATCCCGGTCGGCGAGGACGACGCGGTGCCCGGCCTTCGCGAGGGTGCGGGCGGTGGCGCGGCCGATGCCGTGGGCGGCGCCGACGACGAGGGTGACGGACCGGCTCATCGCCGTACCCCGAGCGCGTCGAGCACTGTGCCGAACTTCGTTGTGGTCTCGGCGAGTTCGTCGGCCGGATCCGACCCGGCGACGATGCCGCCGCCGGCATGGGTGGTGAGCGTGGTGCCGTCGGCGTCGAGGACGGCGCAGCGGATCGTCACCATCCATTCGCCGTCACCGTCCCGGTCGGCCCAGCCCACGGCACCGGCGTAGAAGCCGCGGTCGCCCTCCAGCTCGCGGATCAGTGCCCGGGCCGCAGCGGTCGGCGTGCCGCAGATCGCGGGGGTCGGATGCACGGCCAGAGCCAGGTCGAGCGCGGTGACCGACCGGTCCCGCAACCGGCCCGAGATCGGGGTGCCCAGGTGCCAGAGCTGCCGGGTGCTCGTCAGCGTCGGCGTACGGGGGATGTCGAGGTCGCTGCACAGCGGGTCGAGACTCGCGCGCAGAGCCTCGACGACATGGGCGTGCTCGGCGAGGTTCTTCTCCGATGCGGCGAGACGTTGCGCGGTGCGCCCGTCCACCTCGGGGTCCGGATGCCGGGGTGCGGACCCGGCCAGCGGATGACAGGTGACGAGATCGCCACGGCGGCGGACGAGTACCTCGGGACTGGCACCGACGAGATGCCGGCCGGTCCACGCCCCGCCGGCGGCGGTGAGGTCGACGGCGAAACCGTTGCCGGCGGGGTCGTTTCCGGCCAGCCGGGCGAGCAGCGACATCGGTGCCACGGGTGCGTCCGCCCGCAGGAGCAGTGCCCGGGCCAGCACCACCTTCGCCAGGTCGTCGGCCGGGTCGCGCAGCTGCCGCAACGCCGTCGCCACCCGGTCGAGGTGTTCGTCCTCGGCGGGCATCGTCGCGGCGATCCGCACCGGCGCGAGCGGGACGGTGCCGTCCCCGAGGGGGTCGGGCTCGTGCCGCAGCGCGACGGGTGCCGTGAGCGCGGCGCGGTGATCGGGGGCGAACGGCAGGGCGCCCACGACGGCCGCCACCGAGCCGGCGCGCAGCGCGGCTGCGGCCTCGTCGGCCGAGTCGAACCGGACGTCGACGCCGTCCGCTACGACGGTGCCGTGCGGACGCGACAGCACGAACGGGGCGGCGGCCGTGACCTGCCGCGAGGCGGCGGTATCGACCTGCCGCGAGGCGGCGGTGCCGCGGGCGGCGACCGGTGCTTGCATGTGCACAGACCTCTCGTAGCGGTGACAGGGACGGTCGTGGTGCCGCGCACCCGACCCAGCAGAACATATACGGTTAGCCTAACCTTTGGTATCGTCACGTTTCGCGCCGGACCGACCTCACGGCTCGTGATGCGATACGGCACAGTCGAATTCGACCGTAGAAAGGGGATCGATCGTGCCCACGTCCGGCCTGTCGACCTCGGAGTTTCCGCTGACGCGGGCCCAGTCCGGCGTGTGGTTCGCCCAGCAGCTCGACCCCGCGAACCCCGTCTTCAACACCGCGGAATGCGTCGAACTCCGCGGCGAGGTCGACGTGGCTGCCGTGACGCGCGCGGTCCGGGAGACCGTCGCCGAGGCCGAGGTGCTGACCGCGGCCTTCGTCGCGCAGGCCGACGGGTCGGTCGTCATCCGTCCCGGCGCGCACGAGCCGCCGGACCCCGCCGTGGTCGATCTGCGCGGCGAACCCGACCCGGAAGCGGCCGCGCGGCGCTGGATGCGCGAGGACCACACGCGCGTACTCGACCCCGCGCGGGAACTCTGCCTGCGGGCCGCCGTGCTCCGGCTCGACGACCGGCACGCGATTCTCTACCTGTGCATCCACCACCTGGTGATCGATGCCTACGGCTTCGGACTGCTCACCCGGCGCATCGCCGAGCGCTACACCGCCGACGTGCTCGGACGCCCGGTGCCGCCGGCGAGGTTCGCCCCGCTCGCCCCCATCGTGGCCGAGGAGGCCGCCTACCGCGCGTCCGCGGACTTCGCCGCCGACCGGGACTTCTGGGCCGGGTACCTCGACGGCGCCGAGGACGCCGTGGCCCTCGCCGACGGTCCCGGCGGCATCGCCGTCCGCTGCCGGGGTCTGCGTCTGACCCTGACCGCCGAACAGCAGCAGGGACTCTCGCGGCTCGGCAAGGCCATCGGGGCGAGCTGGGGCGACGTCGTCACCGCCGCTGTCGCCGCGTACCTGCGGGCCGCGACCGGACGCGGCGACGTGATCGTGGGATTTCCGGTGATGAACCGGCTGGGCAGCGCCGCGGCGACCGTACCGATGTCCGCAGTCAACGTCGTACCGCTGCGCCTGCGTCCCGACCCCGCCCGCACCCTCGCCGACCTCGTCGGCGATGTGCGCACCGCGGTGGCGGACTGCCGCCCGCACCACCGCTACCGCGGGGAGGACATCCAGAACGACCTCCGGCTGCCCGCCGGCTCCCGGGGCGTCGTCGGGCCCTCCGTCAACGTCAAACCGTTCGGCGACCGGTTGCGTTTCGCGGACCTGCACGCCGCGGTGCACTCCGTGGCCCGGGGCCCGCTGCAGGACTTCATGGTCACCGTGCGGCCGCTCGACCACACCGGTGGCCTCGAGATCTGGGTGGACGCGGACGCCGACGCCTACACCGCCGACGACCTCGAGCGGCACGCCCGCCGGCTCGAACTGCTCCTCACGCAGGTCGCCGCGCTCACCGACCCGCACCGGCCGCTGGCCCGGCTGCAGATCCTCGACCCCGGCGAGCGCCGCCGCCTCCTCGTCGAGCGCAGCGGCGACGACCTGCCGGTCCCTGCGGGTCTCACGCTGCCGGACCTGCTGGCCGCGCAGGTGGCCCGCGACCCGGACGCACCCGCGGTGCGCGATGCGGCCACCGCCCTGACCTTCGGTGAACTGGCCGCGCGCTCGCGCCGCCTCGCCCGTCATCTCCTGAGCCTCGGGCTCGGTCCGCAGCGGCGCGTCGCCGTCGCACTGCCGCGCCGCGCCGACACGCTGGTTGCGCTGTTCGCCGTCCTCGAGGCCGGTGCGACGGGTGTCCCGCTGGACCCCGACCATCCCCCCGAGCGGCTCGCCCACGTGCTCGCCGAGACCGCGCCCGGTGTCGTGCTCACCGGCGGCGACGGCGCCGCACGTATCGCCGAGATCTCCGGCACCGCGGGCCTACCCGATCCGGTGAACCTCGACGGGCTGGACCTGTCCGGCTACGACGCCGAGCCGCTGACCCACGCCGACCGCGGCCGTCCGCTGCACGAGCTCGACGTCGCCTACATCATCCACACCTCCGGTTCGACCGGCCGGCCCAAGGGCGTGGAGGTCCCGCACCGCGGCGCCGTCAACCTTTTTCACAGCCACCGCGAGCGCGTCTTCTCCCGGGCCCGCGCCGAGGCCGGCCGCGACCGCCTGCGGGTCGGGCACGCCTGGTCGTTCGCGTTCGACGCCTCGTGGGGCCCGCACCTGTGGCTGCTCGACGGGCACGAGCTGAGCATCGTCGACGAGGTCACCCAGCGTGACCCGCACCGGCTCGCCGAACTCGCCCGCAACGAGGGGTGGCACTTCGTCGAACTGTCGCCCGCGCAACTCGAGCAGATCGTCGAGGCCGACCTGCTGCCCGACGTGCCGACCCTCGGGTTCGGCGGCGACGCCGTCACCGACACCCTGTGGCGACGCCTGCGCGACCGCGACCGCGCCGCGTTCAACTTCTACGGCCCCACGGAGGGCACCGTCGACGTCCTCGTCGCCGAGGTGGGGGACGCGGCGGAACCCGTGATCGGCCGGCCGGTGGCGAACCTGCGGGCCTACGTGCTCGACGCCGCGCTCGAGCCCGTCCCGGAGGGCGTGGACGGCGAACTGTACGTCGCCGGCCCCGGCGTGGTGCGCGGCTACCTCGGCGCGCCCGGCGCGACCGCGGCGCGGTTCGTGGCAAACCCGTTCGGCGACAACGAAAGCCGCATGTACCGGACCGGCGACGTGCTGCGGTGGACCGCGGACGGCCACCTCGTCTACCGCGGCCGCCGGGACGACCAGGTCAAGATCCGCGGCTTCCGCGTCGAACTCGGCGAGGTCGAGGCGGCTCTGCAGGAACTGCCCGGCGTCGCGCGGGCCGTCGCCGTGGCGCGTCCCGACCCCACCGGCACCGCGCGGCTCGTCGCCTACCTGGTGGGCGGTGGCGGTGACGCGGCGGCGGCCCGCGAGCGCGTGGCGCGGCGGCTGCCGGCGCACATGATGCCGTCGGCGTTCGTGTTCCTCGACGCGCTGCCGCTCACCACCAACGGGAAGGTGGACCGCACGTCGTTGCCGGAACCGGACTTCGGGGCCCTCGTCGGCGGCCGCGCGGCCGCTACCGAACGCGAACGCCTGCTGTGCGCCGTGTTCGCGGACGTCCTGGGCCTCGACACCGTCGGCGTCGACGACGACTTCTTCCTCCTCGGCGGTCACTCCCTCGCGGCGGCCAAGCTGATCGCGAAGGTCCGCGACGCGCTCGGCGTGGAACTGCCGATCCGCACCGTCTTCGACCACCCGACCGTCGAGGCCCTCGCCGCGCAGTGCCCGGACGACGCTGCGGCCCTGCGGATCCCGCTGCGTCCGGTCGAACGCGGCGAGCACGCGCCGCTGTCGGCGGGGCAGCAGCGGCTGTGGTTCCAGTTCCGGCTCGAGGGTCCGAGCCCGACCTACAACGTGCCGCTGACGCTGCGCCTGCGCGGTGTCCCCGATCCGGTGGCGCTGCGCGGCGCGGTGCGCGCGGTACTGGACCGGCACGAGGTCCTGCGCACCGTGCTCGAGGACCACGACGGCGTCGGCCGGCAGCGCGTGCTCGCCGCACCCGGCGTGCCGTTCACCGCCCGCACCGTCGCGGCGGCCGACCTGGACGCGGCGGTGGCGGCCGAGGCGCGGCACGCGTTCGATCTCGAACGCGAGATCCCGATCAGGGTGGCGCTTTTCGACGGCGGATCCGCGGAGGCTGTGCTGCTGGTGCTCGTGCACCACGTCGCCGCCGACGAACTGTCCGCCCCGATCCTGCTGCGCGAACTCGGCGCGGCCTACGCCGCGGCGGCCGCCGGAAGCACCTGGACGCCGTCGCCGCTGCCGGTGCAGTACGCCGACTTCGCGGTGTGGCATCGCGAGATACTCGGCGGTGCAGGCGGACTCGCGGATCGACAGCTGGACTACTGGCGCGCCCGGCTGGACGGGATGCCCGAGGAACTCGCCCTGCTCACCGACCGGCCGCGCGGCGCGACGGCCACGTTCGCGGGCGGCACGGTCGAACGGACGGTCCCGTCGCACGTGGCCGATGCGCTGCGGGCCGTCGCGCGCGGTGCGGGCGCCACGATGTTCATGCTCGTGCACACCGCGGTCGCTGTCGCCCTCGCGCGCAGCGGCGCGGGGGAGGACCTCCCGATCGGCTCGCCCACCGCGGGCCGCCCCGCCGCTGAACTGGACGGCCTCGTCGGGTTCTTCGTCAACATGGTGGTGCTGCGGACGGACCTGTCCGGCGATCCCACGCTCGCCGAACTGCTCGCCCGGGTCCGCAGCACCGACCTCGACGCCTACGCGAATCAGGACCTGCCGTTCGACCGGCTTGTCGAGGCCCTGAACCCGTCCCGCAGCGTCGGCCGGCACCCGCTGTTCCAGGTGCTCGTGCAGCACCGCACCCCGCCGGTCGTCGACGCCTTCGCAGACCTGGAACCGCGGGTGTCCACCGTCGACACCGGCGCCGCCCTGTTCGACCTGACCTTCGACGTTGTCGAGGACGCGGGCGACGGCCTGCGGGTGCGGGTGGAGTACGCGCGGGACCTGTTCGACGCGCCCACCGCCGACGCGCTCGCGGGGCGCGTGGTGCGTGCCTTCGAGGCGCTCGCGACGGATCCGCGGACCCGGCTGTCCGCGCTCGACCTGCTCGCCGACGACGAACGTGACCGTCTCCGCTCCGGCAGCCCGTACGTATGTATGGACGAGATCGAAGACGTCGGCGTGGATACCCTGGGTGAGCTGTTCACCCGCCAGGCGCGGCGCACCCCGACCGCGACCGCGCTGGTCACCGCCACCGGGACGCTCACCTTCGGGGAACTGCACGCCCGTACCAGTCGGCTCGCGCGGCACCTGATCCGCCGCGGTGTGGGACCCGAGACGGTGGTCGGGCTGATGCTGCCGCGCGGCACCGACGCGATAGTTGCGGCCCTCGCGGTGTGGCAGGCCGGCGGCGCCTACGTGCCGGTCGATCCCGGGTACCCGGCCGAACGCATCGAGCACATGCTCGCCGACTGCCGGCCCGTCCTCGTCCTCGACGAGGTCGCGCTCGCCGCGGTGGACCCGACGCTCCCGGACACCCCGCTCGAGCCGGGCGAGCGTCCCGGCGCCGTCTCCGGCGACGGAGCCGCCTACGTCGTCTACACCTCCGGTTCGACCGGCCTCCCCAAGGGCGTCGTGGTGCCGCACCGCGGCGTCGTGAACCTGGTCGCGACCCAGCGGCGCCGGACCGTCGGCCGTGCGGAGGACCGGCCGCTGCGGGTGCTGCTGACCTACGCGCTGTCGTTCGACTCCTCGATCGATCCGTTGCTGTCCATGCTGGCCGGGCACGCGCTGTACCTGCCGGACGCCGACCTGCTCGCCGACGCCGCCGCCACCGTGGACTACGTGCGAGCCCACCGCATCGACGCCGTCGACTGCGTACCGCTGCTCATGACCGAACTGCTCGCCGCCGGCCTGTGCGATCCCGCGGCACCGCACCGGCCGGGCCTGCTCGCCGTCGGCGGGGAGGCCGTGTCCGCGGACCTGTGGTCGACGCTCGGGTCGATCGACGGGGTGCGGGCGCTGAACATGTACGGCCCCACCGAGTGCACGGTCGACGCCACCGTCGCCGAGATCGGCGGCGCGCGCCCGCACCTCGGGGCGCCGATCGACGGCGCCCGGGTGTACGTGCTCGACGAGCGCCTGCGCCTCGTGCCGACGGGTGTGGCCGGGGAGTTGTACGTCGGCGGGCCCGGTGTGACCCGCGGCTACCTGAACCGCCCCGGGCCGAGTGCGGCCCGCTACGTGGCCGATCCGTTCGGTGCCTCCGGAATCCGCCTCTACCGCACCGGCGATCGGGTGCGGTGGCTCGACGTCGGTGGCGACCGCCCGGTCCTCGAATACCTCGGCCGCAGCGACGATCAGGTCAAGATCCGCGGGTTCCGCATCGAACTCGGCGAGATCGAGACCGTGCTGTCGACGCACCCGTCGGTCGCGGGCTGCGTGGTCGTGGCCCGGGAGGACGAGCCGGGCCGTCGCCGGCTCGTCGGCTATGTCGTCGGCGCGGCACCCGACCCGGAGGCGTTGCGGCAGCACGTGTCCCGCCGCCTGCCCGAGCACATGGTGCCGGCCGCGATCGTGGTGCTCGACGCGTTCCCGATCACCCCGAACGGCAAGGTCGATCGGCGGGCGCTGCCCGCTCCGGTCTTCGCACCCGCCGGTGCGTCCCGCGCCCCGGCGAACGACCTCGAGCGGCGCCTGTGCGCGGTGGTGGCCGAGGTGCTGCACCTGCACGCCGTCGGTCCGGACGACGACTTCTTCTCCCTCGGTGGCGATTCGATCGTCTCGATCCAGCTCGTGTCGCGTGCTCGCGCGGCGGGACTGCGGTTCGCCGCGCGCGACGTGTTCGAACACCGCACCCCGGCGGGCCTGGCCCGGATCGTGCAGGTCGACCCGGTGGCGGAGGCGACGGATCGAACCGCGGCCCTGGGGCTCGTGCCCGCGACCCCGATCGTGCACGACCTCCTCGACCGCGGTGGTCCCTACCGGAGCTTCGCCCAGTCCCGGCTGCTGATCGCACCCGCCGGGCTCGACCTCGCCACCCTGGTGGGCGCGGTGGGCCGAGTGCTCGCGGCACACGACGCCCTGCGCGCCGTGTTCGATCCGACCGCACGGACCTTCGACATCCGTCCGGTGGAGGCGGTCGCTCCCGCCACGCTCGTCGCCCGGGTGGACGTCCGTGGCCTCGACGAGCGGGCGTGCTCGTCGGTGCTGTCCGAGCAGACCGACGTCGCCTGCGCCGCTCTCGATCCCGAGACCGGCGCGATGCTGCGGGTGGTCTTCTTCGACGCCGGGCCGGACCGTCCGGGTCGGATCCTGGTGGTGATACACCACCTGGTGGTCGACGGGGTCTCGTGGCGGATCCTGGTCCCGGACCTGGCCGCCGCGTGCGAGGGCACCGAACCGGCCGGCGGGGGAACGCCTCTGCGTACGTGGGCGCGGGGACTGCTGGAGCAGGTTCCGGCGCGGCGCGGCGAACTGGCATTGTGGCGCCGCGCCCTCGAACCGGCCGGATGCGTGCGAATCGCCGGGCGGGGTGTGGATCCGGCGCGTGACACGCTGGCGACGGTCTCGCGGGTGCAGGTGCAGGTTCCGGCGTCGGTGACCGAGGCGCTGCTGACGACGGTGCCGGAGCGTTTCCGCGCCGGGGTCGACGACGTGCTGCTCACCGCCCTGGCGCTGACGGTGGGCCGGGCGTGCGGCGGTGGGGCGGTCCCGGTGGACCGGGAGGGGCACGGACGCGAGGAGCAGGTGGTGCCCGGCGCCGACCTGTCCCGCACCGTCGGCTGGTTCACCACCCTGTATCCGGTCCGTCTCGACGTGTCGGGGGTGGACCTCGCCGAGGCCTTCGCCGGTGGGGACGCCGCCGGCGCGGCGCTCAAACTGGTCAAGGAGCAACTGCGGGAGATCCCGGACAGCGGAATCGGATTCGGCATGCTCCGGCACCTCGATCCCGAGTCCCGGACCGAACTCGGGGCCGCGCCGGCAGCGGAGATCGGGTTCAACTATCTCGGCCGGCTGACCCTCGGTGAGGGGACCGGCGCGCCGTGGACGGCCGCTCCGGAGGCCGACGTGCTCGGTGGCGCCACCGACGACGCGATGCCGGTGAGCCACGCGATCGAGGTCGGTGCCGTCACCGAGGAGACGCCGGCCGGACCGGTGCTCCGCGCGACGTGGGGCTACGCCACCGGCGTCGTGCCGGCGTCCGTCGTCGCCGAGTTGGCGCATGGCTGGGTCGCGGCACTGTGTGCGCTCGCCGACCACGCCGCGCGCGACGACGCGGGCGGCTTCACGCCCTCCGATCTGACGCTGAGCGACCTCGACCAGTCCGAGATCGACGAGTTCGCCCTGGAGTTCGGATGAGTTTCACCGCCCTGGGCAATGAAGCACGCGGCATCACTGATTCGGGCCGTCCACCGCCGGGTGACGACGTGCTCTTCGATCGCCCGCCGGTGGACAGCAGATGCGCTGGAGCGCGAGTTCTGTATCCGAGTCCCGACTCGGCAGCGTGGCCGGTCTCTCGGCGTCGAATCCTGCCCGCGGATCGGTCCACGCCACGGCCGAGATGTGGAACGCACGACGGGGACCCTCCCGGCGGAGTGCCGCTGCGCGGCCGGATCGGCGGTGCTGGGGCGGCGGGGCAAGGGATCGACTCGCATCTTGCCGCCCCAGCACAGGCGCCACTCGAAGGGTCTATGCAAGGAACCCGCTCATGGGGCAGTGATCACTTCGCCGAGGGCTGGGCTTCGTAGGTGACCCAGTTCGTTCGTGTGGCGAGGGTGTTGTAGAGCGCCTGGGCTCGGTGGTTGTCCTCGGCGGTCACCCACTGCACCACGGCGCGGCCCTCGGCTGCGGCCATCTCGGTGAGACGCTCGATCAGTGCACGTCCGACACCCCGGCCCCGGGCCGCGGGGTCGGTGAACAGGTCGTCGAGGAAGAGACCGGTGGTGCCGGTGTAGGGCGAGGAGAAACGACGGTGGTGTGCGAACCCGAGGATCTCGCCGTGCGCCTCCGCGACGAGCGCCTTGCATTCGTGTCGGGGATCCATGAACCATCCCCATACGCGGGAGACGACGTCCTCTGACTCGGGCAGCTTGTAGAACGTGCGGTATTCACGGAAGAGGACGCGCCAGCGAGTCTCGTCGGCGGGGGCGAGCGGTCGGACCGTCGTAGGGGTGGTCGTTGCCAATTCGGTTGCTCCTGTATGTGTTCGAAGATCTCGGGTCGAGCGGTACCAGTGCGTAGTGTCCGCGGGCCCTGCGCCTGCGAAGTTCGATGCGGGATGCGCTGCGCCCAGCGAGAGGCAGCGTTCGAGCAGTGCTGCGCGGAAATACGAGCGGTGGTGGCCCGTCACCGGCAGGCGGCGATGAGTTCCTCGAGTCGGGTGGTTTCGGGTTCATCGAGGGGAAGCAGGGGCCGGCGCGGGGTTCCCGCCTCGACGCCGACGCTGCGCAGGCCCGCCTTGATCGTGGCCGGAAGCCCGCGGCTGACGATCATGTCGAGGAGCGGACGGAGCCGGTCGAAGAGTTCGGCCGCCTCGTCCTCCCGGCCCGTGGTGATCGCGCGGTGGAACTCGACGATCCGGTGCGGGATCAGGCACGGTGCCGCCGTGCACCAGCCTGCGGCCCCCGCCTGAAAGGCCCTCTGCGCCAGCGGGTTGCTGCCGTTGAAGAACGCAAGTGTGTTGCCGCTGAGTTCGTTCAGGCGGTGCATGCGCGCAATGTCGCCGGTGGACTCTTTGACCATCGTGATGTTCTCAACGGTGGTGACGAGGTCGAACAGGAACTCGGCGGTCATGTCGATGCCGGTGGTAGCTGGGTTGTTGTAGACCATCACCGGGATTCCGATCGATTCGGCGAGGGTGGTGAAGTGCAGCCGGACCTCTTCCTCGGTGAGGCGCCAGTACGAGGTGGGCAGCGCCATCACGGCCGTGGCGCCGAGGCGTTCGGCGATCTGCGCGCGACGGATCGTGCCGGCAGTGGTCAGGTCCGAGACTCCGACGACCGTCGGCACCCGGCCGTCGGTGTGCTGGATGGTTTCGGTTGCGACGGTGATCCACTCGTTGTGGTCGAGGTAGGCGCTCTCTCCGGTGCTCCCGAGAGGCGCGATCGCGTCGACGCCTGCATCGATCATGCGGTCCAGCAGCAGGTGCAGGATGTCGACGTTGATCGTGTCGGGGTCTCGGTTGTCGAACGGTGTGACGGGGTACGCAACGATTCCGCTGATTGTGGTCAAGGTGCACTCCAAGAGGGATTCGGGTGGTGGGTGGCCGGGGTCAGTGACAGTCGATCGCGTCCGGGTGCGAGCGCAGGGCCTTGCGTGCGTAGTAGCCGAAGTTGGCGTCGCTGCGGCGTGGGGTGAGGGTCCAGTCGTGGGCCTCCCGCGCCAGCCGTGGAGGAAGAGGCTTGATCTCGCCGGCCGCCATCGCGAGCAGTTGCAAGCGAGCCGCCCGTTCGATCAGGTGCGCCAGCGAGCACGCCTCTTCGATGGTTGATCCGACGACGAGTTGGCCGTGGTGGGCGAGCAGGATCGCGCGCTTGTCCCCGAGCGCGGCAGAGATGATTTCGCCCTCCTCGTTGCCGACTGGAACTCCCGGCCAGTCCGGCAGGAACGCACAGTCGTCGTAGAGCGGGGCGACGTCCATCTGAGAGACCTGCAGGGGGATCTCGAGCATGGACAATGCCGCCGCGTGCAGAGGATGCGTGTGGACGATGCAGTTCACATCCGGCCGTGCCCGGTAGATCCAGCTGTGGAACCGGTTGGCCGGGTTCGCCATGCCGCTGCCTTCGAGAACCTGAAGGTCCTCGTCGACGAGGAGCAGGTTGCTTTCGGTGATCTCGTCGAAGCCGAGACCGAGCCGCTGTGTGAGGAAGGTCCCCGGCGCCTCGCCGCGCGCGGAGATCTGGCCCGCCAGACCGGAGTCGTGTCCGGCATCGAACAGAGCCCGGCAGGTCAGGGCGATCTTCTGTCGGTCCGTCCACTCAGCCGCCGCGACCTCGGTGCGCATGGTCTTCTTGGCGGTCTCCATCAACTCGGCTTTGCCGAGATTCATCGTTGTCGCCATCCTTGGGGCTCCTTTCAACAGGGACAAATTCATGACACGTAGAGCACTATAGGACACAAAGTGTCCTATAGTGCAACCTGGTGATGTGGTCGGTAGGGTGGGCGTGTGCGGGGACGCCTGTCTTCGCGGGCGCAACCGAGAGGGAGGTGTGGACACGATGGCGGCGCTACTGCGGTCGCATCGACGCCGGGCGGGGTTGACCTTGGAGGCCCTCGCCGAGGGCACCGGGCTGACCAAGAGCTACCTGTCGAAGGTCGAGCGAGGGATCAGTACACCGTCGATCGCGGTCGCGCTGAAGATCGCGCGGGCCCTGGACGCCGATGTCAGTCAGCTGTTCTCCGACAGCCCCGACAACAGCATGATGACGGTCGAACGGCGAGATGAGCGCGCGCAGGTCGACGAGCGCGACGGGAGTGCGGTCTACGACGCCGTCGCCACCCGCATGATCGGTAAATCTATGCAGCCGTTCATTGTTCACCCGACGACGCAACCCGGATCCGACTACATGGAGCACCCGGGTGAAGAGTTCATCTTCGTCAAAGAGGGGGCTGTCGAGGTGAGCATCCCCGATCAGGTGATCACCCTGGACGAGGGGGACAGCCTCTACTTCGACGCGAATACCCCCCATCGCGTCCGATCGGTGTCGCCGTCACGCGCCGTGCTGATTGTGGTCGTCCACGACCGGGACGGCGAAAGTGCCGACGCCGCGCCGGCGTCGAAGTCCGCGCAGCGTTGCGCGCCCACAACGCCGACGTCCAGCAGCTGAACGCCGCCTCTCCCGAGGGTGTCCCGACCTGAACGGTAGGCACACCGGCCCTCTGACTTCCGCCGATGTCCCCGTCCGGGGCGATGAAACCCTCCGACAGGCCGGAGAACCGGCGCGCAGCAGGGTCGCGCACGTAGTCGAGGGGTGACGTTATCCTCTCGGCATCGTCGAAATGAGGGTCTCGGGAATCTGGGGGTACGGGCCCTGCGGCGAGCCCGTCGCGCGCAGATGCGGTTGCGCGGGAGCAGTACGCGGAGGTCGTGGACGTGGCACCCTCCGATTGCCCGAGTGGAGGGGGTGGCCGGGCCGGTGCGCCCGACTAGAGGTCGCCCGGGGGTCAGGCAAGTAGTTCTGTTGTGCCCGACCACAGTGCGACCCCGGCGAGAATCGTCAGGACCGCGGAGGTGGTGCGGGCGAACGCGCGGGCATGGGACCGCAGCCAGTGGTCGACGGCTTTCGCGGATGCGAACCAGGCGAGGGCGCCGAACCACGCGGTTTCGGAGGCGATCAGCAACACCGCCGCGGTGAGTTTGTCTACTCCGGAAGCGTGCTGCGGTATCAGTGTGGCGAACACGGCCATGAAGAACATCACCGCTTTCGGGTTGGTGATGTTGGTGGCGACGCCGAGGGCGAAGGATGTCGAGGGCGATCGCGGTGATGCGACCGTTGTGGTGTCGGTGAGTGGCCGCGCCCGGAGGGTCGCCATGGCCAGGTACAGCAGCAGCACCGCCCCGAGGATCTGGACGGCGGCGAGCACCTTCGGTGGTCCGGCCGCCACACCCAGCATCGCCACGGTGACCCAGACCGCGATTCCTGTGGCGATTCCGAGGGCTGTGGCCATCCCGAGTCGGCGGGATCCCAGGACCGACTGTCGCATCACCACAACAGCATCCGGTCCGGGGGAGACGACCCCGACCAGCCAGACGCCCATCAGGGCAAGATAGCTACCGATGCTCATCGCGTCATCGTGCCATTTCTCCAGGATCGGGTCGGTGCCGCCCTGCCGTCGGGTTCCGCACTGCGTTCAACTCCGACCGCGCCGGCGAGGGGGCCGTCTCCACGGAGGCGAGGGTGTCCACCGAGGCGGTGTTGCTGCCTCGCCGAGGTCGGGGTTGCGGCAGGGTCGGCCGTACCGTCCCCTGTGGTCCACACCGGCATAGGGAGGGCGCGGTGCGATCTCCTTGGGCCGTCGTTCTTTGCCGGTGGTGCGGTGTGCGACAGCGGACGCTCTCCGGGATTGCCGCGGAACCGGCGCCGGCGGGATCGGCGATCCAAGTAGATCCGAGTTCCCTCACGTTTCGGGTGTCGGGTTTCTCCCGTCGCCGCCATCCGCTGAGCGGCGACCATGGACATGGCTGGTGCCATGGCGACCAGCACTGCGCGGCTCGAGCCGAACAAGATCATATATCGACTGCGTTGCCGCCGCTTCCGTCAGAAACAGGTAATTGCCAGTCCTGCGCCGAGATACACCAGTCATGCCCACCAGCCGAAGAGATCGCGCAATGCGTATGCGAACAAGAACGTGATGATCCAGAAGGCCGCAGTCGGCCACTTGGTACGCGATCTCGTGCGTTGCCGGTCCCTGAGCGCCACCGGATCATTCTCCCGGCGTGTGCTGACAACCAGCGGAGATTCGGTACCCGGCGAGTCTGTACCCGGGGACGCCCCTTGGAGATTGCGTCATCGAACCTTGGCACCTGACTCCCGGTTCGTAACGCAGGAGTTCGGAAACCGAAAAGACAGACTGAGCCCACAGACTGAGCCCTGGGAACGTGTGAGTCGGAGAACCGGGCGTCACGCCTGCCGGCCTGGGGGCGCGCCGATACTGTGCCGGCCGGAGCGGTGGTATGAGGCGGGGCGCCGTCGCGGAGGGGCGGTGCGTGTGCGGCTGAGGTGGTGGCGACGCGGTGGGCGGGGGAGCCGGCGGCTCGGACCGACGCGACGTGTGTAGAGGGGCGCCGTGGTCCGGGAACGTAGCGCTTGGCGCGCAGAGTAGGTTCGGTTAGCCTAACCAACTGAGCCCGGGCGGATGCCCGGCGAACAGACATGTGGGAGTGAGCGATGCGGGTTGAGGGACTGGGCCGGGTGCGCCACGCCGCGGCGATCGGCGCGGCGGCGATGCTGGCGATCGGCCTCGCGGGATGCGGCAGCGACACCGACACCGGTGAGGAGTCCAGCGCGAGCACCACGCGCACGTTCGAGGCGCAAAACGGGTCGGTCGAGATCCCGGCCGATCCGCAGCGCATCGTCGCCTGCGGGTACGCGGTCCTACCGCTGCTCCAGGCCGAGGCGAACCTGGCTGCGGCCTGCGAATGGACCCGCGAGCTCGACAACATGGACGCCGAGACCGCGGCCGCGTACGAGGCCCTGCCCAAGGTGGCGCCGGACGGCGCCGTGAGCGAACTCGACTACGAGGCCGTGGCCGCCGCCGCGCCCGACCTGATCATCATGGGCGTGCCCGCGCGGGTGCAGTCGCAGCTCGACACGGCCAAACTCGAGGCCCTCGCTCCGGTGGTCTTCCTCGGCCTGACCGATCCCGGTGACTGGCGCGTGCTCGGCGAGCAGTACGCCGACGCCGCCGGCGTCTCCGAGGAGTACGGCGAGTACAAGGAGCAGTACGAGGCGCGTGCCGCCGAGATCGCCGGCAAGTACCGCGGCACCCTCGGGAACCTGACCTTCGCCGGGGTCTGCAACGTGTGCGGTACCGAGCCGGGTGAGTTCTACCGCGAGTACGCCTCCTCGTACACCACCAACCTCTTCCAGGACCTCGACCTGCAGTTCCCCGGTCAGCCCGCCGACCCCGAGGCCGTGCACGGCGAGTATCTCTCCGTCGAGGAGATCGGCCGGAACCTCGGGGACGTCGACGTCATCGTCTACGGCGTCGAGGCCGACGGTTCCGTCTCGCCCGAATTGCAGGAGCTGATGGCCTCCCCGCTGTGGCAGGCCCTGCCCGCCGTGCAGGCCGGTAACCTGGTCCCGGTCCGGCACTCCCACGCCGCGACCTACGAGACCGCGCTGCTCGCACTCGATTCCATCGATCAGGCACTCGCCGCGTTGCCCGCGAACCAGCAGCAGTAGCCCTCCCGGCACCCACGGCCCCCGCGTCCGGCGACCCGGGGGCCGTGCTCGTCGCACACCCGCTCCGTTAGGCAGACATGACCCGCACCTCCGCGCTCGAAGACATCGTTCCCCTCTCGCCGCTGCAGCAGGGCCTGCTCTACCTCAGCACCGTCGCCGCGCCCGACGACGCCGCCCTTGCCGCCGAAGCCGTCGAACCGGACGCCTACACCGTGCAGTCCGTGCTGCACCTGACCGGGCGGGTGGACGAGGACGGACTGCGTGCCTCCGCGCAGGCGCTGCTGGAACGGCATCCCGCGCTGCGCACGTGTTTCCGTCCCCGCAAGGACGGCCGCACCGCCGGACTCGTCGTACGTGGCATCGAAGCCCCCTGGCGCAGAGTCGATCTCACCGGACTCCCGGTCGACGAGTCCGAGCGGCGTCTCGCGGCTCTGCTCACCGAGGACTTGCGGGACTGGTTCGACCTCACCCGGCCGCCGCTGATCCGCTGGCTGTTCGTGCGGTTCGGGTCCGATGACGTGCGGCTGGTGCTCACCGCCCACCACATCGTCGTCGACGGCTGGTCCACCCCGATCCTGGTGCGCGAACTCCTCGAGATCTACGCCGCCGGCGGCACCGCCGCCGGGCTGGCCCCGGTACGGCCCTACCGCGACTACCTCGCCTGGCTCGACCGGCAGGACCACGACGCCGCCCGCGCGCTGTGGCGCGAATCCCTCGACGGGCTCACCGAACCGAGCCTCGTCGCCCCACCCGGCGCCACCCGCGCCACCACACCCTCCGCCGCGCTCGCCGTCGACGTGCCGGCCGGGCTGCACGACCGGCTCACCGGCCTCGCCCGCGACGCCGGGGTGACCCTCAACACCGTCCTGCAGACCGGCTGGGCGCTGCTCCTGTCCGGACTTCTCGGCCGCGACGACATCGTCTTCGGCGCCACCGTCTCCGGACGACCGCCGGAACTGACCGGCGTCGAATCCATGGTCGGCCTGTTCATCAACACCGTGCCCGTGCGGGTACGGCTCGATCCCCGCGCCACCGTCACCGAGCTGCTGCGACAGGTGCAGCTCGCACAGTCCCGCACCGTCGACCACCAGTACCTCGGCCTCGCCGAGGTCCAGCGCGAGACCGGCCTCGGGGAGTTGTTCGACACCCTCACCGTCTTCGAGAGCTACCCCGTCGACCGGGACGCACTCGACCGGGCCCAGCGCGCGGGCGGGGTCACGATCGCCGCCGTCGAGGGCCGCGACGCCACCAACTATCCGCTCGTGCTCACCGCGGGCGTCGCCGAGACCCTCGTCATGACCCTCGACTATCGGCCCGGTGTGTTCACCGCGGACGACGCCGCCGCCCTCGCCGGCCGTCTCGTCCACATCCTCGGCGCCCTCGCTGCTGGACCGGACCGCCCGGCCGCCGGGCTGGACGTGCTCACCGGCGCCGAGCGCGGCCGCGTCCTCGGGACGTGGTCCGTCGCACCGGCCGCGCCCTCGGACGGCACCGTCGCGGGACTGCCCGACTCCGCGGAGCCCGACACCCCCGCGGTGGTGTGCGGTGCCGACCGGCGCACCTTCGCGGAACTCGAAGCGAACTCGGCGCGGCTCGCGCGGCTGCTGATCGAGCTCGGTGTCGGACCCGATGTGCTCGTGGGCCTCGCGCTGCCGCGCTCTGCCGTGACCGTCGAGGCCCTCCTCGCGGTGCTCGCCGCAGGCGGTGCGTATCTGCCGCTCGACCCGTCGTACCCTGCGGAGCGGCTCGCCCACATGGTCGTCGACGCCCGTCCGAGCGTCGTGCTCACCACCGGCGCCGTCGCCGCAGAGCTCGGAGCGTGCCTCACCGGTGCGCACGTCGTTGTGCTGGATGATCCGGACGTGCAGGCCCGGCTCGCCGCGCTGCCCGCCGCCGCGGTCACCGACGCCGACCGTCGCCGGCCGATCCGCCCCGGTCACACCGCGTACGTCGTCTACACCTCCGGCTCCACCGGCCTCCCCAAGGGCGTCGCAGTCACCCACGCCAATCTCACCGATCTCGTTGCCGCGCAACGGGAGACGATCATGCGGTCGGCGTCCGGCACATGGCGGGTGCTGCTCACCTACCCGTTCGCGTTCGACTCGGCCGTCGCCGCCCTGACCTGGCTGCTGTCCGGGCACACCCTGCACGTGCTGCCCGACGAGCACCGCACCGACACCGCATTCGTCGTCGACTACGTGCGCACCCACCGCATCGACCACGTCGACTGCGTGCCCGTGCTGATGAGCGGACTGCTCGATGCCGGACTGCTCGACGGCGACGACCACCGGCCCGCCAAGGTGACCGTCGGCGGCGAGGCCGTCGGGTCGGCGCTGTGGCAGCGGCTCGGTGCCGCGGACGGCGTCGAGGCCTACAACTGCTACGGCCCCACCGAATGTACCGTCGACGCCGCATACACCCGCATCGGCGGCGACACCGTCACCATCGGCGGCCCGACCCCCGGCACCCGGCTGTACGTGCTGGACCGGTGGCTGCGACCGGCACCGCCCGGTGTGGCCGGGGAACTGTACGTCGCCGGCGGCGGTCTCGCCCGCGGCTACCTGGGACAGCCCGGCCGGACGGGGGAGCGGTTCGTCGCCGATCCGTTCACCGGGGAGCGGATGTACCGCACCGGTGACATCGTTCGGTGGCTACCGGACCCGGTCGACGCCGAGCGCGGCGCCCTCGAATACGTGGGCCGCGCCGACGACCAGGTCAAGATCCGCGGTTTCCGGGTCGAACTCGGCGAGGTCGAGGCCGCGCTGGGTGCCGTGCCGGGGGTGCATGCTGCCGTCGTCGTCGCCCATACCGACGCTCGCGACGTGCGCCGCCTGGTCGGCTACGTCACCGGCACGGCGGACCCCGGGGCCGTGCGCGCTGCCGTCGCCGCCCGGCTGCCCGACTACCTGGTGCCCGCCGCGATCCTGCCGCTGCCGGTACTGCCGACCACCGCGAACGGAAAGGTCGATCGAAAGGCCCTGCCGGAGCCGGACTTCGGCGCCCTCGCCGGATCCGGTGCGCCCCGCACCGATACGGAGGCGACGCTGTGCTCCGCGTTCGCGGAGGTCCTCGGCCTCGACCGCGTCGGCGTCGACGACGACTTCTTCACCCTCGGCGGAGATTCCATCGTCTCGATCCAGTTGGTGTCCCGCGCACGTGCCGCCGACGTGCGGATCACCGCCCGTCAGGTGTTCGAACTGCGCACCGTCGCCGCGCTCGCCGCCGCCTGCGAGTCCGACACGGTCGCCGCACAGCCGTCGCGGCCCGTCGTCGCAGCCACCGGCCCGGTCCCGCTCACCCCGATCGTGCGCGAAACTCTCGATCACGGAGGGGATCTGCGGCGCCTCGCGCAATCGCGCCTGCTCGTCGCTCCAGCCGGACTCACCGAAGCGCACCTCGTTGCCGCCGTCGGCGCGCTGCTGCGCACCCACCCCATGCTGCGCTCCCGTCTCACCACGGCCGGAGAGGATGCGGAATGGATGGTCCCCGAGCATGTTCCGGATCCCGAGGCCGCAGTGCGCCGCATCGACGCGACAGGCCTCGGCGGCCCACGGTGGCATGCGCTGTTCGAGGCGGAGCGTGACCGCGCCCTGGCGGAACTCGACCCCGCGGACGGGCGGATGATCCGAGTGCTGTTCCTCGACGCCGGCCCCGGCGCCGCGGGACGGGTGTTCGTCGTCGTGCACCACCTCGTCGTCGACGGCGTGTCGTGGCGGATCCTCGTCCCCGACCTCGCGGCCGCCGTCGATCAGGCGCGGCGCGGCATCGCACCGGATCTCGATGCGGCCGGCACCTCCTTCCGGGACTGGGCGCTCGGGCTCACGGCGGCCGCCGCGTCCGACGGTGTCGCACGGTCCCTGCCGCGCTGGCAGCAGATCGCCGGCAGCGCCGAGCCGCGACTCGGTGCCCGCCCGCTGGATCCGGCACGCGACACCGTCGCCACCGCCCGGTCGCGTGAGGTGCGGGTCCCCGCGGCGGTCACCGAGAAGGTGCTCACCACCGTGCCCGCCGCGTACCGGGCGGGCGTTGCGGATGTGCTGCTCACCGCCCTCGCGCTGGCCGTGACGTCGGTGCGCGGCGGCGACCGGCTGCGCGTGCACCTCGAAGGTCACGGCCGCGCCGAACACGTCGTGCCGGGCGCCGACCTGTCCCGCACCGTCGGCTGGTTCACCACCCTGTACCCCGCCGTGCTCGACGTCTCCGGCATCGACCCGCACGAGGCCCTGGCCGGAACTGCCGCAACCGGGACCGCGCTCGCGCAGGTCAAGGAGTCGCTGCGGGCCCTGCCCGACGGCGGCATCGGATTCGGGCTGCTGCGCCGGCTCACTCCCGAGGGAACGCGGAACTTCCCCGGATACCGTTCTCCCGACGTGATGTTCAACTACCTCGGCCGGATGACGCTGGGGGAGAACATCGGTCAGGCATGGTCCACCGCGCCGGAGACAGGCGCGCTCGGCGGTGCCGTCGATCCCGGCACCCCGCTCGACCACGTCCTCGACGTCAACGCCGTCACCGAGGACGGCCCGGCCGGACCCGAGCTCGTCTGTGAATTCACGGCGGCGGAGGTCCTCGACGAGGAAACCCTCACCCTTGTCGCCCGTCACTGGGTGGCGGCCCTCGCCGCGCTGGCCCGGCACGCCGACGACCCCGATGCCGGCGGTCCCACCCCGTCGGATCTGACCTACCGTGGACTGACCGTTCCCGAACTCGCCTCGCTCACCACCGAACTCGGCCCGATCGACGACGTCGTGCCGCTGACGCCGTTGCAGCGCGGCATGTTCTTCCTCGCCGGTCTCGACGGCGGCGCCGGAACGGACGTGTACTCGATGCAGACCGTCCTCGATCTGCACGGTGATCTCGACCGGGACACTCTGCGCCGCAGCGCCGCCGCGCTGCTGGACCGGCACGCGATTCTACGGACCGGGTTCCGCACCACCGCGGCGGGCGACCCGATCGGTGTCGTCCTCCGGGAGCCGGGCCTGCAGTGGACGCACATCGACCTCACACCCGCCTCCGGCCCCACCCCCGCCCCCGACCCCGTGGCCGTGGCCGTGGCCGAATGTCACATCGCGTCGGTTGGATCGACCCGATGTGACATTCGGTCGGTGGAGGAGCGCAGCGACGAGCTCGTCGCCGCGGACCGCGCCACGCGGTTCGACGTCGCAGCCGCGCCGCTGGTGCGGTTCACGCTCGTGCGTCTCGCGCCGGACCGGCACCGGTTGATCTTCGCCGCGCACCACCTGCTGCTCGACGGGTGGTCGTCGCCGCTGCTCGTGCAGGAACTGTTCGCCCTGTACGGGGCGGGGGCCGATCCGGCGGCGCTGCCCACGGTCCGGCCGTTCACCGACTATCTCGCCTGGCTGGGCGCCCGCGACACCGACGACGGACTGCGCCGCTGGACCGAGGCGCTCGCCGGGGTCGAGGAACCCACGCTGCTCACCCCCGCCGGCTCGTCGCTCGACGCCACGCTGCCCGTCGAACTCCCCGTGCCGGTTCCGGCCGGACTGGCTGCGGGACTGCAGCGCCGCTGCCGCGAGCTCGGCGTCACCGTGAACACCGCGGTGCAGACCGCGTGGGCGGTCCTTCTCGGCGCCCGGCTCGACCGCACGGACGTGACCTTCGGTGCCGTCGTCTCCGGCCGCGTCCCGGACGTGCCCGGCATCGAGACGATGATCGGTCTGTTCATCAACACCGTGCCCGTGCGCGTCGCGCTGCGCCCCGGCGAACCCACCGACGATCTGCTCCGCCGCGTCCAGGACGAGCAGAACCGGCTCCTCGATCACCAGTACGTCGGACTCGCCGACATCCAGCGCGCCGTCGGCGTCGGAGAACTGTTCGACACCCTCGTCGTGTTCGAGAGCTACCCGATCGACACCGACGCCCTCGCCCGGGCGCAGCGTTCCGGCGGCCTCGACGTCGCCGACGTCCGCGGCCACGACGCCACCAACTTCCCGCTTGTGCTCGTCGCCGGACTCGACGACGAGCTCGCCCTCACCCTCGAATACCAGCGGGCGCTGTTCACCGCCGACGACGCCGAGGGGATCGGCCGCCGGCTCGTGCACCTCCTCGAGCAGTTCGCCGGCGGCCGACCGCGGCGCGTCGCGCAGCTCGACATCCTCGGTCCGGCCGAACGGGAACGGTGGCACGAGCTCTCGTCGACCGCTCCGGCACCGTCGAGCGGGCACGCCACCGTGCCCGACCTGCTCGCGGCGCAGATCGCCCGCACCCCGGACGCGACGGCCGTGGTGTGCGGGAACGAGCGCCTGACCTTCGCCGAGCTCGGCGCCGCCTCGGCGCGGCTGGCACGGCGGCTGATCGACGCAGGCGTCGGACCCGAGACACTGGTGGGTCTGGCCCTGCCCCGCTCGGCCGAGACAATGGTCGCGATCTGTGCCGTGCACGCCGCCGGCGGCGCCTACGTGCCGATGGACCCGTCGTATCCGGCCGAGCGCCTCGCCCACATGGTCGGCGACTCCCGGCCGCGGGTCGTGGTCACCGGGGGAGCCGTCGCGCACACGCTGCGACCGGCGCTCGGTGCAGTGCCGGTGTTCGATCTCGACGACGAGGCGGTCCGTGCCGACCTCGCGGTCCGTCCGGCCGCCCCTGTCACCGATCGCGAGCGAATCGCACCGCTGCGGCCCGAGCATCCGGTGTACGTCATCTACACCTCCGGCTCCACCGGACTTCCGAAGGGGGTGGCGGTCACGCACGCGAACCTGCTCGGCCTGTTCGACAGCCACCGCGCCGACCTGTACGTACCCACCGTGGCGGCGGCGGGCCGGCCGAGCGTGGGGGTCGGGCACGCGTGGTCGTTCGGGTTCGACGCCTCCTGGCAGCCGATGCTGTGGCTGCTCGACGGGCACGCCGTGCACGTGTTCGACGAGGACACCGTGCGTGACCCCGAGGCGATGGCCGGATACGTCGCCGAACACGCCCTCGACTTCCTCGAGGTCACCCCGTCGTTCCTCGACCGGATGGTCGCTGCCGGGCTGTTCGACGGCGAGCACCGCCCCGCCACGGTCGGATTCGGCGGTGAGGCCGTCAACCCGGCGCTGTGGCGGCGGCTGCGGGAACTGACCGACGGACGTGCGTTCAACCTCTACGGGCCCACCGAGTGCACCGTCGATTCGCTCGTCGGGCAGGTCACCGACGCCGAGACCCCGTGCCTGGGCCGGGCCGTACACGGCGCCGCCGCCTACGTTCTCGACCGGATGCTGCGCCCCGTGCCGGTCGGCGCCGCGGGTGAGCTGTACGTCGCCGGATCCGGCGTCGCCCGGGGGTACCTCGGCCGTCCCGGCCTGACCGGCACCCGCTTCCTGCCCGACCCGTTCGGTCCGCCCGGCACCCGCATGTACCGCACCGGCGACGTCGTGCGCCGGGTCCCGGCCGGCGACGGCCGGGTCACCCTCGAGTTCCTCGGCCGCGGCGACGACCAGGTCAAGATCCGCGGTTTCCGGGTCGAGCTCGGCGAGGTCGAGGCGGCGCTGACCGCGGTGCGGGGGGTGCGCGACGCCGTCGCCGTCGCCCACACCGACGACCGCGGCGTGCGCCGGCTCGTCGGCTACGTCGTACCCGACGGCGACGTCGACCCCGCCGTCGTGCGGGCCGTCCTCGCCGAGCGGGTCCCGGACTACCTGGTGCCGGCCGCAGTGCTCGTGCTGGCCGCGTTCCCCGTCACCGCCAACGGCAAGGTTGACCGGAAAGCACTGCCGGATCCGGACTTCGGTGCGCTGGCCGGCTCGGGTGAGCCGCGCACCGAGCGGGAGGCCGCGCTCGCGGACGTCGCCGCCGAGGTGCTCGGCCTGGACCGGGTCGGCATCGACGACGATTTCTTCGCCCTGGGCGGCGACTCGATCGTCGCCATCCAGCTGGTCTCCCGCGCCCGGGCTGCCGGGATCCGGCTGACGGCCCGTCAGGTGTTCGAGCTGCGCACCGTCGCGGCCCTGGCCGCGGTCGACGAACCGGACGTCCCGGTGCCGGCGATGGCCGCGACGGGTGACGTGCCGATCACCCCGATCGTGTGGGAGGCCCTCGCCTGGGGTGGTGATCTCGCGCGTTTCTCGCAGGCCCGGCTGCTCGTCGCACCCGTCGGTCTCACCGCCGACGTGCTCGGAACGGCCGTCGCGGCGCTGCTCGGCACCCATCCGATGCTGCGGTCCCGGTTCGTCGTCGCCGACGGCGTGCCACGCTGGACCGTCCCCGAGGACGCGCCCGGCATCGAGACACTGGTGCGACGGGTCGACGTCACCGGCCTCGAGGACGAACGGTGGTCGGACCGTTTCGCCGCCGAGCGCGAAACAGCGTACGGGGCACTCGATCCGGAAGCCGGCGTGATGATGCAGGTGATCTGGTTCGACTTCGGGCCGGACCGCCCCGGCCGCGTGTTCGTCGCCGTGCACCATCTGGTGATCGACGGCGTGTCGTGGCGCATCCTCGTCCCGGATCTGGCAGACGCCGTCGAACAGGCCGCACGCGGCGAGACCGTCGCGCTGACGCCGCCCGGCACGTCGTTCCGGGCGTGGGCGACCGGACTCGCCGAGGCCGCGCGTTCCGAGCGGGTCAGGACCTCGCTGCCCGCATGGCAACCCGCGGTCGATGCGGTCGAACCACCGCTCGGCGCTCGGCCGCTCGACCCGGTCCGCGACACGGTCGCGGCGCTGCGCTCGACGCACGTGCGGGTCCCCGTGCCCGTCACCGAGGACGTCCTCGCCTCCGGGGCGGTGAACGAGGCCCTGCTCGCGGCGCTCGCCGTGGCGGTGGCCTCGGTCCGTGGCGGCGACGTCGTGCGCGTCGAACTCGAAGGCCACGGACGCGAGGAGCAGATCGTGCCCGGGTCCGACGTCGCGCGCACCGTCGGATGGTTCACCTCGATGTTCCCGGTGGCGTTGAGTCTGACCGGCGTCGACCCCGAGGACGCCCTGGCCGGAGCGGCTGCCGCGCATGCGGTCCGCACACGCGTCGCGGAAGCGCTGAAAGCGCTGCCCGACAACGGGATCGGATTCGGGCTGCTGCACCGTCTCGCCCCGGACCCTGCCTTCGACGACTATCGACGACCGCAGGTGGTGTTCAACTACCTCGGCCGGATGACGCTGGGGGAGGACACCGGCGCCCCGTGGTCCGGCGCGCCCGAGGCCGTCGCGCTCGGCGGTTCCGTCGACCCGGCCACCCCGCTCGACCACGTCCTGCATGTCGACGCCGTCGTCGAGGACACCGCGGAAGGCCCCGTGCTCGACTGCGAATTCGCCGCGCCCGCCGAGGTGCTCGACGAGCACACCGTCGACCTCGTGGCCCGGCGCTGGGTCCAGGCCCTGACCGTCGCCGCCCGCATCCCCGAACCCGTTGCCACCGAAAAGGAGTGACCTCATGTCAGCACAGCCCGGCATCCTGGACCGCGAAACGATCCGCATCGATATCGCGCGGCTTCTCGAGATCGAGGCAGACGAACTGGATCCCGCAGTCAGCCTCGTCGATCAGGGCCTCGACTCGGTGCGCCTGATGGCGCTCGTGGAACAGTGGCGCGGCGCCGGCGCGGACGTCGACTTCGTCTCCCTGGCCACCGAACCGCAGCTCGAGGCGTGGTACGACCTGCTCACCTCGCGGTGACCCGGCCGTGGCCCTGATCGACAAGCTGGTCCTCGACCTCGACCCGCTGCGCACCAGCCGCGAATTCCGCTACCTCTTCACTGCCCGGGTCGTGTCGCTGTTCGGACTCGGCTTCCTCGTCGTCGCCGTGCCCCTGCAGGTGTATCGGCTCACCGGATCCACCGCGCAGGTCGCCGCGGTCTCGGCGGTGCTCGGCGTGACCACGTTCGCCGCCACCTTCGCCGGCGGGGTACTCGCCGATCGCTACGACCGGCGGCGGGTCATCGCGCTCGCGCGCGGCACGGCGGGAGTGGCGTTCGCGGTGCTCGCGGTCAACGCGTTCCTGCCCGATCCGAAGATGTCGGTCGTCTACGTGGCGGCGGTGATCGACGGGGTGTGCGGGGGCATCTCCGCGACGGCGCTCATGGCCGTCACACCCAGCCTGCTGCCCCGGGAGAAGATGGCCGCCGCCGGTGCCCTCATGGCGCTGACCGGCGACCTGGGCGCGATGATCGGGCCGGCGCTCGGCGGCGTCGTCATCGCCACCGGGGGAGTCGGGGTGGCCTACGCGCTGGCCGCGTTCACCACCGCGATCACGACCTTCTGCATCACCCGGCTGCCGGCGCTACCGCCGACCCACGTCGCCGACGAGTCGCCACTGCGTTCGGTAGTGAGCGGCTTCCGCTACGCGGCGTCGAACCGCGTCCTCGGCGGCGTGCTCGTCTGCGGGTTCGTGACGATGCTGCTCGCCGGCTGGTCGGTGCTCGTCCCCGAGTACGCGACCGAGGTGCTCGGCGCGGGACCGTCGGTGGTGGGACTGCTCTACACCGCCCCGGCAGTCGGCGCGGTGATCGGCTCCCTCACCAGCGGCTGGACCGGCCGTCTGCGCCGGTCCGGACAGGCGGTCTTCGTGCTCATGGCCGTCTCCGCCGCGGGACTCGCCGGGGCGGGCCTCACCGCGACCGTCGCGGTGGCGCTGATCGGTCTGGCCGCGCACGGCTTCGGCGATGCGCTCACCGACATCGTCCGGTACGCGACGGTCCAGAAGCACACCCCCGACGAGTACCGGGGCCGCATCGCGGCGGTGTGGGCGGCGCAGGTCACCGCCGGCGCCTCCGTCGGCGCGGTGGTCGCCGGTGCGGTGGCGACGTCGGTACCGATCTCTGCGGCGCTGCCTGCGTACGGCGCCGTCGGGCTGGTGGTCACCGCGCTGCTGTGGACCACACTGCGGACGCTGCGCCGGCTCGACGAGGGCAGTAGCCTCGAGCGGGTCGTCTGAGTCCGTCCGGTCCGTGCCGCGATGAGTTCGGCGGAGCCGGCCGGTCTGTATCCGGGACAGCACACCCGTCCGCGCGGACGGGGGAGGCCGAAGAGGAGTGGATGTCATGGGCAAGGTCACCGTCACCGAGTTCGTCTCTGCGGACGGCATCATGGAGAACCCCGCGTGGACGTTCCCGTACTGGAACGACACGATCGCCGCGTTCAAGGACGCCGAACTGAACGAGGCGGACGCGCTGCTCCTCGGCCGCACCACCTACCAGGAGTTCGCCGCGGTCTGGCCCGACCACCCCGGGGAGGACGATGCGTCCAAGGCCCAGATGAACGACATTCCCAAACACGTCGCCACGACCACTCTCACCGAACTGGAGTGGAACGCGAGCCGCATCGAGGGCGACGTCGCGCAGGGGATCCGCGCACTCAAGGCCGAGAAGAACCTGCTGGTCATGGGGAGCGGCAGCCTCGTCGAGTTCCTGCGCGGTCAGGGACTCGTCGACGAGTACCGGCTCGCCGTCTACCCCGTGCTGGTCGGCTCGGGCCGGCGCCTGTTCGACCCCGTCGAGGCGCAGGCGACCCTCGACCTCCGCGACTGCAAGGTCCTCGACAACGGCGTCCTGCTGCTCGTCTACGACGTGGTGTCCGACACCGTTGCCGTTCCGGACTTCGACTGACGGCGTCCCCGCAGCCGAGGCCCGGCTCGAGCCGTTGTTTCGAGGCTCGGAGGCGGGGAACCCGACAGCATGTCCGTCAACGAGCCGTTCATGCCGTTCAAACGCGCATCCGGGGAAGAGATCGACGCTGCGGATCCGGGGCAGGGCGCCCCGGGAACCGACTCCGCGCCGCCCACCACCGCCGAGGACGCCCGGGCCGTGGAATCCGAACGCGGCGAACAGAATGATCGGCACTCCGAGTCCCCGTTCCGCACTCCCACGCCCCCGCGCGACGGATGACGACCGACGCTGCGCGGGCGCGGGACTACGACACCTGGTTCGACACCCCGTGGGGCGCCCACGCCTGGGCCGTGGAGCGGGACGCGGTCGACGAGATCCTCCCCGAGGTGGCCGGCCGGAGCGTGATCGAAGTCGGCTGCGGAACCGGGCGGCTCGTGAGTCATCTCGCCCACCGTGGTGCCCGCGTGCTCGGCGTGGACCTCTCGGCGGGCATGCTGTCCGTCGCGGCCGGCCGGGCACCCGCCCGGCTCGTGCGCGCCGACGCCACTCGCCTGCCCGTGCCGGATGCCGTTGCCGACGCCGCCGTGACGATCGCGGCCCTCGAGTTCACCGATGCGGCGGCGGTGCTCGCCGAGATGGCCCGCATCACTCGCCCGGGCGGGCGCATCGTCGCGCTCGCCCTCGATCCGACCAGTCCGTGGGGGTGGCTCGATCGGCCCACCGGCCGAGCGCCGTACTCGGCCGCGCGATTCGTCTCTCGGCGAGAGCTGCGCCGCCTGGGTGATCGACACGGCCGGGCCCGGGTGCGAGGCCGGTTGTTCACCGCGGCGCGGTTCGGGCATCGGCTCGAACCGGTTGCGGCCCTGGTGGGTCGGATCCTCCCCTGGTTCGGTGCCGTCCAGGTGCTGGTCGTCGACCGGGCGCACTGAGAGACGGTCGGGGCGGCGAAGACCGGGATTTGTGCAACTTCGGGGTTGCATATCGGGGGAAAAAGTGCAACTCTGGAGTTGCACAAATCGTATCCCCGGACTGGAGGCGATCATGGCCCTGCTCGACATCACCCGCACCATCGACATCGCGGCCCCGGCCACCAAGGTGTGGGCCGCACTGACCGAACCCGAGCTCATCGCGCAATGGTTCGGCGACAGAATCGAATTCGACGCAACACCCGGCGGCACGGGCGCGTTCGGCTGGACGGGGCATGACGACGGTCCCTTCCGGGTACTGATCGAGCACGTGGACGAGCCGAAGACACTCGTCTACCGCTGGGCGCGCGACGCGAACGTGGACCCGGTGCCGGGCAACTCCACGGTGGTGCGGTTCGACCTCGCGGAGATCGAGGGCGGCACCCGGCTGACCCTGGTGGAGACCGGCTTCGAGGAACTCGTCGATCCGCAGTCGGCCCACGACGGCAACGTCGACGGCTGGCGCGCCGAACTCGGCGACTTGGTGGAGTTCCTGGAATCCCGGTGAACGACGTGGCGAAGGGAGTTCCGGCGGTGCTCGCGGTACTGGCCGATGAAACCCGCTGGAACATCCTCACCGCGATCGGCGCCGAGGACCTGTCCGCGAGTGCGCTCGCGGAGCGGCTGCCGGTCAGCCGTCAGGCGATCGCGAAGCACCTGACCGTGCTGGCCGATGCCGGGCTCGTGGAGTCGTTCCGGATCGGGCGGGAGATCCGCTACCGGGCGGTCGGAGCCCGGCTCGGCGAACTGGCCGGCGAACTGGACTCGATCGGACGGCAGTGGGACCGTCGCCTCGAGGCGATCAAGCGCATCGCCGAGCGGCCCGACTGACCGCACGAGTGGGCCGCGCGGTGCCGTCGAGGGGGTGCCCATCGGCACCCTCGGGGTGGTGGTACCGATCGCCGCCGACGCCGACCCTGTAGTGGTCCGCGGAGGAATCTGCTTCCTCCGGTCGAGTACCACTGGAGGGCAGGTCGATTCATGGCGTCGAACGGTGAACGCGGGATCCGGCGACGAGTCCTGCAGTGGGTGACCGCAACGGGAGCGGCGACGGCCCTGACGGTGGGCGGGTTCTCGTCTCCGGTCGTCGCGACCGGCTTCGCTTCGACGACCGGTGAGATCCCGCCCGGCCTCGAACCGTTCTACACCCAGCAGGTCCGGTGGGAATCGTGCGACGGATACAGCACCGACGGATCGGACCTGGTCGGAGCCGGGCTCGAGTGCGCGCGGGTCACCGTGCCCATCGACTACGACAACCCCGAGGGCGACACGGCGCAGATCGCCCTGTCCCGCTCACGGGCGACGGGGGAGAAGATCGGATCGCTGCTCGTCAACCCGGGTGGGCCGGGGGCCTCCGGGCTCGGGACGGCCGTCGTCGCCGACGGCACCGAACTCGCCGAGCGGTTCGACGTCGTCGGATTCGATCCGCGCGGAATCGGGGCGTCGACACCGCAGATCGACTGCCTGACACCCGGGGAGACCGACGCGTGGCGGCAGGATCCCGTGGTGGACATGACCGCCGAGGGCATTGCCCGGGCCGAACAGAAGAGCCGGGAGTACGCGGCACGCTGCGCCGAACGCACCGGCGCCGACGTGCTGGCACACGTGGGCACCCGCGACGTGGTGTGGGACATGGACGTCATCCGGGCCGCGCTCGGCGACGCCGGTTTGAACTACCTCGGATACTCGTACGGGACCCGGCTCGGCTCGGCCTATGCGGAGGCGTTCCCCGGCAACGTGCGCGCGATGGTGCTCGACGGGGCGCTCGATCCACAGCAGGACCCCGTCGAGGAGGCGGTGCGGCAGGCCGCCGGCTTCCAGCAGGCATTCGACGCGTTCGCCGAGAACTGCGCGACCGGCGAGGACTGCCCCCTCGGTGCCGATCCCGCGGCCGCGGTCGAGCGGTTCCGCTCGCTGGTCGATCCCCTGATCGACCGTCCCGCGGCCACGGACGATCCGCGGGGACTGAGCTATCCGAACGCGATCACCGGTGTCATCGCCACCCTGTACTCGCCGCAGGGCTGGGAGTACCTGCGGACCGGACTCACCGAACTGGAGCAGGGCCGGGGCGACACGCTGCTGCTGCTGGCCGACATGTACGAGGGCCGGTTCGCCGACGGCTCGTACTCGAACTCCAGCGAGGCGATGGCAGCGGTGCGGTGCGTCGACGACGTCGCCGTGACCGACCCGGCGGTCGCCGGCGAACTCGACACCCGGTCCCGCGAAGCGGCACCGTTCCTCGACGACGGCCGCGGCACCGGCAACGCGCCGCTCGGTGCGTGCGCCTTCTGGCCGGTGCCGCCGTCGGGGGATCGGCACGCCGTGGACGCCGACGGCCTGCCCCCGATCGTCGTCGTCTCCACCACCGAGGATCCGGCCACGCCGTACCAGGCGGGTGTGGACCTGGCGAAGCAACTGGATGCGGTGCTCGTCACGTACCGCGGGACCCAGCACGGGGTGGTGCTGAGCGGCCAGTGGTGCATCGACCTTCCCGTCGCGCGCTACCTCGTCGATCTTGCTGTGCCGGAGGGAGATACGACATGTTGAGTGGGGCCGGATCCGATCCCTCGGGACGGACGGTCAGGGGGTGCGCCGGGGCAGCGACCATGCCGCTCCGGCGCGGTCGCTGCGCCCCGTACCCACGCTCGTCGTCGTGGCTGCGAGTCGTCGCCGGGCCGCGTCCCCGGCCGACCTGGCAGACTCGATCGGGAAGGCGACGAGGAGACAGACGGTGACGGAAACGGTGGACGGCGCTCACGACGTGCAGCTGAGGCAACCAGGACTCGAGTCGGCGCAGCTCCAGCTGGACCCACCGCAGATCGCGCTCCAACGGGAGTTCCGCCGTGTCCTGATGGTCTACAAGTTCGGGATCGACGAGATGATGACCAAGATCAACATCCTGCGGGAGGAGTTCGGCTTCACCCACGACCACAACCCGATCGAGCACGTCAAGTCGCGGCTGAAGACTCCCGAATCGGTCGTCGAGAAGGCCGTCCGCAAGAACCTGCCGCTCACCCTCGACGCGATCCGCGAGAACATCTACGACATCGCGGGCATCCGCATCACCTGCAGTTTCGTCTCCGACGTCTACCGGATCTTCGACCTGATCACCGGGCAGCACGACATCCGGGTCGTCCAGGTCAAGGACTACATCGCGCGCCCGAAGCCCAACGGATACCGGAGCCTGCACGCGATCGTCGAGGTCCCCGTCTTCATGTCCGACCGCGTGCAGCCGGTGTTCGTCGAACTGCAGATCCGCACCGTCGCGATGGACTTCTGGGCCAGCCTCGAACACAAGATCTTCTACAAGTACGACAAGGCGGTGCCCGCCGGACTGCTCGACGAGCTGCGGGCGGCGGCCGCGACCGCCCGCGACCTCGACGTCCGGATGGAGGCCCTGCACGACCAGGTGCACGGTTCCCGCCAGTCGTTCTGAGCGACCTGCACGGCGAGCGAGTGTATCGCTCTGAAAGGACAGACGGTCTGCTGCGCCAGACCTACGCGATACGGTGGTTCGCGGAATTTCGGTCTCGGTAGCTCGCGCCGTCATCATCCGAGCGCCCGGTGAGCCGAGTTGCAGGGTCCGTGCTCGTGCCGTGCAGGCGAAGAACCGCGTACGACGTACCAGGTCGATACGGCTACCCCGGGTGTCGCGGATCGGATCCGCTGGACATTTCACCGTCGTTGGCTGCGCGAACTCGGATTCCGATGGATGCCTGGTGGATGGCCGAGTTTGCGTGTGCAAAGGCTTTTCAGACGTTGCCGGGTCCCTGCGTCGATCTTCGGGTGTGCGTCGAGGAGACACTGCAGTCGGTGGTAGAAGGCGGTGGGGACGAGACCGAACTCGAGAAGGACATGTTCGTCGCCGCCTCCGTAGGGTGCCCACTTCACCGCGAAGTCGAGCAAGTCGAGTTCATCCTTTGTCACTGTGTCTCCTTTCTCACACCTACCGCGGAAGCGCGGCTGTGTGCACGTGCACGCCGCCGCGCTTCCGCCGGGGTCATCGCACGTCGAGGTAGATGCTCTTGAGCTGTTGGTAGCTCGCCAGTCCTTCGGGCCCGAGTTCTCGCCCGAGTCCACTGTTCTTGATGCCACCGAAAGGGGCAGTCGGATCGTTGGCGTAGCCGTTGATGCCGACCGTGCCGCTGGCGATGTTGCGGGCGAAGCGTGCACCTCGTTCGGGGTCCGCGGTCCAGACCGAACCACCGAGGCCGTAGTCCGAGTGGTTGGCGATCGCGACGGCCTCGGCCTCGTCGGTGTAGGAGATGACCGACAGCACCGGGCCGAAGATCTCATCCTGCGCGATGGTGTGCCCCGTCTGGACGTCGGCGAAGATGGTGGGCTCGACGAACCAGCCGTGATCTGCCCCGGCGGGACGCTTGCCGCCGGTGGTGATCCGCCCGCCGTCCGACTTGCCCTTCTCGATGTAGCCCTCGACGCGGTCGCGTTGACGGGCCGAGACCAGCGGTCCCATCTGGGTCGTGTCGGAGAGCGGGTCTCCGACCGACAGGCTCTTCGCGAGATCTGTGATGGTGTCGACGATCTCGTCGTAGCGTGAACGCGGCGCCAGGACGCGGGTGCCGAGCCAGCAGATCTGGCCGTTGTTGAGCAGAGTCGCCGCATAGAAGGATTCGATGTTCGCGGCGAGGTCGGCGTCGTCGAGCACCACGGCGGCGGACTTGCCGCCGAGCTCGAGAGTGACGGGGCGGAGCAGTTCACCGCACGTGCGACCGATTGCCCGGCCGGCGGCGGTGGATCCGGTGAACGAGACCTTGTCGATGCCCGGGTGGGCCACCAGGTAGGCGCCGAGTTCACGTCCACCCGGGACGATGTTGAGCACACCTGCGGGAAGGCCCGCCGCGATCGCCGCTTCGGCCATCAGGAAGGCATCGAGCACGGTCTCCGGAGACGGCTTGAGGACCACGGTGCAGCCGGCGGCGAGCGCCGGAGCGAGCTTGAGGAACGTGATGGCCTGGGGGACGTTCCACGGCACGATCGCGCCCACCACGCCGATGGGGGAGCGAGTGACGAGGGTCGATCCGCCGAGCATGCCGGGACGGATCTCGTCCTCCTGTTTCGCCGCCATCTCGGAGTAGTAGCGGAGCAGGATAGGCGGGAAGCCGCCCTCGAACTGCCGGGCCAGGCTGATGGGCATGCCGTTCTGGCTGCTCACCCGGGTCGCGGTGTCCTCGGCGCGGGATTCGAGTTCGTCGGCGAAGCGGCCCAGCACCTCGGCGCGCCGGGCGGCGCTCCACGACGCCCAGCCGTCCGGGCCGGTGAACGCCGCGCGGGCGGCCTCGACCGCATCGTCGATGTCGGACTCGGTGCCGTCCGGCACCGAGCCGATCCGCTGTTCGGTGCTCGGCGAGATGACCGGGATCGTCGAATCGCCGGACGGCCGTACCCATCCGCCGCGGATGTAGAGATCGGTGTAGTCGATCGTCATCGGGGTGTCCTTCTCGAAAGTGGGTCGGTGGGGTGGTCAGTCCTGCACGAGCACGGGCTTGAGCACCTCGCCCCGGTGCTGGGCCTCGATCGCGTCGTTGATCTTCGCGAAGGGGAAGGTGGTGACGAGCTTGTCGAGCGGGAACCTGCCCGCCTTGTAGAGCTCGACCAGTTCGGGGATGAACTCGTCGGGGACACTGTCGCCCTCGATGATCCCGGTGATCGTGAGTCCCATGGCGAGGGAGTTGATGATGTTCAGCGGCACGGAGGCCGCCGGGTCGGCGGGTACGCCGATGAGACCGATCTTGCCGTGGAAGGTCATGGCGCCGACGAGCGACTCGATCACGGCCGGGACGCCGGAGGTGTCGATCGCGTAGTCGACACCGGCCGGGACGATGGCCCGGACCTGCTCGACGAGTGGACCGGCGGCAGGATCGACGACGTGGGTGGCGCCCAGTTCGAGGGCGAGTTCACGCCGGGATCGATGGGGTTCGACGGCAATGATGGTGGTGCAGCCCTGCACGACGGCGCCCATGACGGCGGCCAGGCCGACGGAGCCGGCGCCGGCGACGAGTACCGCAGATCCGGGCCGGCAGTTCAGGGAACGCATCACCGCGCCCGCCCCGGTCTGGATGCCGCAGCCGAGGGGAGCGAGGAGTTCGGCCGGGACGTCGTCGGGAACCTTCACGACGTTGCGCTCGAAGGCGAGGCTGTAGGTGGCGAAGGAGGACTGCCCGAAGAACAAGCCGGTGAGGCGCTCACCGTCGGTGGTGGACAGCGGTCCCGTGCCGTCCTCGCGCACCCCGTCGTACGCGAGGTGCATGAACTGGTGGCAGTACGAGGGTGCCCCCGTGGTGCACGACGGGCAGGTTCCACAGCTGTTGAAGGTGATGCCCACGCGGTCGCCGGGCGCGACCTTGGTGACGCCGGGGCCGATTTCCCGTACGACGCCGCATCCTTCGTGGCCGAGGACGGCGGGCAGCGCGGTCGGGAGGGCGCCGTCGCGGGCGGCGAGGTCCGTGTGGCAGATGCCGACGGCTTCGATCTCGACGAGGACCTCGCCGGCCCTCGGTCCCTCGATGGTGATCGGCTCGAGGGTGAATTCGGCGTGCGGCTCTCTCGCGACTGCTGCGAGTGCTTCCATCGTCACGTACTCCATGTCTTGTGGGCCGGCCCTGGGAGGGCCGGCGGAAATCGAAACGATCTACAGAACGGCTTCCCGCAACGAGGTCGCGGGATCGGCGAGTGCGGTGGGGTCGAGCTTGGTGCGGTTGCCGATGAAGCGTTTGCCGGCCATGAATTCGGCTGCGGCGTTCACGGTCTCGACGGCAACCGGAACACCGTCGCTGTCGAGGTGGAACAGGGCGAAGGCGGACTCGGACGGATTCCCGCGCAGGACCGCACGGGTGGCGGGATCGACCATCCCGGCCATCTTCATTTTCAGGTCGAACTGATCCGACCAGAACCACGGCACCTCGTGGGGTGGCAGTGGTGCGCCCGTGATGACGGCTGCCGCCTGCTTCGCCTGTTCTACCGCGCTGGGAATGCTCTCCAGTCGCACCATCTTGCCCAGTGTGTCGTGCAGGCGGTAGGTCACGTCCCCGATGGCGAGGACATGTGGATCGCTGGTGCGCGCCGACCCGTCCACCACGATCCCCGTCAGGCAGTCGATGCCCGCTTGCCGGGCCAGTGCGTCGTTGGGGATCGCGCCGACGCCCACCAGCACCAGGTCACAGGCGATATCGGTGCCGTCGGCAAGGGTGACTCCACCGACGCGACCGGCTGTCCCGGTGATCTCCCGGACCTCGGCCCCCGTCAGGATGTGAGTGCCGCGGTCGCGGTGGAACTCGGTGAGGGCGGCCGAGAGTTCCGGGCTGGCCACCCGTGCCAGTACCCGATCCTCACGCTCGACGACCGTGACCTCGCACCCGCGGGCGCGGGCCGACGCTGCGACCTCGAGTCCGACGTACCCACCGCCGACGATCGTCAGTGAGGACCCGGTGTGGACCGCCTCGCGTAGTTGGGTGGCGTCGCCGAGGGTGCGCAGGCTCAGGACACCGTCGAGGTCGCTTCCGGGGAGCGTCAGGGTCCGCGGTGCGGCGCCGGTGGCGAGGACGAGGGTCGTGTACTCGAGAGTCGCACCGGATGCTGTCGTCGCGGTCCGGGCGTCCCGGTCGATGTGTACGACCGGATCACCCAGCCGGGTTTCGATGGCGTTGTCGGCGTAGAAGGATTCCGGCTTGAGCCATTGCACGAACTCGTCGTCGGCGTACTTCTTCGACAGCGGCGGACGGTGATACGGCGGATGCGTTTCCTCCCCGCACAGGACGATGCGGCCGTCGAACTTCTGTTGCCGCAGCATGCCGGCGAGTGTGCCGCCGGCATGCCCGGCCCCGACGATCACCACGGTGGGTGACGGGTGTGGCGTGATCATCGTGTTACCCGGTGAATTCGATCTTGACGGGCATGTTCTTGAGGCCACCGACGAAGTTGGTCTGGATCATCTTGGTGTCGTCCACCAGCTCGACCGACTCGATGTGGGGGAGCAGTTCCTCGAACATGATGCGCAGTTCCAGCTTTGCCAAGTGCTGGCCGATGCACATGTGCGGGCCGTAGCCGAAGGCGATGTGCTTGTTGGGCCGGCGGGTGATGTCGAAGCGATCGGGGTCGGGGATGACCTCGGCGTCGCGGTTGCCCGACTGGTACAGCAGCATGAAGCGATCGCCCTTCTTGATGTCGCGGCCGCGCAGCGTGTAGTCCTGCGTCGCCTGACGCATGAAGTGCTTCACCGGCGAGGCCCAGCGCAGCGACTCGTTCACGAGGTGCGGAGCGAGTGCCAGGTCGGCCTTCACCTTGGCGAGCTGGTCCGGGTTGCGGCCGAGTTCGAGCACGCCGCCCGCGAGGGTGCTCGAGGTGGTGTCGTGGCCCGCGGTCGCGATGGCGATGAACCAACCGTAGGCCATCTCGTTCGGGTAGTACTCACCGTCCTTGTCGCGGGCGAGGGAGATGATCGTCGCGAGGTCGTCCTTGGGGTTGGCGCGGCGATCCTGGAGCAACTGTTCGAAGTAGGCGTAGAAGTCCTGGATCGTGGCCACCCACTGCTTGGCGGCGGCATCCGGAGTCAGCGGTTCGACATCCTCACGGACGGCGTCGGGGTCGGCCGTCCCGAAGAACTCCTGGGTCAGGGCCATCATGCGGGGCTCGTCCTCCTCGGGCACCCCGAACAGGCTCATGATGACGTGCAGCGGGTAGTGCAGGGCGAAGTCCTTGACGAAGTCGATCCGGCCGTCCGTCTCGAGGAGCCGGGTGACGGACGCCTTGGCAAGGTCACGGATGACGGTTTCCCACTTCGCGAGGTTGGTCGGCCGGAACCAGTCGATCGCGATGTCCTTGATCTCGGTGTGCTCCGGCGGATCGAGGTAGGTGAGGGTCTCGAGGATGCGGAGACTGCCGTTGTTGATGCTCTTGGTGAACTCGTCGCCGGCCTGGTTCGCCAGGATCGGGTTGACGGACCCCTTGTCGTCGCCGCCTGCGCTGGTGAAGATGTCGGGCTGGCGCTCGATTTCCATGATGTCGGCGTGCTTGCTCACCAGCCACAGCGGGTCGTATCCCTCGACCACGGCGCGGCCGAGCGGGTTGTTCTCACGCAGCCAGCGGTAGGCCTCGAACAACGCGTCGTTGTCCCGGTGCCCTTCGGGCAGCACGATCTGCCGGGCGACGGTGTCCGGGATCAGCTCCGTGACCTGCTCTGTAGTGCTCATCGATTTCCCCTTCGTGGTGCAGTGAGAGGTGGCGCCGTACGTCGTGGCGCTCACGCCGACTGGAGTGAGTTCAGCCTGTCAGCCGCAAGAGTGAGGGGCATCACACCATCGAACGAAACTTCTCCACCTAACGGGGGATGTGTGCCCGGTCACTCTGCTGTCCGGGGGGTGGTCCTGCTGCAACTTTCACCCTCTGTGAGGGGTGTTATCGGTCGATGTGGTGATGCGGGTGGCCAGTGACCGGCGACACAATTTCGGTCATGGAGAACGCGGCCGCACCTTCCTGGGGGCGACGTCCCGCACCCGAGACGGCCGTGCAGATGTTCACCGATCAACCTGAAGGAGATCGCCATGCCTACTGTCGTGTACCAGCTTCCGGACGGCTCGACGTCATCTGTCGACGTCCCTGCCGGCCAGAGCGTGATGGACGGATCGGTACGCAACAACCTTCCCGGCATCGTCGCCGAATGCGGGGGCAGCTGCTCGTGCGCGACCTGCCATGTGTACGTGGACGAGGACTCCGCTGCGGTGTTCGGGGAGCCGACGGCAGAGGAGCAGGACCTTCTCGAGTTTCTCGACGGCGTCCAACCGTGCTCTCGCCTCGCCTGCCAGCTGGTGTTGACCCCCGACGTGGAGACCGTCACAGTGACCGTTCCGGCTTCGGACGCCTGACGACGCGGCTCGGTGGGCCTGCCTTGTCGGGCCCGCCAGGCCGGGTCGGGTCACGGTGTCGGTGCCGGGGCGTCACCGGGGGGTGGACTGATATTTCGCGATCAGTTCGGCGCGGTTGGTAGCGCCCAGTTTTCGGAGGATGCGTTTCACATGCGACTTGACCGTGTCGACGGTGATGACCAGTTCGGTGGCGATCGCGGCGTTCGACGCACCGGTGAGAATCAGCCGAACGACGTCCGCTTCGCGCTCGGTGAGCGGATCGAGCACGCGTCGGTCCGCGGTGTCGTGTTCCGTGGAGGGCGGCGCGTTGTCGGCCGCGCCGCGTGGGGGCAGCGCGTCGAAGTCGATGGTGCTGCTCCACCGTCGGGCGCTGTCGCGGAGAAGAAGGTCCTGGCGTTCGCGACGCGATTCGAGGCCGACCCGCTCGAAGCAACCGCCGAGCATTCGGGCGAACACGCTCAGCGCGTGGCGTCGTGGGCCGTCCAACATTGCAGCGACGTGCACGAGCGCAGTCGTGTTCCCGTCGACGACGATGGGAACGATAGAGAAACCATTGTTGCCCATGGCTTCCCGAATCGACTCGGGAACCACGTCGTTCACCGTGACCGTGTTCGTCGCGAGCGCATGCGCTTCGGGAGAGCCCGACACGAGGTCGAACCCCGGGGGCAGCGACGGCGACGTGTCGGGGTCGGTGCTGAAGGAGATCACGGGAACGATTCGATCTCCCTCGAGCCGAGACAGGAGGACCTTCCGCGCAGAGCAGAGTTCGGCGACACGCTCGCACGCGCGTCGCATGAGTTCCTCACTCGAGGCGGCATCGTCCAGGGCGTGGACGGCACGATCGATGGCTGACGCAAGTGCGCCGATCTCGGCGGTCCGTTTCTCCGCGAGGGTCTTTCTGCGATCGAGAAGATCGACGAGGCGCCGGCCGAGTTCGGCTGCGCGCTCGGGGGTGGCGGTGCGCATGTCGGTGAGGATGTCCGCGATGGCGCGATCGAACGCGGCGTCCCCGGTGTTCATGTCCGGATGTGTATGCGCTTCGGGTACGTCAGGCGCCACCGGTCACCGTCTTGGCGTTGGCGTACAGCGCTGCCACCTCGGCGCGCGTCGATACCCCGAGCTTCTTGAAGATCCGCTGGACATGACTCTTGACGGTGCCGTCGGAAATGCAGAGCCGCCGGGAGATTGCCGCATTGGTCGCCCCGGTGGCCATGAGGGTGAGCACTTCGCGCTCACGGGTGGTCAGCGACTGCGCGCGCGGAACGCCCGGGTCCTGCGGCCCCCTCTCCAGGGCCGCTACGTCGGAGCGGGACAGGTCACGGGTCCCGAGTTCCGGCATCGTGACGGGTGCCTGTTCGAGGTGCCGCAGGGCCCGGGTGAGACGTTGGATCTCGGCCTCGACGTGCTCGTTGCGCGTATGGATCTGCTGCCGCAGGTCGGCGCGTTCCTTCGACGAGGCGCACGCGGCGGCGAGCGCGCCGACGATGTGGACGTCGGTGTCGGACAGTCCGTCGCTCTGCCGGTCGACGTGGATCATCGCCACTGCGCGGGAGCCGACGACGACGGGAACGGCGATGTACCCCGCCGGGCGCGACAGGTCGATCAGGGGGCGGTACGTGTGCCGATAGGTGTCGGCCGCATCCACTGCGTACGGTCGGCGGCGCCGAACCAGTTCGGCTTCCCGCGGGGCTTCCCGCAGGGAGATTTCCCGGCCGTCGATGGCCTCGAGAAGTGGGTGGAAATCCCCTGTCAGCTCCGGATGCACGGCGAGCGCGATGGGTGACCAGATGGAACCGCGGACGACGGAGAACATCGCCTTGGCGTATCCGAGGTTCGTGCACAGTTCCTGTGTCACGGTCCGTGCGATCTGGTCGGCTCCGGCGTCGATGGTGCGCACCGCGTGTTGGAGCGCCTCGAACTGCTCGGTGTGTACGCGCAGGCGACGCGAGATGGCGTCATGTTCGGCGGCGTCGAGTCGCATTACGAGTTCGGCGAGCCGCACCGCCTGCTCGGGGGAGTCGGCGCCCTCCCGGAGTGTGCGGGCTGCGAATGCGCGGATCGCTGTCGGGTCGGGTTCGCCACTGGCCAGGCGAATCAGGTTCGGCTCGCTTCCGAGTAGTTCCTGCAGTTCTGCAAGTGCCTGCTCGGCAAGCTCGAACGAACTCGTCGAAATGACCACTCACTACTCCTTGCGCCGCGGCGGCCACACGGACGGCGGCGGCGTCGCGCCTCCCTGTGACACATCCCACAGTATAGAGAGGTGCATCGCCAGGACGTCCGGCCGCCGTCTGTGGCTTACCTCCAATGTATATGGTCAGTCCAATCTCGTCACCCCCTTGGTGGAAATCGCCGCGCTCGGCTCTTGTCTCGACTCGGATGCGACGCTAGGGTCGAATGGTAAGACCAATTTGGAAGGATGGGTGGTATGGCTCACCCCGTGCGATACGACGTCGACGAGCACGTCGCGGTCCTCACTCTCGACCGCCCGGAAACCCGCAACGCTTTGTCCGACGACCTGTTGGACGAACTCCTGGCCGCGCTCGAGCGCGCGCGGGACGACAGCGACGTGCGGGTGGTCGTGCTGGCCTCGTCGCACGAGAAGATCTTCTCGGCGGGTGGCGACCTGAAGGCGTTCGCGAGCGACACCCCGACGATCGTCAAGTATGCGGGTCTGGACCGCTTCCCGCGGCTGTACCGCCTCATCGGTGGTCTCGGCAAGCCGGTGATCTGTGCGGCCGGTGGCGACGTGCTCGCGGGCGCGTTCGGGCTCGCGCTCGCCTGCGACTTCGTACTGGCGAAGGAGTCGGCGCACTTCGGGTGTCCGGAGATCAACGTCGGTGTCTTCCCGTTCATGATCTCCGCGCTCATCTACCGGAACGTCGGCCGGCTCAAGGCCAATGAGCTGATGATGTATGGGGAGAAGCTCACCGCCGCAGAGGCTCGCGAACTGGGACTGGTGAATCGCGTGTTTCCGGACGGCGACTTCGATGCGGAGGTGTGTGCGTGGGCGCGCCGACTGGCCGGAAAGTCACCGCTGCTGATGCGCCTGGGCAAGGATGCCATCGACAACACTCGTGACATGTCGCTGCCGGACGCACTTGCGACGCTGCAGTCTCAACTAGCCCTGGCATTCACCACGGAGGATCTCGTCGAAGGTGTCACGGCTTTCCGTGAAAAACGTTCGCCGGTGTGGAAAATGCGATGAGGATTCCACGGCTGGCTCCTGGGGCTCCGTCGTCGACGGGGACCGGCTGCATGTTCGGTGACGGGATCGAGGGATGGGCCACCGGATGGCCGAGCGGGGATGTGCTCGCTGGAGGAGGCTCGGCGGCCGGGGCTGTCGGGTGGTAGCGGCATCGCGGTCGATGCCGGGCTCCGGAAATCTCCTGCTGCGGACGGCATGCGACATCGTTTGAGCAGTGCGTCACCGATGACGAACATCTCTGGGCCCCTTCGTTTACCGATCGGCCGGCGGGTGCGACGAGCGCTCGCGAATGTCGTCGAAGATGCTTGCTACTTCGGTCTAACCATTCTAATCTTTACGTAAACGTGTGGCAGAGCAAGAAGGACGGAATCCTCCCATGACGCGCGAACGAAGCCTCGGCCGATACACCCCCCAGCAGATAGAGGAGTTCTATGCCAGTGGCCAATGGGCCGACGAGAACTTCACCGAGCTTCTGCGGACACGTGCCGAGAGCAGTCCCGACAAGATCTTCGTCACCGACGGCGCGCAGGAGCTGACCTTCTCGCAGCTCTACGACAAGTCGCAGCGACTGGCGCTCGGCCTCCACCGAACAGGGCTCCGGGCCGGCGACCGTGTCGCCGTTCAACTGCCCAATTGGGGGGAGTTCGTCGTCGTTGCAGCTGCGCTCGCGCGGCTGGGCGTGGTGACGGTGCCGATCATGCCGATCTACCGGACGGATGAGGTGTCCCACGTTGTCGCCGACGCCTCGATCCGGATGGCAATCGCCCCGGCACAGTTCAAGGGCTTCGACTATGTGGCGATGTTCGACGGTATCCGGCGATCGTCGCAGACGCTGGAGACGATCATCGCGGTGCGCGCTTCGGCCGAGCACCGTCGGACACTGGCCGAGCGGGGCATCGAGGTGCTCGAGAACCTGGTCGTGGACGCCGAACCTGAGGCCATCGACACGGAACTCGACTTTCGTGCCCATCCCGACGATCCGTTCGTCATCGTGTACACCTCCGGAACCACCTCACGTCCCAAGGGCTGCCTGCACACCTTCAACACCTACGCGTCGGGCGCGCGTGCACTGAAGACGGCCTTCGGGCACACCGAGGCGGATGTCCAATTCGGGCCGTCCCCGATCACCCACACCACAGGGCTCGTCACCAGTGTGCTCATCCCTCTGCTCAGCGGTGCGGCGACCCACATCATGGCGGAGTGGGACCCCGGGCGCGGGTTGGCCGAGATCAAGAAGTTCGGATGTACGGCCGCGGTCACGGCCACCACGTTCCTGCAGACCTTGTTGGCTGCGGCCGACGCGGATCCGGACGCCGATCTCTCCTCCCTCCGGGTGTGGGTGTGCGCCGGCTCCCCGATTCCAGCGGCCGTGGTCGAGAAGGCGAAGTCCGACCTGCCCACCACCGCCATCCTGTCGCTGTACGGGAGGAGTGAGAATCTCACCACGACGACCTGCACCATCGAGGACGATCCGAGCCGGGCTGTCACCTCCGACGGTGCCGCGCTGCCGGGTGCAGAGGTCAAGGTTGTGGGCGAGGACGGCCTCGAGGTGGCCCGGGGGAGTGAGGGTGACATCGCCTATCGCGGGCCCTCGCATATGATCGAGTATCTGAACCGGCCCGAGGACACCGCGGAACTGTTTACCCCCGAGGGATTCTCGAGGTCCGGCGATCTCGGAGTCATGGATGCCGACGGATTCGTCCGGGTTACCGGCAGAACCAAAGACATCGTGATCCGCGGCGGCATGAACATCAGTGTGCGTGAGGTCGAGGACAAGTTGGCCGATCATCCCGGCATCCTCGCTCTGGCTGTGGTGGGGATGCCCGACGAGCGACTCGGGGAGAAGGTGTGCTGCTACGTGGTGCCCAAGGAGGAGCAGAATGCTCCTACTCTGGACCATCTCCGCAACTATCTGCTGGAGCGGGGAGTTGCGATCCAGAAGACACCTGAACGCGTCGAGGTGGTCCCCGAGTTGCCCATGACCGCAACCGGGAAGATTCAGAAACACCTCCTCCGCAAGCGCATCGCGGCAGAGTTGGCTGCCGGCTCTCCGGAACGGGCACGCGCCGACCTGGGATGATCCGGTCTCGTCCACGTGTCGAGGTGCCGTTCGGGTGAGCCGAGGCGGAGATGTCGTCGAAATCCGCACTCGGTGACGAGAGTGCATCTTGAAAGCCCGGGCAGTCGGTGCCCGGTGCACGTGAAGCGTGAGAAGCAGGTGAACTCCTGGTAGGCCGAAGAGTGCGTACGTCACGACCCGACCGGGAGTTCACCTGCGCTCATCGCGTCGTGCCCGTCCTGCCTGATCCCGCCGCGGCGCCCGGGTGCGGTGTACCCGCCGTCACCGTTACCCGGTGGCGTTGCGCGCCGCCGATGCCCCGCCGGGCATGGGCGAACGGGACCGAGACGCGCTGTCTTCGTTCGGTACTCGCTATAATCGCTACGTGGTGCGGGTGTGATCGCGTGGCGGTGGCTGCAGGTGGAATTGCCCGCCGGCGACGACGGTGTACGCGATCGTCGCTTGCTGCGTGCGGGCCGGGGCGGGGCTGCGGATCCACGACGTCCTGGAAGGGTGGATCCGGGCCACCGACGGCCGTGCGCCCCCTCTGACGGCGACGATCCGCGACTCACAGTCGGTGCCGGGCGCGGACACCGTGCCCGGTGACAGCCGCGCCTACGACACCGGGACCGGACCGACCGCCGTACACGACACCTCACCCTGGCACGAACAGGCTGCTGTCGGCGGTGATGTCCACTCCTGCAGGATCCGGGACCGGGACGGCGCACACCGAGGATGGGGCACGCTGCGGGACCGGTTCTCGGGCATCGAGTCTCGGGTGCGCCGACGGCGGCCGTGCGGGACGGCTCGTGCGACGGGCGATAAGCGGGCACACACCGCCACTGCGTTCCCGACCACGAGACCCACCCCGGCCGTCACGACGCGGCAGGGCACGTCGCCGCGCTCATCCCGCTCTCGCGTCGACTCGTCCGTACCCGCCTTCTGAGAATGTTCGGCATCCCGGGAGGACAGGGGGTTGATTCGTGCTCGCCGAGTGATCGCCGAATACGCGGCCTCGGAATCCGGGTCAGCGAGCTGTCAGACTTCGGCGACGACAACCGTCGCCGAACCGGTGACGACCGGCCCCTTCGCTCCGGAGACGACCAGGTCGAGCTCGGCCCGCGCCTCCCCGTCGATCTCGGTGATCGCTGTGATCGTCCCACCGACGGTCAGGGTGTCGCCCAGAAAGACCGGGGCGACGAATCGAACGCCGAAGGAACGCACGTGCTCGACACCGAATGTGTCGGAGAGCCAGCCGGCCAGTATCCCGGCCTGCATCTGGCCCATCGCGATGACGCCCGGAAACCCCGACGTCGCAACGAACTCCGGATCGTGGTGCAAAGGATTGAAGTCGCCTCCGGCGCCGGCGAATCGCACGATGTCCGTCTGAGTGATCGGGCCGACCACGCGCATGTCGGTGACCGTGCCGATGGGGGCCTTCACGGGTGCTCTCATCGTTGTTCTCCTCGCTCGATCAGCACTTCCTCCAGTCGCACCACCGGATCACCGTCGGCATCGACGTACTCGGTCTCCAGCGTCACGACGCGCATCGATCCGCCGCGCTTACCCTCGCGCTGCACGTCGTCGACGATGCGCCGGGTGCCGACGACATGGTCGCCGGCACTCAGTGGTCGCAGATATGTCCATTTCACCGAGCCGACAACCACTCGCTCGAGCGCCAGGCCGAGCATCTCGACAAACTTGCGCTGCTCGCGCTGATGCCCGGCGACGACCGTGTGGGTGAGGGTCGCGGGCACCTCGGTGAATCCGGCTGCCTGGGCGGCATTCCGGTCCGTGTGGACGGGATCGGTGGTGAATGTCGCGCGGGCGAACTCGCGGATCTTGCCGCGCTCGACGTCGTACTCGGCTCGGTCCACCTCGCCGGAGTGGAGCGGTTCTGTCATCAGGGCCCTCCTCTTTTGGCCTGACCTATAGTATCATTTGGCCTAAATACGTGAGGAGGGGTTCTATGGAGCTCGCTGATTCCCCGGACGAAGCCCGGTTCCGCGCAGAAGTCCGAGAATGGGCCGAAAAGGCAGTCGCGACACTGCCCTGGCCGGAACCGGTGGATCTGGTCGACAAGGTCCCGTTCTGGCGGCAATGGCAGCGGTTGCTCTTCGATGCCGGCTACGGAGGAATGTCGTGGCCGAAGGAGTACGGCGGCCAGGCCGCCGACCCCATCCGCAAAGCGATCTTCACCGAGGAAATGGATCGCGTGGGTGCGCCGGAGCGACTCAACACGATCGGTGAGGACTTCGCCGGACCCACCATCATCGACTTCGGCACCCCAGCTCAGAAGGAACGGTTCCTCCGCCCGATCCTCACCGGTGAAGAAATCTGGTGCCAGTTGTTCTCCGAACCGGAGGCCGGGTCCGACCTCGCGTCACTGCGCACCAAGGCCACGAAGGTCGACGGCGGATGGAAGATCAACGGGCAGAAGATCTGGACCAGCCGAGCGCACATCGCAGCTCATGCCATCCTGCTCGCGCGCACGGGTGGGGGACCACGCCACAAGGGCATCACCTTCTTCCTGGTTCCCATGGACAGCGAGGGAATCACGGTTCGCCCGCTCGCCCACATGCTCGGTGAGGCCGAATTCAACGAGGTCTTCCTCGACGACGTGTTCCTCCCCGACGACCTCGTCGTCGGCGACGTCGACGGCGGGTGGAAGGTGGCCATGGGCACGCTCGCCTACGAGCGAGTGGCGATCGCCACCGGCCGGGTCAACACCAAACGCGCCGTCGACGACATCGTCGATGACATCGCAGAGATGACCGACGAGTCGGGCCGCCCGCTCGGCGCGGATCCGGTGATCCGGCAGAAAGTCGCGGACCTCTACGGACGCGCGCTCGTGCACTATCTCATCGGCCAGCGCGTGATCACTGCGGCGGCGAACGACGGCCCACCCGGCCCGGTGACATCGATCGGCAAGTTGTTCTTCTGCCCGCTCGTCGAAGAACTGGCGGATTTCCGGCTGTCCCTCGAGCCCGCCGGCGGCCAGTTCGCACTGGAGGACGAGCAGCAGCGAACGTCACGCTGGCTTCGGCTGGCGTATCAGGCGCGCGGCACCGCCATTGCGGGTGGTTCGACCTTCATCCAGCGCAACATCGTCGCCGAGCGCATGCTCGAGATGCCGAGGAGCTGACCATGTCCGACTACATGTGGGTCCCCACCGCCGACTACGTCGACAACGCCAACGTCACCCGGCTCGCCCGCGCCCACGGCCTCGGCGGCCTGGACGAGTTGCGTGCCCGTTCCGTCGCCGACGTGCGGTGGTACTGGGATGCGGTGGTCCGTGATCTGGAATTGCCGTTCCAGGTGCCGTATCGCGACGTGCTCGACACCGCACGCGGCATCGAGCACCCCGACTGGTTCGTCGGCGGAAGGACGAACGTCGTCGACGCCTGCCTGCAGCGCTGGATCACCGATCCGGTGGCGGCCGACCGGCTCGCCGTCGTGCACGAGGCTGAAGACGGAACTGTCCGCACCTTGACGTATCGCGAACTGGGGGCGGAGGTGGAGCGTGCGGCCGCCGGACTGCGGGAGCTGGGGGTGAGTCGAGGCGACGCCGTCGCCTTGTTCCTGCCCATGGTTCCCGAGGCGGTCGTGTCGGTGTACGCGGTCGCCCGGCTCGGTGCGGTTCTGGTGCCGCTGTTCTCGGGGTTTGCTCCCAGTGCGATCGCGTCCCGTATTCAGGATGCGGATGCGAAAGTGGTGGTCGTCGCGGACGGCACCGTCCGCCGGGGCAAGTCGGTCGCGATGAAGCCGGCCCTCGCCGAGGCCCTGAAGACCTGCCCCACGGTGGAGTCGGTGGTCGTGGTCGACAACCTCGGTGCCGGAACGGTGTCGGGTGAGCACGAGATTTCGTGGGCCGGGTTGCTCGCGAGCGGTGGCGTGGTCCCAATCGAGGCGATGGACGCTTCCGAGCCGTTCGCGTTGGCTTATACGTCCGGCACGACAGGTAAGCCCAAGGGGGCGGTCCACACTCACGCCGGGTTCCTGGTGAAGACGGCGAGCGAAGTGGCGTACTCGTTCGATCTGAAGCCGGGCGGGGTGTTCTGCTGGATCACCGACATGGGCTGGATCATGGGTCCGTTGTCGATCGTCGGCACGCATGCCAACGGTGGGACGTTGCTGCTGTACGAGGGTTCACCGGACGTACCGGACCGGGACCGGCTGTGGCAGCTGACCGAACGGCATCGGGTGACGATGCTCGGTGTTTCTCCGACCCTCATCCGGACGCTGCGCGGGCAGGGAAGCGAGATCGCCGCGCGGTACGACCTGTCCTCGGTGCACACGATCGGGTCGACGGGCGAGCCGTGGAACCCGGACTCGTACGAGTGGCTCGCACGGGAGGTGTTCGGTGGCCGTGTCCCGATCATCAACTTCTCCGGCGGTACCGAGGTCGGGGGATCGTTTCTCGCGCCGTATCCGGTGGAGCCGATCCGCAGTTGCTCGTTGGGCGGTCCGTCGCTGGGGATGGATGTGGACGTCGTCGACGACGCCGGGCGTCCGTTGCGCGGTGAACAGGGTGAGCTCGTGTGCCGGCAGCCGTGGCCGTCGATGACCCGCGGGGTGTGGAAGGACGAGGAGCGCTACCTCGAAGCGTACTGGTCGACCTTCCCCGGTATGTGGCGGCACGGGGACTATGCGCTTGTCGACAGTGACGGGCAGTGGTACATCCGGGGTCGGTCCGACGACGTCATGAACGTGGCCGGCAAGCGCCTGGCCCCGGCGGAGGTCGAGGCGGTCCTGACCGCGCACCCGGCCGTGTCGGAGGCCGCCGCGGTCGGTGTCCCGGACCCGAAGAAGGGGGAAACGGTCTGGGCGTTCTGGGTGCCCCGCGCGGACGCGGACGGGGCGGACATTTCGGGTGAGCTGGCGGCCAGTGTGGCCGCGGAGCTGGGTAAGCCGTTCGCGCCCAGCGTGGTTCACCGGGTGTCGCGTCTGCCGAAGACGCGGTCGGCGAAGATCCTGCGCCGCGCGGTGCGGGCGGCGGCGTTGGGCACCGATCCGGGTGACCTGTCCGGTGCCGAGAACCCGGAGGCGGTGGAGGAGATCCGCGCCGTGGTGACCGGTACCGAGGTGGGTGCCCTACGGGCGTAGGCAAATGCGATGGCCGCCCATGCCGAAGCGGTATGGGCGGCCATCGTTTTCGTTCGGGAAGAGGGACTCTCTCAGTCCTGGACCGAGGCGTGGCTCAGGGCTCCTGGTCCAGTGGAATGTCGGTGCGTTCTTCGAACTCCCGGATCGACTCGGCGTACGAGTGGACGTGCCGGCTCATGCGACGGACCGCGGCGTCGGGGTCGCGGTCTCGGATCGCTTTGGTGACCGAGCGATGGGCCTTGACGGTGATCTCGCGGACCTTCTCGTCGATGAAGCCCTCGTTCTCGGTGGCGGCGTAGATGGCGCGGGACAGCGAGATCATCAGCCCCGACAGCAGTTCGTTGTGGCTCGCGCTGGCGACGGCGATGTGCCAGTCGACGTTGGCCTGGAGGAACGCGTCGAGCTTGTCGCCGGCGGCCGCGATGTCCTTGTTCGCGGCGTCGAGGCGGGCGAGGTCTTCGTCGGTTCGATGGCGGGCAGCCAGTTGTGCGCAGAACGGTTCGATTGCCTCGCGCGTTTCGAGTAGCGCGCCCAGTCGGATCTGGCGTCCTCGAATGAGCAGCGCCACGGTGTCGGCCATCGACTTCTCGCCGGGCCGCTGGACGAAGGCACCCCCGGCGCGTCCCGCCTTGATGCGTACCAGGCCTTGTACCTCGAGGATGCGCAGGGCTTCGCGGACCGTGGTGCGGCTCATCTTCGTCTGGACGACGAGTTCGCGTTCCGGGGGTAGCGGGGTCCCTTCGGTGTATTCCCCGCTGAGGATGCGTTCGCGCAGCTCGTTGGCGAGGACATCCGAGGCCTTGGGAACCTCCATCGGAGTCAGCTGGATGGAGGAACGTCCGTTCCGGGTGGTGCTCGGTGCGGCTGGTGACATGACTCCCCGCCTCTCTGGTCTAACGGTCAGACCTAATATACCATCGAATTCTCGCTGCATTCATCCTGCAGGGTATTCCCCGACTCATCGAGAGGACCAGTTCCATGCGTTGGGAGCTGTCAGAAGAGCAAGAAATGTTCACCGAAGCCCTCGGGGGCTGGCTCGAGCGGTATGCGGCACCCGCGAACGTCCGCAAGTGGGACGAATCGGGTGACCCCGCAGAATTCGAGCGCAGGTTCGTGGAGGAAGGGTGGTTCTCGGCCGGCCTGCCAGAGGAGATGGGCGGCCAGGGCGGCGGTCTGCTCGAACTCGCGCTGACCGCCGAGGCTCTGGGGCGGCACGCCGCGCCGGCGAGCGCATGGACCGCGTCGGTGCTTGCGGCCCCCCTGCTGCCCCCTGATGTCGTCGACGAGCTGCTCGGAAACGGTGAATTCGCGGCCCTGGCAGTCGATTCCGGACGTCCCCTCGGACTCCGCGACGCCGTGCGCGCCGACGAGCGAGGGGCGCTGACCGGTCGCGTGTCCGCCGTGCTCGGCGCCGAACGGGCCGCCCGCCTCGTCGTGCCCGCCGACGACGGCGACGGAACAGCCCTCTACCTCGTTCGGGTCGCAGACCCGGGCGTCACGGTCACGTCGCGACGTTTCCTCGATCCGTCCCGGGGCGCGGCCGACGTCCGGTTCGACAACGTCGTCGCGCAGCGCCTCGACGTCGACGCGCCGGCCGCGCTGGCCGACGCGGGGTTGCGCGCGGCCGTGCTCGTCTCGGCGGACGCGCTCGGCGCGATGGAGCGGATGCTCCGGTTGGCGGTGGACTACAGCCGCACGCGCCAGCAGTTCGGTGTGCCGATCGGTTCGTTCCAGGCGGTCAAGCACGCCGCCGCCACGATTCTCGTGTCCGTGGAGGCTGCTCGGTCGATCGCCTACTATGCCGCGGCCTCGGTGGATCTCGGTCTCGAGGAGGGTGCGATGCATGCTGCGATCGCGAAGGCGCAGGTGACCCGTAGTGCGGTCCAGGCCGCGGACAGTGCGCTCGTGATGCACGGTGCCATCGGCTACACGTGGGAGCACGACCTGCAGCTGTTCTACAAGCGCGCCAAGCTCGACGAGAAGCTGTTCGGGAGCCCGGAGGTGTGGAACGAGCGTCTCGCTCGGGAGCTGCCTCTGCTGCCGGCGGCCGGGTGACCCACCGTTGACTAAATGGTCTGTCCTTTAGTAACTTAATGCCAAACGGTAGCGACGACGACGGGACTGTGTTGTGGACTTCGATCTGACCGAGGATCAGGCAACGATCCGAGATGCGGTACGAGAACTCGCCGGCAAGTTCGACGAGCAGTACTGGGTGGACAAGGATGCCGCCCACGAATTCCCCACGGAGTTCTACGACGCGTTCGCCAAGGGCGGCTGGCTGGGCATCACCACCCCCGAGGAGTACGGCGGACACGGCCTGGGCATCACCGAGGCCTCGATCCTGCTGCAGGAAGTAGCCGCGTCGGGCGCCGGCATGAACGGCGCGAGCTCGATGCACCTGTCGATCTTCGGCATGCACCCGGTGATCGTGCACGGCTCCGAGGAACTCAAGCAGCGCACCCTGCCGCGGATTGTCAATGGAGACCTGCACGTGTGCTTCGGGGTCACCGAGCCCGGCGCGGGCCTGGACACCACCAAGATCACCACCTTCGCGCGGCGCGACGGCGACAAGTACATCGTCAACGGACGCAAGGTGTGGATCTCGAAGGCGATGGAGTCGGAGAAGATCCTCCTGCTCACCCGCACCACCAAGTTCGAGGACGTGACGAAGAAGACCGACGGTCTCACGCTCTTCCTCACCGACCTGGACCGCTCGAAGGTCGAGATCCGCCCCATCAAGAAGATGGGCCGCAACGCCGTCACCTCCAACGAGTTGTTCATCGACGGCCTCGAGATCCCCGTCGAGGATCGGGTCGGCGAGGAGGGCAAGGGCTTCAAGTACATCCTCGACGGGCTCAACCCGGAACGGATGCTCGTCGCCTCCGAGGCCCTCGGCATCGGCCGTGCCGCCCTGCACCGCGCCACCCAGTACGCCACCGACCGTGAGGTGTTCGGCCGCCCGATCGGCATGAACCAGGGCATCCAGTTCCCCCTCGCGGACTCCCTCGCCCACCTCGACGCCGCCGAGCTCGTCCTGCGCAAGGCGACCTGGCTCTACGACAACGGCCGCCCCTGCGCCCGGGAGGCCAACATGGCCAAGTACCTGTGCGCCGACGCCGGCTTCCAGGCCGCCGACCGCGCCCTGCAGACCCACGGCGGCATGGGCTACTCGGAGGAATACCACGTCGCGCGCTACTTCCGTGAGGCGCGCCTGACGCGCATCGCGCCGCTGAGCCAGGAAATGGTTCTCAACTACCTCGGCGAGCACGTGCTCGGCCTTCCCAGGAGCTACTGATGTTCGAACTCACCGGAAGATCCGCCCTCGTGACCGGCGCGGGCAGCGGAATCGGCGCCTCCGTGGCGCACGCATACGCCGCCGCCGGCGCCGCCGTCCTCGTCACCGATGTCGACGAGGACGCGGCCGCCGCCGTCGCCGCGGAGATCACCGCCGCCGGCGGTACCGCCAAGGCCGCTGTGCTCGACGTCCGCAACACCGCCCAGGCCGCCGCGGCGGCGGAACAGGCCGCCGCCCTCGGCGGCGGCGTCGTCCACATCCTGGTCAACAACGCCGGGGCCATCGCACCGGCGATGTTCGCGAATCTCGAGGAAGACGACTTCCGCCGCATCGTCGACATCCACCTCGTCGGCAGCTACGTGTGCAGCAAGGCCGTACTGCCCTACCTGCCGGAGGACGGCACCGGGCGCATCATCAACGTCACCTCCGCCGCCGGCCTGCAGGGCACGATCGGCCAGGCCAACTACGGGGCGGCCAAGGCGGGCATCATCGGCCTGACCAAGTCGCTGGCCCGCGAGCTCGCCCGCAAGCAGGTCACCGTCAATGCCATTGCGCCCCTTGCGGCCACACCGATGACCGAGAACATTCGCAGCAACGACAAGCTCGCGGCGAAAACCCTCGAGCGTGTCGCGCTGAGGCGCTGGGCCGAGCCGAACGAGATCTCGGCCAGCTTCGTGTTCTTCGCCTCCGACGGCGCCTCGTACATCACGGGCCAGGTGCTGCCCGTCGACGGTGGAACGGTGATCTGATGACCAACACGACCAACCCGTTCCGGCGCTCCGCGCGCGAAGTGATCATCGCCGAAGCGGCCCGCACCCCGATGGGCCGATCCCACGCCGAGCGCGGATGGTTCCGCGATACGCATCCGAACGAGATGCTCGGCGCGGTCTACACGGATCTGATCCGCCGCAGCGGTCTGAAGCCGGCCGCGGTGGAGGATCTTGTCGTCGGTTGCACCGCGCCCTTCGGGGAGCAGTCCCGCAACATCGGCCGCAACGCATGGCTGCAGGCCGGATACCCGCCCGAGGTGCCGGCCGTCGTCCTCGACCGCCGTTGCGGCTCCGCACAGACCGCGGTCGAGATGGGTGCCGCCCTTGTCGGGTCCGGCACGCACGACCTGGTCGTCGCCGGCGGCGTCGAGCACATGGGCCACGTGCCGATCAACTCCCCGGCCAAGATCTCCGAGCTCTACGGCGATCCGTGGCCGGCCGAGCTGCGCGAGAAGTACGACTTCGTGCACCAGGGCGAGAGCGCCGAGCTCATCGCCGACCGGTGGGGCATCACCCGGCAGGAGATGGACGAATTCGCCGTCCGCTCGCACCGTCTGGCGACCGAGGCCATCGAGGCCGGGCGGTTCGACGAAGAGATGATCCCCCTCGAGCTCGCCGGCGAGCTCCGCAGAACCGACCAGACCGTCCGGCCCGGCACGAGCCTGGAGACTCTGGCCGGTCTGAAGACCGCGTTCCGGGAGAACGGCCGGATCACCGCCGGCAGTTCGTCGCCGATCTCGGACGGCGCGGCCGGTGTCCTGCTCGCCTCCCGGGACGCGGTCGAGACCCACGGTCTGCGCGCCCGCGCCCGGATCCTCGACCAGACCACGGTCGGAGTCGATCCCATCATCATGCTCACCGGCCCGATCCCGGCAACCCAGAAGCTGCTCGACCGCAACGGGATGACGATCGACGACATCGACCTCTTCGAGATCAACGAGGCGTTCAGTTCTGTGGTTCTGGCCTGGGAGCGCGAGCTCAAGCCCGACATGGACCGGGTCAACGTCAACGGTGGCGCCATTGCGCTCGGACACCCGGTCGGCGCCACCGGCGCCCGCCTCATCGCGACGATCGTCGCCGAACTCGAACGTCGCGACGCCGAGACAGGGCTGGTCACCATGTGCTGCGGCGGCGGACTCGGAACCGCCACCCTGATCCAACGGATCGACTGATGATCGACCTCACGCCCCACGTCCGGGCCGGCGACGGAATCTGGTGGAGCCAGACGAGCGCGGAACCCACCCCGCTCGTCCACGCCCTGCTCGACCAGCTCCCGTCGATCGGCGCGGTCCGGGCGTTCGTGGGACTGACCTGGGACCGCCGGCTCACCGATCAGACCCCGGACGAGTTGTCCGTCGTCTCCTACGGCGGGCTCGGGGAACTACGCCGGCTCAGCCGACGGGACCGGCTCGAGGTCGTGCCCTGCCACTACGGGGCATTGCCCCGACTGTTCGCCGAGCACCGCCTGCCGTGCGACGTCGGGTTCGTGCAGGTCGCCCCGCCCGACGCCGACGGCAACTGCTCGCTCGGCGTCGGCGTCGACTACATTGCCGACGCCCTCGCGCACACCCCCATCCTGATCGCCGAGATCAATCAGCGCATGCCGAGCACCCACGGTGCACCGGTGATCCCGCTGTCGCGGTTCGCGGCGGTCGTCGAGACCGACCGGCCGCTGCTCGAAGCGCCCGACCGTGAGCCCGCCGCCGTCGAGACGGCGATCGCCCGGCACGTCGCGGGCCTCGTCGAGGACGGAGACACCATCCAGATCGGCGTAGGGACGCTGCCCTCGGCGGTGCTGGCGGCCCTGGAAGGACATCGGGACCTCGGCCTGCACTCCGGGATGATCTCCGATGCGGTGCTGCGGCTGATCGACAAGGGCGTGCTGACCGGTGCGCGCAAACAGATCGACATCGGACGCCACGTCACCGGAGCGGCGCTGGGCACGGCGACCCTGTACGAGCGATTGCCGCACCTGCCGGTGGAGTTCCGTCCCGCCAGCTATACCCATGCGCCGCAGGTGCTTTCGCAGCTGACCTCGCTCGTGTCGATCAACTCGGCGATCGAGGTGGACCTCACCGGGCAGGTGGGGGCGGAGCAGGCCGGAGCCGCCTATGTCGGCGCGGTCGGCGGGCAGGTGGACTTCTCCCGGGCCGCGGCCCTGACCGGTGGCCGCTCGGTCATCGCGCTGCGGTCCACCGCGCGCGGCCGCTCGTCGATCAAACCGGCCCTCGAGTTCGGGTCCGTCACCACGGCGCGCACCGACGTGGACTACCTCGTCACCGAGCACGGCGTCGCCGAACTGCGGGGCTGTTCGCTCACGGAACGGGCCCGACGAATGATCGCGGTCGCAGCCCCGGAGCATCGCGAGCACCTGGACATCGCACTGACCGAGCACGACCTTGCTTCGTAGCGGAGCGAGCGGAAACGAGGAGTGAACGCCATGACGCGTCCCCAGCGGGTACAGATCCGAGAAGTCGGTCCGCGCGACGGCTTCCAGAACGAGCCGGAGACCATCCCCACCGACGACAAGGTGCGGCTGATCAACGCCCTCGGCCGCGCCGGGTTGAAGCGGATCGAGGTCGCCAGTTTCGTGCGGCCCGACGTCATCCCGCAGCTGTCGGACGGGGTGGAGGTGCTCAGCCGCATCGACGTGCCCGACGATGTGAAGCTGATGGTCCTCGTGCCGAACAGCAAGGGCCTGGACAATGCGCTGAAGGTACGCGACACCTTCCACGAGGTCGCGATCTTCGTCAGCGCGTCCGAGACCCACAACAAGAAAAATGTCAACCGCACCGTCGACGAAACCATGGCGGACAACGACGTCATGGCTCGCCGGATCGTCGCCGAGGGCCTGCACTGCGCCGCGGTCATCGCGACGTCGTTCGGATGTCCCTTCGAGGGCAAGGTGGAGTTGAAGCGGGTGCTGGACCTGGCGGAGAGATTCGCCGAATCCGGAGCCACGGAGATCGGCTTCGGTGACACCACCGGCATGTGCAATCCGGCCTATGCCTCGCAGTTCTTCGCCGCGGCCATCGAACGTCTGCCCGGCATCGAGGTCACCGCGCACTTCCACAACACCCGCGGTCAGGGCCTCGCGAATGCGTTCGCCGCGCTCGAGGCGGGATGCGCGAGCTTCGAGTCGAGTTTCGGGGAACTGGGCGGCTGTCCCGTCCCGGTGGGGTCGACGGGCAACATCGCCACCGAGGATTTGGTGGGCATGTTCCACGAAATGGGTGTGGAGACCGGCCTCGACCTCGGCCGGGTCATCGACGCCGCTCGCGAGGCCCAGCAGGTGCTGGGCCGCAAGCTCACCAGCCACTCGATCGTGGCCGGCCCGATCCAGTGGGCCGCGGGCGTGCGCTGACGCCCTCGTCCCCGGTACGACTTCGACATCAGAACCAACAATACGGAGTGAAATCATGAGCAATCGAGTCGCATTCGTCACCGGCGGCGCGCAGGGCATCGGCAAGGGAATCTCCGATGCGCTGGGGGCCGCGGGCTTCCGCGTCGCGGTCGCCGACCTCAACCTCGAGGCCGCCGAGGAGACCGCGGGCGCCATCCGCGAGGCCGGAGGCCAGGCAATGGCCGTCCCGGTCGACGTGACGGACACCGAGTCCGTGCAGGCGGCGGTCAAGCAGGTGGCCGAGCAGTTCGGTCCCGTCGAGATCGTCGTCAACAACGCCGGGTGGGATGACTTCATGCCGTTCGTGAAGACCGACGAGGCGTTCTGGGACCGGATTCTCGAGATCAACTTCAAGGGGCAACTGCGGGTCATTCAGGCGACCCTGCCGGGCATGGTCGAGCGGGGCTGGGGGCGCGTCATCAACATCGGTTCGGACGCCGGGCGCGTCGGCTCGTCGCTCGAAGCGGTGTACTCCGGTGCCAAGGGCGGCATCATCGCGTTCACCAAGACCCTCGCTCGTGAGGTCGCCACGAAGGGCGTCACCGCCAACACGGTGTGCCCCGGACCGACGGACACCCCGGCCCTGCGCAAGTTCGCCGACAACTCCGGTCAGGAAGCCGACAAGGTGATCGCCGGTATGACCCGCGCGGTGCCGATGAAGCGGCTCGGCAAGGCCACCGACATCGGCGCCGCCGTGGCGTTCTTCGCCTCCGACGAGGCGGAGTTCGTCACCGGCCAGACCCTGTCCGTCAGTGGTGGTCTCACGATGGCGTGACGGTCCTTGGTCGCTTCTCTCCCCGACAGCGCGGTTCGGAACCCATCCGGCCGCGCTGTCGTGCGTTGCGGTCCGTTAACGGTCGTTTGCAAAAGAGCCTATGATCGAGATGTGACGAACTATTGCAATACAACGGATTTCGTGGAATGGGCCTCGGTCGGCGAGTACGAGGACGTCCGATACGAGCACAGCGGCGACGGGATCGCAAAGATCACGATCTGCCGTCCCGAGGTACGCAACGCGTTCCGGCCGCAGACGTTGATGGAGATCTCCGACGCGTTGGTCGATGCCCGGGAGGATTCGTCGATCGGTGCCATCGTGCTGACCGGGGAAGGGTCCGAGGCGTTCTGCTCGGGAGGTGACCAGCGGGTACGCGGCGACACCGGCTACCTCACCGAGCCGGGCAAGGCCGGCGGTGTCGGGCGCTTCCATGTCACCGATCTGCAGATCCAGATCCGCCGACTGCCGAAGCCGGTGGTGGCCATGGTCGCCGGGTATGCGATCGGGGGTGGGCACATCCTGCACCTGGTGTGCGATCTGACGATCGCGGCGGACAACGCCCGCTTCGGGCAGGTCGGTCCCAAGGTCGGTTCCTTCGACGGCGGGTACGGCGCGGGTCTGCTCGCGGAGTTGGTCGGGGTGAAGAAGGCCAAGGAGATCTGGTTCTTGTGCCGCCAGTACGACGCGCGGCAGGCCTTGGAGATGGGGCTGGTCAACACCGTGGTACCGCTGGCCGACCTCGAGCGCGAAACCGTCCAGTGGTGCCGCGAGATGCTCGAACTCTCCCCGTTCGCGCTGCGCCTGATGAAGGCGAGCTTCAATGCGGCGGAGGACGGGATGGCCGGCATCCAGCAGCTCGCCCACGATGCGAATCTGCTGTTCTATTCCACGGACGAGGCCCGGGAGGGGCGTGAGGCGTTCAAGGCGAAGCGGCGGCCGGAGTTCGAGAAGTTCCCCCGGCGGCCCTGACCCTTCCTTTTCGGTCCAACAATTAGTATGGTTGAAGCATTGCTGGCACGAACAGGATGGTGTGCATGTCGGAAACCGCTACGCCCGCAGTCGCATGGAGTGACGTCGCCGCCGGCGTCATGACGGTCACGCTCCAGCGCCGACCCGCGAATGCCCTGGGTCTGCCGATCATCGATGGTCTGAACGCGGCGCTCGATGCCGCCGATGCCGACGGCTCGGTGAAGGTAATCGTCGTCCACTCGGACATTCCCGGCTTCTTCGCCGCCGGGGCGGACATCAAGCACATGTCGTCCGTGGACGCGGAGTCGTTCACCGCCTACGGCGATCGGCTTCGCGGGGCACTCGACCGGCTCGCGTCGGCCGACCGGATCACGATCGCCGCGGTGGACGGCCTCGCGCTCGGGGGCGGTCTCGAACTCGCGATGGCCTGCACCCTGCGCGTCGGCGGTGCGGACGCGAAATTCGGGCTCCCCGAGGTCAAACTCGGCCTCATCCCCGGGGCCGGTGGTACCCAACGTCTCCCGCGGCTCGTGGGCCGGGGCCGCGCGCTCGACATCATGCTGACCGCCCGCCAGGTCCCCGCCGACGAGGCCCACGCGATCGGACTGATCGACCGGCTCGTCGAGGCCGGCGGCGCGACCGACGCGGCGCTCGCCCTCGCGGCCGAGCTGTGCACGATGTCGCTGCCCGCGCAGCGCGCCGTCATCCGGACCGTCGACGCCTCCTTCGACACTCCACTCGACGAGGGCTTCGCCTTCGAGGTCGCCCAGGAGCAGGACCTGTTCGAGAGCGGGGAGGCGAAGGAAGGCATCACCGCGTTCCTCGAAAAGCGCGTCCCGCGCTTCGCCTGAGCGCCGTGCCGGCCGGGCCCGCCGGGCGCGGAGCGGTCGCGCTCGCTCTGTCGCTGGTCTACCTCATCTGGGGCTCGATCTACCTCGCGATCCGCCTGGTGATCGAGGAAGTGCCACCTCTCGGCTCGATGGGTGCGCGATTTTTTCTCGCCGCCCTGCTGATGGCCGTGTTCCTCGCCGTGCGTGGTGGCTGGAGGCGGTTTCGCGTCACCCGGCGGGAGGCCGGTGGTGCCGCGTTCCTCGGGGTGTTGCTGCTCGCGTGTGGAAACGGCTTGACGTCGGTCGGCCAGTTGCACGGCGTGCCCTCCGGTGTGACGGCGCTTCTCGTGGCGATGGTGCCCGTGTGGATCTGCATCTACCGTGCCGTGTCCGGCGACCGCCCGCGAGCTCTCGAACTGGCCGGCGTCGGGGTGGGCCTCGTCGGCCTGGCCGTGCTGATGCTCCCGACCGGTAGCGAGCGTTCGAGCCTTCCGCTGATCGGTGTGGCGGTCATCGTGCTGTCGAGCCTGTCGTGGTCGTTCGGCTCCTGGATCAAGCCGAGACTCTGGCTGCCGCAGGACGTGTACGTGGGCGCGACGTATCAACTCATGGCGGCCGGTGCGGTAATGATCCTGGCGTCGGCCGTAACCCGCGAGCGCTTCGCCGGCGAGATCGGGCTGCGGGCCTGGGGCGCGTTCGGCTACCTCGTTGTCTTCGGGTCGGTCGTCGGATTCACCGCATACGCGTGGCTGCTACACCATGCACCGCTTGCCCTGGTGGCTACCCATACGTACGTGAACCCGGTGGTGGCCGTCGCTCTCGGGTCCGCCGTTCTTTCCGAGCCGGTCACTCCTGTGCTGGTCGTCGGTGGTGCCGTGGTCCTGATGTCCGTCGTGTTGGTGGTCAGTGCGCAGGCTCGGGCCCGACCGGGGCGCGCTGCCGACCGCTCGGCGGAGACGAGCATGATCCGCGACTGAACCGGAGCAGTTGCAGGGTGCTCAGGAGCCTTCCCTGAATCCCTCGAAGGTATTATTATCAGACCAAATTTTGGAAAGGTGCAGCAATGGCGCAGGGCGGCACGAAACGCTCGTTCACAGGTCCGCTGTCGGGTCTGAAGGTGGTCGAGATCGGCTCGATCGGACCGGGACCCTTCTGCGCCATGCTGCTGGCCGATCTCGGCGCCGACGTGGTGCGGATCGACCGTGCCACCGGCGCGGGGTTGGTCGGGCCGAATGCAGATTTCCGGACCGAACTGCTGCACCGGGGACGTCGTTCACTCGCTGTCGATCTCAAGCACCCGGACGGAGCGGAGGTGGTGCTGTCGCTCGTAGCGGACGCCGACGTCCTGATCGAGGGCTTCCGCCCCGGCGTCACCGAGCGGCTCGGGATCGGACCGGACGACTGCGCCCAGCGTAATCCGCGGCTGATCTACGGCCGCATGACGGGCTTCGGACAGGACGGCCCTCTCGCGCAGCACGTCGGTCACGACATCAACTACGTGGCCCTCAGTGGAGTCCTCTCGCTGATCGGACGCCACGGTCAGCCGCCCACCCCACCGCTCAGCCTGGTCGGTGACTTCGGCGGTGGCGGAATGCTTCTCGCTCTGGGAGTGCTGTCTGCGCTCTACGAGAGACAACGCTCGGACCTTGGGCAGGTGATCGACGCCTCGATGGTGGAGGGGGCCGCCCTCCTTGCAACGCCGTTCTTCGGCTTCACGCAGAGCGGGTCGTGGAACCATGAACGCGGCACGAACCTCGTCGACAGCGGCGCACCCTTCTACGACGCCTACGAAACCGCCGACGGCAAATGGCTCTCGGTCGGCGCCCTCGAACCGCACTTCTACGCAGACCTCGTAGCCCTGCTGGGCCTGCCCGACGATCTGCCGGATCAGAACGACCGCGCGCAATGGCCGCAGATGAAGAAGGTGTTCGCCGACGCAGTCCGGGGCCGCACCCTCGCGGAGTGGCTCGACGCGGCCGAAGGACACACCCCGTGCATCGCGCCCGTTCTCGACGTCGACGAGGCGCCGTCGTATCCCCACCATGTCGCCCGCGGGACCTTCGTCGAGGTCGACGGACTCGTCCAACCGGCCCCCGCGCCCCGGTTCAGCCGCTCGGCGGCGGCCGTGGACCGCCGTCCGCCGAGCCCGGGGGAACACACCACCGAGATCCTGAGCGACTGGGGAATCGACCCCGACCGCACCGACCGATGGCTGCGTTCCGGCGCGGTACGACACGCCCCCGTCGAAGCCTGACCGATCCCACGAACTCACGGCGCCCACCTGGAACCGCCGGACCGAAGAAGGAGTGAACCCGTGACCGAGTCCACGACATGGGAAACGTTCACGCTCGAGCGACCCAAACCCGGGATCGCCGTCGTGACGTTGAACCGTCCCGAACGAATGAACTCGATGACGAACACGATGTTCGTCGAACTCGAGAAAGTGGCGTTGCAGCTCGATCGTGAGGACGACCTGCGGGTGCTGATCCTCACCGGAGCAGGCAAGGCGTTCTGTGGCGGGTTCGATCTCGACGATGCCGAAGACCTGGCGTCGTTGACGCCGATGGGAATGCTCGATCAGCAGGAGCTGGCGGCGCGCGCGCTCTCGGCGATCCGCAGCATCCGCGTACCGGTGATCGCAGCGGTCAACGGCGCGGCGGCCGGGGGAGGACTGTCCCTGTCCCTTGCTGCCGACATCCGGATCGGTTCGCCGGCCGCGCGGTTCAACGCGGCGTTCGTGCGAATCGGCCTTTCGGCCGGGGACCTGGGCGCCTCCTGGCACCTGACCCGGTTGATCGGCCCGGCGCGGGCCGCCGAGTTCGCGTACACCGGCCGATTCATCGACGCCGTCGAGGCGGAGTCGCTCGGGATGCTGAACGCGGTGGTTCCCGCCGACTCGCTGCTCGACGAGGCGCTCGCGATGGCACGCCTGATCTGCGCGAACTCGCCTGCCGGCGTGCAGCTGTCGAAACGCGCACTGCACGCGAACATGGAGGTGTCGTCCTACGCCGCGGCGCTCGAACTGGAGAACCGCGGCCAGGCGCTGCTCACCCGCGGTGAGGACATGCCCGAAGCGCTGGCCGCATTCAAGGACAAGCGCAGCCCGAAGTTCACGGGCCGGTGATCGACATGACGCAGATGGATACGCGGGAAAATACGTCCGTGCTGAGCAACTACGAGCCACCCCGGCTGGAGACCCTCACTCTCGAGGTGCTCGAGGGCAAGATCGCCGTTCTCACGATCAACCGCCCCGACCGCATGAACTCGATGGTCGTGAAGATGTTCGAAGAGTTCAACACCGCCGCCTACGCATTGCGTGACACCGATGCGCGGGCGCTGATCATCCGCGGTGCGGGGGATCGGGTGTTCTGCGCCGGGTTCGACCTGGACGAGATCAGTGTGATCACCGAAATGGGTGTGCGGGAATTCCTGAAGTTCCAGGAGACCGCGACCGGGGGTCTTGCTGCGCTGCGGCATCTTCCGTTCCCGGTAATTGCGGCGGTCCACGGCGCTGCCTCCGGCGGCGGCATGTCGCTCGCCCTCGCCGCCGACATCCGGCTGGTCGCCCCGACCGCGAAGTTCAACGCGGCCTTCGTCAAGGTGGGGTTGTCCGTCGGGGAACTCGGCACCTCCTGGCAACTGACCCGCCTTGTCGGGCCGGGCCGGGCAGCGGAGATCGCGTACACGGCGCGCTTCGTCGGCGCCGAGGAGGCGGTCCGGATCGGGCTGGCGAACCGGGTGGTGCCGAGCGAGGCCCTCTTCGACGAGGCCGTCGCCCTGGCCGAGACGATCGCGACGAATTCGCCCGGCGGGATCCGGATGTCGAAGCGCGCGTTGCAGCGTAACCAGGAGGTGACCTCGTACGCGGCGGCGCTCGAGTTGGAGAACCGGGGGCAGGCGCTACTGACCCGATGCGCCGACATGCCGGAAGCGCTGACCGCATTCAAGGAGAAGCGAGCTCCGCGCTTCACCGGGACGTAGAGGCCGACGAACAACCGACTGCATGCAGCGACCGGGGCCGGGCGGCGCGCGCCGGCGGCACAATCTGATGGAGGCGAGCAAATGACCTGGGAATGGACTCCCGACACCCTCGGCGCCCTGGAACGATTCCTGCGTGAGCGAGGCATCACCGACGGGCCGCTGACAGCGTCACGTATCGGTGACGGGCATTCCAATCTGACGTACCTGGTGTCCGACGGGGTGCGCCGGGTGATTGTCCGCCGCCCGCCGCCGCCCCCGGTTCCGCCGGGTGCTCACGACATGCTGCGGGAGGCTCGGCTCGTCGGTGCACTCGCCGGCAGCGGCGTGCCGGTGGCGGCCGTGCTCGCCGTCGGTCAGACCGGCGACGTGCTCGACGTGCCGTTCTACGTGATGGACTACGTCGCCGGCCCGGTGGTCACCACCGCGACCCCGGCGGCACTGAGTGCGCCGGCCGACCGTCGCCGGATCGGTGAGGCGCTGATCGACACCCTCGCCGCTCTGCACGCGGTCGACTGGTGGGCCGCCGGCCTCGGGGACCTCGGCCGGCCGGAGGGCTTCAACGAGCGTCATCTGCGCCGCATGGGCCGACTGGTGGCGGCCGACGATGGGACACCGCCGCCGGAGTTCGCGGAGATCGACGCGTGGCTCGCCGCCCACGTTCCCGCCGAGTCCGGTGCGGCGATCATCCACAACGACTACCGCATCGGCAACGTCATTCTCGCCCCCACATCGCCGGGACGTATTGCGGCGGTGCTGGACTGGGAACTCGCGACGATCGGCGACCCACTGTTCGATCTCGGCTACTTCCTCGCGTCGTATCCCGTCGAAGGCCAGGACCGCACGCCGACCGAAGACCTCGGTGTCGCCGTCCTCGAGGAGGGCTACCCGACCCGCGACGAACTTGCCCAGCGATATGCGGCTGCCACCGGCGCCGATCTGTCGAACCTGAACTGGTACACCGCCTTGGCTTTGTGGAAGCTGGCGGTGTTGTACGAGTACGGCCGGCGGCGGGCCGTTGCCGGCGTGGGGGATCAGTACTACCGCGACGGCGCCCTGGTGCGGGCCTTTCTCGATGCCGCTCACCGGGCGGCGGGCTTGACGGCGGCCGGCGTCTGATCGGGTCGGGACCTGCCGGGACTTGACCCCGGGCACCGACCCGGTGGCCCCTACTCGACGCCCGCGATGTCACGCCAGCGAGCGTGTGCGGCCGGGGTCCACTCGGTACGCAGGTCGCGCAGTCGCTTCGCCGCCTGCAATCCGGCCCAGTCCGGCAGCAGGACCTCGGGCAGTCGGGGATCGAGGTAGGGCATCCGACGCAGGGAATCGGCCAGCTGCAGGTGGGTGATGAGCAACTCGTCGTCGGAGGCGAATTCGCGCACGTCGAACCGGGCGAGCAGTCCGTCGTAGACTTTCTCGGCCTCGTCGAGGTCCCAGGACCGCCGCACGAGTTCGGCTTCGGTGATACCCGGCTGGCCGATGGGACCGACGAAGGTGACGGTGTTGTCGGTCAATCCGAGCGACTCGATCGTCCTGGCGGCCTCGGCGGCACGATCGACGTGGGGGGTCACCCAGACCCCGGGGGTGGGATTTCCGAAGCCGGCCCACCGCAGTGCTGCGTACAGTTTCTTCCGACTCGAGCGGTGTGATTCGGGAACTGGAACGTTGATCACCAGCCAGCGACCGTCCCATTGGGTGACGTCGACGTCGGGGGGGAACACACGCATGTCGCCTTCGGCGAACAGGCGGTGCGCTTCCTCGGTCAGATGCCACAAGGTTTCCCGACCGACCCGCTGCGCGGCGATCAACCCGGACGAGCCGGTGCGGGCCAGCGCCTGCCGTGCCGCAGGCTCACCGAATCCGAGGCCCTTCAGAACGTAGAGCAGCGCCGCGGTGCGGACCGGTCGACCGTATGGTTCCACCAGCTCGCCGAGCACAGTCACCAGCACGGATCGGGCGCTGCGGGCGGGAGCTGCGTCCGTGTCGGATACGGACCCGATGTCGGGATCAGTCATGGATCCATCGTTGCGCAGGCGGTCGGAGGCACGCCACACCCCCCGGCCGCCGGCGGGGCGGGGGCGGCGGGCTGCCCACGCATCAGTGCGCACTGGGGACGGCACCCCAGTCGCGTAAGACCGCGTCGGTGTCGGCGCCGGGCACGCGAGGTGCCGAGTATGCCGCCGCCGTCGCATTCGCGAAACGTGGCGCTGCCGCCGGCTGGCGCTGTCCGAACGATTCGACGACTGTCCCGCGCGCGGTGATGTGGGGGTGCGTTGCGACCTCCTCCAACGCGAGTACGGGCGTCAAGCACGCGTCGAGGGGGGCGAAGTGCTCCACCCATTGGTCGCGATCGCGTCCCCGGAAGATCTCGGCGAACCGGGTGTGCATCGCGGGCCAGGACGTACGGTCGTATTGTTCCGGAACCTCGGCCGGGTCGAGTCCCAGGCCCGTGAGTAGTTGCGCGTAGAACGCCGGCTCGACCGCGCCGACTGCGACGTACCGCCCGTCGGCGCATTCGTAGGTGTCGTAGAAGGGGGCGGCGCCGTCGACGACATTGGTTCCCCGGTCGGCGGACCACAGTCCGTTCTCGGTCAGCGTCCAGTACATCGTCATCAGCGTGCTGACGCCGTCGACCATCGCGACGTCGACGACGTCACCCTGCCCGGACCGCTCTCGCGCATAAAGGGCGCCGAGGATGCCGGTGACGGCCAGCATCGAGCCTCCCCCCAGGTCGGCGACCAGGTTGAGTGGCGCCAGTGGGCGTTCGCCTTTCCGTCCGATCGCGTTCAACGCCCCGGTGAGGGCGAGGTAGTTGATGTCGTGCCCCGCGTAGGGGGCCAGCGGGCCGTCCTGTCCCCATCCGGTGATGCGGGCGTAGACGAGGCGGGGATTGCGTGCTCGGCACACCTCGGGGCCCATGCCGAGCCGTTCCGCCGCGCCGGGACGGTAGCCCTCGATGAGCACGTCCGCATTGTCGACGAGGCTCAGCACACGCTGCAGATCGGCGGGATCTTTCAGATCGGCGCAGAGCGAGCGGCGGTTGCGCAAGCCGGCGTCCTGCTCCACGGGCACGAGTTGGCTCACCCCACCGGGACGTTCGATCCGCACGACGTCCGCCCCGAGATCGGCCAGCAGCATCGCGGCATGGGGGGACGGGCCGATCCCGGCCAGTTCGACCACCCGCAGCCCGTCGAGTACACGCGTCATCTTCTTCCTCCGAACGGCATCGATGTTTGACAATTCTGGATACTAGCTATCAAATTAAGTATTATCTAGCTCGATGTCGCAGCGAAACCCCGACTTGTCGCTGTCGGCATCCACCGACGAACCCGAGGCGAAACGTGAACAGACTCAGTCCAGAACTGATGGCGACTCTGCGCGCCGCGGCCGACGATCCCGTCGCCTACGCCCAGACCTGGAAGACAACCCACGGGGGCAGCGTGATCGGTGCCTTTCCGATGAACTTTCCGCCCGAACTCGTGCACGCCGCCGGCGCCCTTCCGGTGCTCATCCAGGAAAACCGCACCCCCATCACCGAAGGCCGCAACCTGCTCGCCGAGTTCTACTGCGGATACACCCGAAGCGTCGCCGATCAGGCGGCGCTCGGGCAGCTCGACGTCTTCGACGCCGTCGTGGCGGCGGACCACTGCGTACAACTGCTCGGCGCGGTCGACGTGATCCGATGGGCGCGACCGGAGAAACCTGTGCACTTCGCCCAGCTCACCAGCGCCATGGACGATGCCTGGACCAGACCGCGAGTAGCGGGTCGGATCGGCGAACTCACCACCGAGATCGAAGCTGCCCTAGGGGTTTCGATCACGTCCGACACCTTGACGGCCAGCATCCGGATGTTCAACGCCAACCGGCGGCTGCTGCGCGAGTTCTACGAGCTGCGTCGCTCCGGTCGGCTCCGCATCACCGCGAGCGAAATGCAGGTGCTGGTGAAGTCGAGCATGGTGATGGACATCGCCGAACACACCGTTGCGCTCGAGCGTCTTCTCGACGGGATCGACCCGGCCGACGAAGGGCAACCCGACGTGGTCAGGCTCTACCTGTCCGGCCACTTCTGCCACGCCCCGCGGCCCGAATTGCTGGACGTGATCGAAGAAACCGGAGTGATCGTGGTCGACGACGACCTGTACACCGGATACCGCTACATCTCCACCGACGTGCCGGAGACCGGTGATCCGTTCGAAGCGCTGTCGAGCTGGTATCTGGAGCGAAACCTCAACGCCCCATGCCCCACCCGAGTGACCACCCAGGTCGACTGGGACCGATATCTGGTCGACGAACTCACCCGTAGCAACGCAAACGGCGTGATCGTGCTGATGGCGAAATTCTGCGAACCCCACATGCTCTACTACCCGGAGATTCGGAAAGCGCTGGAGAAGAACCGAACCCCCGCGCTCCTCATCGAAACCGAGCACGAGGGCAATCCTGTGGAAACGCTCCGGACCAGGGTCGAGACCTTTGTCGAGCGCATCCGCCGGCAGCGCATGCCGGCGCTGTCCTGAAAACCCGCCCGACCACCCGAGGGAGATCGTGATGACTGTGGCACAACCGCGCAAGGACAAGGCGCATCGCCTGTCCAGTACCCGGGTCGGCGGCAAGCTGGTCGCCGACTACTGGGAGAACATTTTCACCGCGAAGGAGCGCGGAAAGCACGTCGTCTGGTACAACGGCGCCGCATTGAACCCGCTCTTCCACGCGGCCGGCCTCGAATGGTGCCATGGTGAAGCGTTCGCTGCACGACTGGCCGCCCAGCACCTCGAGGGTCCGGCCCAGGCCGCCGGGGCCGAGTACGGCTACATCAACGAGCTGTGCTCGTACGCCCGCACGCACCTCGGCTGCGCCGTCCTGACGCACCAGAACAGCAATCGGAGCGAGACCGGCGTCGTGGGCCTGACCGATCAGCAGGAACTCGCGAGCAAATTGCCGGCCCCGGACTTCTTCGTGAACGGATATGCCGGCTGCAGCACCGGACAGCAGTGGGACGCCATGACGTACCGAGTCTTCGATCGCGCATTGCCCTTGTTCAACGTCTCCATCCCGATGTTGTGGGGCAACAAACCCGACGCGGGATACATGCGGGGCGAGGAGTGGATCGAAGTCGGCAAGTACGTCGAGGGCCAGCTCCGGGAGCTGGTCGACTTCCTGGAGTACCAGACCGGCCGACCGTTCGACTGGGATGCGCTCAGCGAGAGCATGTCGTACATCAAGCGGGCTTCGGAACTGCGCCTCGAAGGAATGGAACTGTGCCGGCAGGCGCCGACCCCGGCAACCTACTGGGACTGGGTGGCGAGCATCGCGCCGATCAACTTCCTGCCCGGCAACCAGGATCTCGTGGACTACTTCGCCGGGGTGAAGGCCGAGATCGAACAGCGGATCGCCGACGGTGTCAGCGCCGTGGAAAACGAGCGCTACCGGGTCTACTTCGACGGAATCATGAACTGGAACAAACTGGGATTTTTGACCAGGAAGTTCGCCGAGTACGACGTGGCCGTCGTGGCCGGCCGGTACACCCACGAATCCTTCTGGCAGGAACCACAGCTCATCGACGTCGACAACCCGCTGCTCGGAATGGCGCAACACTACCTGCTCTGCCCACTGAACCACGGGCTGAAGAACCTGCAGGAGCTGTTGCTGCGTCGTCTCGACGAGTATGCGATCGACGGCATCGCCTTCCACTCCACCCGGACCTGTCGGGCGATGACCAACCCACAGTCCATGCTCGCCCGGGCCGCCGAGGCCGAGCGGGGAGTCAAGTCGTTCTTCTTCGAGGGAGACGTGGCCGACGCATCGTTCTACAACGACGAGCTGTTCGACAGTCGCCTCGAAGCGATGCTCGAGGCGATCGACGTGCAACGGATGAGGTCCGCGGTCTAGCGCGACGCCGGACCGGGAAGAGACGAGTGCGATGAGTACCGACAAATGGTTCGTCATGGGCGTCGATCTGGGATCGACGACCGCGAAGGCTGCCGTCGTCGATCAGGACGGTGTGCTGTGCGGGACGGATGTCGTGCAGATGGGCGCTGTGAGCCGCGAAGCCGTCGCCCGTGCGATCGAGGGTGCCGCGGCCGCCGCGAGAATACCCCGCGAGGTCGTTCGGCGGACCGTGAGCACCGGGTACGGCCGCCGCTTGGTGCCGGGCGCCGACCGCACCTTCACCGAGATCACCTGCCATGCGCGCGGCGCGGCCGCACTGCGCCCGGGGGTTCGGCTGGTCATCGACATCGGCGGCCAGGACAGCAAGGCGATCATCGTCGACGACGACGGACTGGTGAAACGCTTCGCCATGAACGACCGTTGTGCCAGCGGAACCGGCCGATTCTTCGATGTGCTGGCCCGCGCGCTCGAGGTCGACATCGATGCGGTGGGCGATCTTGCGCTCGCCGGTGCCGAGGGCCTCGAGGTCAGCACCATGTGTGCCACGTTCGCCGAAACCGAAGTGATCTCCTTGCTCGCCCAAGGACAGGACAAGGCCGATATCGCTGCATCCGTGCACCGTGCGGTCGCAGCGCGCACCCTCGGGTTGGTCGCTCAGGTCGGTAGGGCGACACCGGCGGTGATGACCGGCGGTGTGGCCAAGAACCCGGCTGCGATCCGCTGTGTATCGCAAGCGCTGAGACATCCGATCGAGGTGCTCGACCAGCCGCAGATCGCCGGTGCCTACGGCGCGGGGCTGCTCGCGCGCGACGAATACCTGGGTGCCCGAACGGCTCTGCCTGCGCGTGATGCCGCGACGGAGACGAGGATGGCATCGCGAAGTCCGGGCGGTGGTCAGCACTGTGCGAGCTGCGACGGTGTCCTGGACGGTAATCATGTGCACGCCGGGGGACCGGTGATGCTCGATCTGCAGAGGAGCGAGTGATGACGAACGAAGCGAATGAGCTCCGGGTGCCGGTACCGGCCGAGTCGACGATCTTCATCGTCGGGGGAACAAGTGGTGTCGGGCTGGAGGTGGCACGCCGGTTCGTGCGGGCGGGCGCCCAGCGGATCGGTCTGGTCGGGCGCAACCTCGAACGTGGCGAGAAAGCGGCCCAGCATATTCGGACCCTTGCACCCGGCGTGTGGTGTCTGTTCGCCGCGGCCGACGTGAATGTTCCCGGGGAGGCGGTGCGGGTGGTGGCGGAACTGACGGATTCGCTCGGTGCTGCCGACATCGTCGTCAACAGCACGACGGGGTCGTTCAACCCGCGTCTGTTCCACGAAATGGATCCCGAGGACATCCCGGGAGTTCTGGTCAGTCAGGCGCTCGGCCCGATCAACATGTGCCGAGCCGTCCTGCCCGCGATGCGGCAGCGCCGCGGTGGGGTGATTGTGAACATCGCCTCCGACGCGGCGAAACACCCGACGCCGGGCGAGAGTGTGATCGGTGCGGCCATGGCCGCAATCGTCATGTTTTCCAAAACCCTTGCAATGGAAGCCAAGAGAGACGGTATCCGGGTCAATGCCGTGACGCCGTCGCTCATCCGCGACACCGGCGGCTTCGATCGTGTCATGTCCGAGCCGTTCAGCGCGAAGCTGTTCGAGAAGGCGAGTCGGCTGGCGTCGCTGGGGGTGGCGGAGCCGGGTGATGTTGCCGACCTCGTGCTGTTCCTCTGTAGTGCGCAGGCGCGGCGGATCACCGGGCAGGTGGTCAGCCCGAACGGGGGGATTTCCGCGGGATAGTGGTCGTAGCGAGGAGCCGGTCGAGGTGGGAACCTCGGCCGGCTTCACGCGCTTCGGGGATGGAGCTGAAGGCTTCGTCCACAAATGTTTGACAGATATGTAGCGGAAGGCATCTGATCGGTACTATGTTGGGTGTGACCGCGATAACATCTCGGGAGGCCCGGTCCAGGGCGCCGATCGGTCCCTGCAGCCTTCCTTTCCTTCATCCCGCACAGCCGAAAGCAGGAACACGCCATGTCGCTACAGATGTCCTACTGGCCGGCGTCCACGAGCTCGGGCATTCGAGACATCACGTTCAGTGATCTTCTTCGGGAGGGAGCCGCGACCACTCCCGACCGCGCCGCGCTCGTCGACGGCGTTACCGACCCGGCGGACCGGAGAGAATGGACCTACCGCCAGTTGCTCGCCGACACCGAATCGACCGCCCGCGCGTTGCTCACGCACTTCTCCCCGGGCGATCGGATCGCGGTGTGGGCCCCCAACAGTGCCGACTGGGTGGTCCTGCACCAGGCGATCGCGATGGCAGGCATGGTGCTGGTCGGCATCAATCCGGCGTATCGCGCACATGAGCTCGAGTACATCCTGCGGCAGTCCAAGGCAGCCGGTCTGTTCTTCCGCGAGTCCTATCGCGGGGCGGATCTGTCCGCGATTCTGGACCAGGTCCGGCCCACTGTTCCGGGACTGCACACCGTGGTGTCCGGCAGCGAGTGGGCCGAGTTCGTGCGTACGGGTGATCCGAACGCGCAGTTCCCGGCCGTCTCGCCGACGGACGCAGTGCAACTGCAGTACACCTCGGGCACCACCGGCTTCCCGAAAGGCGCACTGCTGCACCACAAAGGCCTTGTCAACGAGGCTGCGTTCGTGTTCGAGCGCGCCGGCCGGACGGACCCGCTGGTCTGTGTCAACGCCATGCCGATGTACCACATCGGGGGCGGTGGCGTCACCGAGCTCGGCACGTTCGCCGTCCACGGAACCTACGTGATCTTGCCGGCCTTCGAGCCGGCCGCAATGCTCGAAATGATCGAGACCTACCGGGGCACCCACTCGTTGATGGTGCCCACGATGCTCATCGCCCTGCTCGACCACCCGGACCGGCACACGCGTGACCTGTCGAGCATCCACACCGTCATGTCCGGCGCGGCGGCAGTACCCGAGGCGCTCGTCGAACGGGTGACCCAGGACCTCCACTGCAACTTCACGATCCTGTTCGGCCAGAGCGAGATGCACGGGGTGATCAGCCAGACGCGGATCACGGACGATGTCGTCGACCAGGCGACCACGGTGGGACAGCCGCTGCCGGAGCTCGAGGTCAAGATCGTCGATCCGTTTTCCGACGAGATCGTTCCCGTCGGTGAGCAGGGCGAGGTCTGCTGTCGCGGCTACCAGGTGATGCTCGGGTACTCGGATATGCCCGACGAGACCGCCGCCACCATCGATGCGGACGGATGGCTGCGCATGGGCGATCTGGGTGTGATGGACAGCCGCGGCTTCCTCCAGATCACCGGTCGTCTCAAGGAGATGATCATCCGGGGCGGCCTCAACATCTATCCCCGCGAGATCGAGGAACTGCTCTACCGGCATCCCGACGTCGCCGAGGTAGCGATCATCGGTGTGCCGGACGAGAAATGGGGCGAACAGATCGGCGCCGTCGTGCGGGTGAAGGACCCCGACTCGCCCCCCAGCGCGGCCGAGCTGAAGTCCTGGCTCCGCGAACGACTCGCCGCACACAAGACACCCGCCCTGTGGTACTTCACCCGGTCCCTTCCCATGACCCCGTCGGGCAAGATCCAGAAGTTCCGTGTGCAGGAACAGATCGCCGCCGGGACGCTGACCGCGGCACCGATGACCGACGGCGACGCGGCCGAGAAGTCCTCGGCCGATCTGGTCTCGTGACGACGCCCCGACCGCGGCCGAGGACCGAATCCGTGATCGGCGGAAGGACCGCCCGGTGACACCGCTGCTGAACCCCGAGGCGCTCGGCATCCGTGACGCGGTGCGAGCCTTCGCGACGAAACGCCTGGCGCCCGGGTATCTCGAGCGCGCGAAGTCCACCACGTTCCCGTGGGATCTGCATCGCGAGATCGCCGGCCTGGGGCTCTACGGTCTGCTCGCGGGGGAGGGGTACAACCCCCTCGAGCGGGAAGACTTCGTTGCGGCCGGCGTCGCCGTCGAGGAACTCGCCTACGCGGACTTCAACGTCGCCAACATCACGATTCCCGTCATGCTGATGAGCACGTTGATCCGGCACTACGCATCCGAGACGATTGTCGAGAGGTGGCTGCCGCGCCTGATCGCGGGTGAAACGTACGTGGCGTTCGGGTTGACGGAACCCGAGGTGGGTTCGGACGCCGCCGACATCAAGACCGTCGCGCGAGCTACCGCAGGTGGATACACCATTTCCGGCGAGAAGACGTCGGTGACGATGCTGGCCGACGCGGAAGCGATCATCCTCGCCGCACGGACGATCCGGGACGGCAAGGATGCCGGTGTGTCGACGTTCCTGGTGCCGCTCGACGCATGCGGCATTGCCACGTCGACGGTTCCGGATACGGGATGGGGCATCCTCGGTCGCGGGGTGCTGCATCTGGACGGTGTCGAGGTGCCGGCGGAGAACCTGATCGGCCTCGAAGGGCGTGCCTTCTCCCGTGTGCTGAACGGGTTCGACTTCACTCGGCCGCTGCTCGCGCTGACCGGACTCGGCGCGGCCCGGGCGTCCCTCGACGAGACAGCCGAGTACGTGCGCCGGCGCACGGCGTTCGGTGCTCCGCTGGCGAAGTTCGAGGGCGTGTCGTTTCCCATGGCCGAACACCTCACCAAGGTCGAGGCGGCGCGGATGATCTGCTACACGGCGCTCGAGAAACGCACTCTCGGTCTGCCGCACACCTTGGAAGCGGCGATGGCGAAGTGGTACGGCCCGCTCGTCGCGAGCGCGGCGGTCAAGGAATGTCTCCTCCTGCACGGGAACTACGGTTACTCGCAGGAACTTCCGTTCGAGCAACGCCTGCGTGATGTGATGTCCGTCGAGATCGCCGACGGTACGGCACAGATCCAGAAGATCATCATCATGCGGGAGAAGTATGGGACCGACTTCGTTCCCTACGAGAAGCGCGGCAGCGACGCGGCCTCGTCATGGCAGAGAGGAGCGGCCCGCCCCGCGTCCTCGACACGGTGAGTTCGTCGAGTGTCCATCACCTACCGACAGGCGAAGGGGTGACCCGCACGGCCGGCCTGCCGATCTCATGGTGCGGATGCGAGCTCGAGTCTGAACGTGTTTCGGCCCTGAGCTACCCCTGCACTGTCCGATCGGTGCAGGGGTAGTCACGGGCTCGGCGAGTTACCCCAAGGTGGGGCGGTAGGCGTAGGACGACGACCGCGACAGGGCGAATTCGAAAATGCCGTATCCGGTCTGCCCGTTCCAGCCGAACGTGCAGCATCGGTCTGTCAGGGCGGAGTCGAGAGTCGTCGGTCCCACCGTCCCGTCGAGGGGATAGACGTCGAACTCTTCGAAGTCGCGACCGCGGACCTTTCCGTGGTGTCCGCCGTAACCGCCACCGGCCATGTATCCACCGCCGGCCGAGGCGTCGGCGTCGACACGGTAGGTCGCGCCGGCGGCGGTCACGATCTCCACCGTGCCGCTGGTCAGGTCGTTGCCTGCCGTGAACGCCAGGTGGTGCCGGACGTCGGTGATGTCGTCGAGTCGGCCGTCGTCGTGCATGACGGCGCCCTCCAGCAGGATCCGTCCGCCGTGTCGGTCCTCGACGAGGAGGAATCCGAACGTGCGGTCCGGGAACTGGGCCTGGTACCAGATGTGCAGGCCTTGGCCTCCGGACATGGTGCGTACTCCGCGGGAGCGGTCCCGCAGTCCGTACCAACCGGCGACATCGGTCGTGGCGCCGTCCAAGGTGAGCGTGCCCTCGTAGCGCCCGGGCTGGAAGAGATGGTCGAACGAGGTGACGTTTCCGCCGGTGTTCGCCACCTCCACCGACCCGAGCCAGTAGGGCGCCCGGGCGTGCCAGAGGAGGTCCAGTTCGAGTCCGGTCTTGTTTTCACCGAGCTGGATTCGCCAGGTCGTGTTGTCCTCGACGGTCTCCCACCTCAGGGGTCCGACGGACGCGGCGTCGGTGGCGTCGTGCTCGGTGGAGAAGCGGAGGTTGCGCTGTTCGGCCGCCGTGGTCAGCACCACGAAGCCGTCCACGACGTTGCGCGGCGGATAGACCCCGGCGCCGAGGACGACCGAGGGCGCGGCGCTGCCGTCCGGGTGGAGATTGAACATGAACCGGTCGAAGAATTTCTCCGGCATGTCCGGGGTGGTCCGGGTTACCAGGGCGTCGTGGAATCCGTCGGTCATTCGTGCTCCTTCTGGTCGACGGGGTATCAGTTGGAAACCGGTGATGTCATCGTCTCCTGAGCCTCATCAGCAGCATCGACCTGTTTGTGGTCGAGGGTGAAGCGGTAGGAGCCCATCATGAGCAGGCAGGCGATTCCGATGCCGACCAGCACGATGATCGGTAGCGCGCCGGCGCTGTAGGAGCCCGTGGCGCCGTAGATCTGTCCGAGCAGGAAGATGCCGAAGGCCGCGCCCTGAGCGTAGAGGAGGTAGATGAATCCCAGCACCCGACCGTACGAGTGCTTGGGGAAGTAGCGGCTCACCATGTACGCGGCGAGATCGCCCTCGGATCCCAAACCCAGGCCGATAAGTGCGGAACCCACGAAGAGCAGGCCGATCTCCGACGAGGTGATCATGAGGAAGACCCCGACGGCGCACAAAGCGAAGATGATCGATCCGATGACTGGAGCGTAGAACCGGTCGAGCAGGTAGCCGACGAGCAGACGAGCGGAGATCGACGCCAGGCTGAGTACGGACAGGATCGAAACGGCAGTCCCCTGGCTGATGCCCTTGTCGGTGGTCATCGGCACGACCTGCGACATCAGACCGAAGGTGGCCGAGGACACCACGAAGATCGCGACGGAGAGCAGCCAGAACTGCCGGTATTTCCGCGCCACGGTGAGGAGGGACTCCCCGGCCATTCGGCCCTGCAGACGTGCGGCCGCGCGCTCGGCGTCGTGTTCGGCGGGCATCCGGGTGACGAATGCATAGACCGAAGCCGGGACGACGGTGCACACGGCGCCGATGACGAGGAAGGCGAGGCGCCAGCCACCCATGCCCAGCACCCAGTTCGCGAGGTAGGGCATCAGCACCCCGCAGGCGCCGAGACCGGCCATGAGGACGCCCAGCGCCATGCCTCGGCGATCTTGGAACCACGCGCTGACCACTGTGGAGTGCGCTACCGGGTTCACCGCACCCGCACCGGCACCGATCAGGATGCAGAGGGCAAAGAAGAGCGTTTCGTTGTTCGGAAGGGCGGACATCAGCATGAGTCCGATTCCGAAAGCCAAGGCCATCGGTACCGAGGGCATCCTCGGACCGTAGCGGTCGATGAGGAAGCCGAGGATGACGATGCTGACTCCGACCATCACCGTCTCGATGGACAGGCCGTTGGCGATGACACTGCGGTCCCATCCGAACTCCTCGGTCATAGGCTTGCCGAGGATGTTGAACAGAACGTTGACCGTGCTGGTGCCGAACAACAGTGTGACAAAGCCGGTGATGACGTACCACCAGCGGTTCAAGTGCCGCGTGGGCACCTGCAACCCAGTCGTGCCGACTGCGTTCATGAAAGCTCCTGTGATCGATATCGGTGGTCGGGGTGGCGATGCTGCGCACGGAACCTCGAGGAGTGGTCCCTGTCACACGATGACAGCATACGGACAGTCCAATGTAAAGGACAGGCCAAAGCGATCCGGGCGGGGCCGGCGATTTCCCCGGACGGCGGATCGTGGCGCCTTCCAAGCTGCGAGCCTCTTATAAAGGGTCATACCATTGGACAATTAGGTACTGGACTGGATACACTTGCCCCGTGATCGCAGTCACAAGAGCGGCCGGAAGCGGCATGGGCACCGGGGTCGGCGATGTGGGGCCATGGTGAGTCGGACGGCGACTTCGACGCATCTCGTAGAGCGAGCCGCCGAGCTTCTCGGTACGGCCGGCAAGCTGCTGGGTGAAGAGACCCGCGACCTGCTCTCTTCCGCTCTACCGGTGTCGCTGGCTACGACGCGGCGTCGACTCGCCCGTGCGCTGACCGAGGGGCGGGTGGCCGGAACGGACATCGAGGACGCGTGTCGAATTCTCGTCGACATCGAACACCTGGAGGAGCAGTTCGCCGAGGCCGAGGCGATTCGTCCCGTCGCCGAGTTGCGCGAGGTACACGACGCCGCAGACAAACTTCGGGAGCTTCCGCCGCACGAGATCATCGAGTCGGCACCAGAGGTCGTCTGCACCACGCTGCCGTTCGCGCGCTCGTTGATTTCCGCAGTGTCGGGCACTCGGTGGCAGCCACGCCGCCTCTATCTGCGGCCCGAACTCGACGGCTCACCACTCGACTTCTCCGACTACGTGAACTCCGCCGAACTCTCGCTGGTGGAGGCACCTCTGGAAACCGAGCTGGTCCGCCGCCGGGTTCCGGCGCTGGTCGCGGCCCCGGCCGACGACAACCGCACACACAAGGAGATGGTCAGTGCGTCCCGGACGTCGGCGTACGTCGCTGCACCGGTCATGTCCGGGGGAAAGGTCATCGGGCTGCTCCATGCCGATCGTCCTGGATCGACCGATGCGCTCGACCCGGGTGATCGAGACCGATTGGACACGTTCGCAACCATCCTGGCGATCATCTACGAACAGGCGGTTCTGAAGCATCGGTTGCAACTACAGCGGGCACGGGTCGAGAAGTCGTTCGACGCAACTCAGACCATGCTCGATCGGATCTCGATGGCCGAGGCGATTCTCTCCCGCCGTTCCGAGGTACCGGCGGACGGTGCCGTCGGCAAGCCCGACGACCACCATGGGGTCGCACCGGACTCGGTACTGACCCTCCGGGAACGCGAGATCCTCTCCCATCTCGCCACAGGAGCAACGAACAGCCAGATCGCCCGAGCGCTGGTCATCTCGGAGGGCACCGTGAAATCGCACGTGAAAGCGGTACTCCAGAAGCTGCACGCACCTACGCGCGCTGCCGCGGCTGCTCTCTATTCGAGCCGGGCTCGACCACAGCGATGAAGGAGAGATCTCAGGGGCAAACGGCCGCCCGGTCGGCCGCCGACCGCGAATTGTCACACGCCGTCGTCGCCCTCCTCGACCGGCTCCGGAACACCTACGGTGTCGGCCCGCGTCCCGGCACGACTCGCTCGGCTTCTCTCGACACTCGAATGACACCGCTGGACGAAGCCACCGAATGTGCGTTCACCGCGTTGACCGAACTCGACCCCGAGCGTCGACAGGCACTCGGTCGCCTCATCGTCGACCTCCAGGACTTGCGCCGTCGAATCCGCACGGAGCAACCCCGACCGGAGCATGTGTCCTCGCCCCTCGACTTCGCCGGCGCGATACGTCGTCTTCGTGGTGCCGAGTCGGTCGCCGGTCTCCGCAAACTCCTCTGCCGAGAAGTTGCGCACACCGCCCACCTCGACCGAATAATGTTGTCCGAGGTGCACAACGGAACGTGGACGGCGCTCGAATTCTACAGCGTGGCAAGGACGGAGGAGGTACTCGAGTTGCCGCCCGCCCTATCCCTCACCTCCGAATCGGCCGAGCGCAGGGCATGGAAGACACGGTCGGCGGTGCTTGCCGGGTGGGACGCCGACATCGGACCGAGCCCGGAGGCTGCGCAGATGCTCGCCTCGAGTTCGTACGTGGTGGCTCCGATCACCGTGTCGACCGGTGTGATCGGGCTCGTGCACGGAAGCCGCACCACCGGTGAAGCGTTGGACGCGATGGTCAGAGATGTGCTCGGCGCCTTCGCACGAAGTTCCGGAATGCTGTTCGAGCGGGTGACGCTCGCCGATCGCCTCAGAGAACAGAAGAGCCTGCTCATCCAACGATTGCAGCAGGAGGCAAGGGAAGCCGAGCTTCTCGAGCATGCCGATGTGCGTTTCGTCGACGAGAACTCCACCCGGTGGGCCGTCGCGCCGACCGGAGGCTTGAACGAAGATCCGGATACCTCGGCGCTCGGCTCTCTGACTGCTCGTGAACGCGAGGTTTTCGCATTGGTTGCCCGGGGTGCGTCCAACGCCGACATCGCCGAGGAGTTGGTCATCAGCCACTTCACGGTGAAGACACACGTCAAGAAGATCCTCCGAAAACTGGGCGCGAGGAATCGGTCCGAAGCCATCTACCGCTACGTCGCGATGACAGACTCGCGAAACAGCGGGAGTCGGTGACCGATCTGTCACGAGCGCAGTGGCCACCGTTCCCACCAGGACGACCCGCCGCGGGCGGCGCCGGCCGATCAGGCGTCGGCAACCGATTCGGCTGCCTGCCTGCGGAGGAGGTACTTCTGGATCTTTCCGGTTGCGGTGGTAGGGAGTTGATCCACAACCACGAGCCTTTCCGGAATCTTCTGCGCCATGGTCTTGCGTTCGTTCCGGAGGAAGCCGGCCACCTCCTCCAGAGTCGGTGCGGAGCCGTCGGCGACGATGAAGGCGCACACCTTCTCGCCGAGGCGGGCGTCGGGCATCGACACCGCCGCTGCGGCGATGATCCGCGGATGCGCCAAGAGGTGCTCCTCGATCTCCCGCGCCGAGATGTTCATGCCTCCCCGGATGATGAGGTCCTTGATCCGTCCCGTGACCCGCAGATAGCCGTCCGTGTCGACGCGGCCGAGATCACCGGACGCGAGGAATCCCCGGGCATCGACCGACGCGGCCGTGCGCTCGGGATCACGCCAGTATCCGAGGAAGATGCCCGGTCCGCCGTAGAAGATCTGGCCTTCCTCGTCTGCCGGCACGACAGCGCCCGCTTCGTCGCGGATCTCGAGATCGACACCGGCGAACGCCCGCCCGTCGGAGGAGAGCACCTTCTCGACGGGGTCGTCCACGCGCACGGCCGTCACCAGGAGTCCTTCGCTGCTGCCGTACACCGGGAGGAGGGTGCAATCAGGGAGCGCCGCCTTCCAATCCCGCAGTAGGGTTTCCGGGATCGGGGCCCCGGCGCTGACCCAGAGTCGCATCGAGCTCAGGTCGTGAACTGCGCCGGCCTCGATGGCTCCGAGCGCCATCTGCAGGAACGGCGTCGCGGCCATGCTGACCGTAGTCCTGAACTCCGCGATACGTCGAAGTCCCTCGTTCGGCTCCCACACGTCGAGGAGGTGGATTCCGCTGCCGAGGATCAACGGTGTCGCCACGCCCACGGCGAGCCCGGTCGCATGCGTCACCGGGGAAGGCATGAAGACCACATCGTCGGAATTCAGGCCCATCACCTCACGACCGAGACCGTAGACGGTGAAGGACAGGGTGTTGAACGTGTGCTGGCAACCCTTCGGGCGTGATTCCGTCCCCGAGGTGTAGATGATCGCGTGGGCGGCATCCGCCGAGGGCGGCGATCCGAGTTCGTCGTTACCGGGCACATGGTCACCGGCGATCAGCGAATCGAACGCCACCTCGCCGGCGCCTACCGCCCCGCGCACGACGACGACGTGCTCGAGTCCGGGCACCTCGCGGCGTACTTCGGTCACCATGTCGGCATAGCGGAACTTGCGAAATTCCTCGGTGACGAAGGAGATCTTGGCTCCGGAGTGCTCGAGGACGTAGCGCACCTCGTCATGTCGGTAGACCGGCATCGTGGGCACCAGAACGGCGCCGATCCGGGCCACGGCCACGTAGATGACGACGAATTCGTTCCAGTTCGGCAGCTGCACCTGCACCCGGTCGCCAGGGACGACTCCGAGTCGTCTCAGAGATGCCGCGAGACGGTACGCCTGCGCGCGAAGTTCGCTACGGGTGAGTGCGCCGTAGCCGTCGGTGACGGCGACGAAATCCGGGTCGGTCTCCGCCCAGCGGTCGATGTGCTCGGTCAGGCTTTCGTCGCGCCAGTAACCGTTCGAGCGGAACGCGTGGAGAGTGCCCGCGCTGTAGCGGCCCTCGGGTCGGATTGCCCCTGTGTGCTCCATGACATCCATGTGGAGATCCTTGCTTTCAGGAGCCCCTCCGCGGCGGGAGGTGGGCCCGGAGTTGTCGGTCGAACCATGATGTCGACCGGAAAATGAGGAAGAGAACGATTCGGACGCGATCTCGGCCTCGAGGGGGAAGGAAATGCCTCGATGGGATGAGATGCCGGGAGTGACGCACACGCGCCGTACCCAGTGGCGTGGTCGATGGCGAAACAGCTCACCGAAACCGAGGTCACCGACGTGTGCGATGTGGACCGCACCGTCGTCGTTCCGATACGGGATGATGGTGGCGACGTCGCGTCACCCGGATGAGGGGTTCGGCCCCGGTACGGAGGCGGTACTTAGGCCGCGGATATTCCCCCGTTGACGCTGATGGCCTGTCCGGTGAGCCGTCGTGCGGCGGGGGAGGCGAGGAAGACCGCGAGCGCCGCCAGGTCCTCGGATTCGGGGACGCCGAGGTGGGCCTGCTGGGCGGCCTTGGCGAACAGTTTGGCGCTGAATCCGTCGGAGGTGATCCGCTCGGTCGAGCCGGTTCCGGCGACGAGAGACGGCGTCAGGACGTTGACCCGGATTCCGTTGCGCTTGGCCTCGATCGCCAGGGTTCGGGTGAACATGACGATCGCCGCCTTGGCTGCACCGATGACCGCTTCGCCGGGCGTGGCGGTCTTCGCGGCATCCGAGGCGACGTTGATGATCACCCCGGCCTTCCTTGCCGTCATGTGGGGAACGATTTCGCTCGCAAGGTACATGCACGGCAGGGCGAGTTGGTCGAAGATGCGGGCGATGTCGTCGGTGGGGATGTTCGCGAAGAGTTCCGGGCGGGTGTCCGCCGCTGTCGTGGAGACGAGGATGTCGACGCCCTCCAGGACCCGTTCGGCTTGGAGGGCGATGTGTGTGGCGCCGTCGACGGTGGTCGCATCGGCGGACAGGAATGTCACGTCGCAGGATGAGTTGGCGGACGAGATGCGTTCCCGGGCAGAAGCTCCACGTTCCGATCCTCGACCGACGATCATGATGCGCGGTACGCCGGCCTGAGCGAGGCCCACGGCGGTCGCCAGGCCGATTCCGGCCGTGCCTCCCACGATCAGTGCGCTGCTGTCCGTCAGTTCCTTCGGTGCTGCGATATCACGCGTGTTCATTCGTGTATTCCGTTCGGGAGTAATGGATCAGAGCGATACCGTGCCGCGGGCGAAGATGTCCTTGGCGATGATGCGCTTCTGGATCTCGGCCGTGCCGTCGGCGACGAGGTAGGCGGTGACGTCGCGGTATCTCTGCTGCAGAGGTGATTCGGTCGAGTAACCGAGGTTTCCGTGGACCCGCATGGCGAACTCGATCGCGTTCTTGGCCACGACGGGCGGCCACCACTTGCTCATCGACGCGAGGGCGGTGTGCGGTTGCGCGGTTTCTCGCAGCCACAGCGCCCGATAGCAGATCCAGCGGGCACCTTCGAGGTAGGTGGCGTGTTCGGCGAATTGGAATGCGAGGCCTTGGTGCTCGGACAGCGGCTGCCCGAAGGTTTCCCGATGCTGCGCGTAGTCGGCAGCTTCCTCGAGGCTCTGTTTCGCTGCCCCGAGACACATCAGCCCGAGGGCGGCACGGCTGAAGTCGAAGTGCTCCATCACCGAGTGGAAGCCCTTGCCGAGTTCACCGACGAGATGCGATTCCGGGACGAAGACGTCGGACAGGTGGATGCTTCCCCAGCCCAGGGGGAGGCAACCCATGCCCGGCATGTGGCTGACAGTGACTCCGTCCGCATCGAGCGGGACGACGAAGCAGCTGACGCCCCGCGCTCGCTCCGATCCGGGTTCGCGGGCATAGACGAGGGCCGCAGTGGCGTTCATCGCCCACGAGATCGCGGTCTTCTCACCGTTCAGGCGCCACCCGCCCGCCACTGCGGTGGCGGTGGTGCGAAGGGCGCTTGCGTCGGATCCGGACCCCGGCTCGGTCAAGGCTATGGCGACGGTCTGTTCACCGCGGATCAGTGGCGGAAGGTAACGCTCCTGGACTTCGTCCCGGCACAGCGCCAGCTGGGAGGCGACCAGACCGATCTGTACCGGCGCCGATGCCATGTTCACGTCGCCGTATGCGAGGGTCTCGGTGGCGATGCCGAGCAGAATCGGATCTTCGTTGCCGGTCCCGCCGTACTGCTCGGGGAGTCCGATGCCCAGCAGGCCGATATCGCCGAGCTTCTTCAGGATGTCGAAGGGGAATTCCGTCGATGCTGCTCGGTCGCGGTAACCGGGCAGGAGTACGCGGCCGCTGAACGCTGTCAGCGTCTTTCGGAACTCCTCGTGTTCGTCGGTGAATGCGAAGGAAACCATCGGAGTGTGCTCCTGTGCGTGACTCGATCGGGGGTGATCACGGCGAGGGAAGCGCTGACGCACGATGCGAAGGCGGATGGACCCATTCCCTGCCGGAAAAGAACTCTAGGTTTGAATAGTAGGTCGACAAAGCAGTTTCGGCAAGAGGTGGGTGATGCGGAGCAGCGCGGCGCTCGACTGTTGCAGCCGCGAAAGGTTCAGGCGTTCAATGGCCCGTCTCGATGTCGCCGACAGCGCGGCGGACGAGTTGCAGGTGTGCGATCAAGGATTCCAGGGTCTCGGTGTCGACCGAGGCGAGACCGAACCGGGTACCGGCGAGTCGATCGTTCGCTTCCTCGACCACGTCCATGCCGGCCGGGGTGAGCGTGGCGAGAACGGTCCGGCGATCCGTCTCGTGAGCGTGGCGTTCGACGAGGCCGGCCTTCACGAGCTGATCGACCGCCATCGACACCGTGGTCGGATGGACCATGAGGTACTTGCTCAGCTTTCCCAGTGGACGGGTCCGGCCCTCGGACAGCTGCAGCGAAGTCAGAATGAAATAGGCGTTGCGCGACAATCGAAGCGAGCGCAGTTCTCCGTCCATGGCGCGGACGATCCACTGATGTGTACGAAGTAGGGCCATCGTGGTGGCGAATTCCAGTTCGGCCGAATCCCGCCGTTCCGTCCACTCGGCGCGCATCCAATCGATCACATCGCGGCTGTCGTCGGCAGGGGTCGGCCCTTCGCTCACCACTACGCGTCCTCTCGTCGTCGCCGAACCATGCCTCGCACCGACAGCCGGGTTGTATCGGATTCGATGATAGGGGTACGGGTGTCGCCGGTCGGTGCACGAACGGCTCAGCTGTGCGAGAGCACGATCTTCCCGAATCCGCTTCCCTGTTCGAGGTGCTTGTGGGCGGCGGCCGCTTCGGCGAGGGGGAAAACCGCGCTGATAGGCAGTGGGGGGACGGTTTCGGCGTCCAGCAGCCGTAGAAGACCGGTGAAGTCGTGCGGGCTGCCCATCGTGGTCCCGATCAGTTCGTATTGCCCGAAGTAGAACGGGCGGATGTCGAGGGCGGCGTGTTCGCTGCGGGAGGCCCCCAGCACGACCAGTCGACCCCCCGGCCGCAGTGCTGCGATGGACTGTTCCCACGTGCCGATGGAATCCAGGACGAGATCGAATCCTTGGCCGTGGGGTGAGAGCCGGCGAGCGGCATCCGGCCATGCGGGGTCGGTGTACAAAACGCCGTTCGTCGCGCCGAGTTCTCGAGCCTGCGCAATCTTGGACGTCGACGAGGAGGTGACGGTGACGCGCGCACCCACGGCGGCCGCGAGCATCACGGCCATGGTGGCGACGCCGCCGCCGGCGCCGAGGACCAGGAGGTTTTCGCCGGCGCGGAGGCGGCCGCGTGTGAACAGGGCGCGGTAGGTGGTGAGTCCGACGAGGGGCAGTGCAGCGGCCTGTTCCCAGGTGAGGTTGCGGGGCTTGGGCGCGACGCAGTCCTTCGGGACTCGGACGAACTCGGCGTAGGTGCCGCGCTGGTGATCGCCGAGGATCTCCCATTGCGCGCCCGGGGCGGCTTCGCGATCGCCCCACCACAGTGAGGGGAGCACGAGGACTTCCTCGCCGGTGTCCGTGCGGATCCCCGCGCCGTCCGCGCCGAGAATGTGCGGCAGTGGTGAGGAGTACTTGCCCTGTCGCACCAAGACGTCGTGCCAGTTGAGCGCGGCCGCCTTCAGTTTGACGGTGACCCATCCTGGCCCGGGGGTCGGATCGGGGACCGATTGCCACTTCAAGACATCAGGTCCTCCGAATTCCTGCATCACGACGGCGTCCACAATGATCCTTTCGGTCGTACCTGGTGCGCGATACTGCACATCCTGCGGTGTGGGGAGGGTCGGCCTGTAACCGTCACCGGTGCCGATCCGAGGGTTGAACCGGTGGATTCCGGCGGGCGGGGTTCGTGCCGGCTCTACATCCGAGGGCTACGGGGATCTCCACAGCGGTCGCCGGTGTCGTTTGCGCTCGCTCTCGGTCAGGCCGCCCCAGATGCCGTACTGCTCCGAGTGGGCGAGTGCGTGCTTGCGGCATCGAGGTAGCACGGGGCATTGCTGACACACGCTCTTCGCCTCGGTTTCGCGCAGTGCTCGTTCGTGCCCGGCTTCGTGCTCGGGTCCGAAGAACAGCGAGGGGTCCGCATCGCGGCACCGGCCGTGTCTTTGCCAGTCGGTGTCGGCGGTCGAGAAGGGGGTGATGTGATGTTTCGTCGAAGGACGCGTCATGAGCTCCACCTGGATGGGGGAATGTGCCGTCTGTCGATCAGTCATGCGCGACTCTCAGGATCGGTGCATCGATCGCCCTGGCCGCCGCCTCCGCAGAGGGCTGCGGCACCCGTGCCGCCGCCTCGGCGTCGCAGTTCCAGCGCCAGCGCAATCCGTGCGCCGCTCATGCCCATCGGATGTCCGAGTGCGATTCGAGTTCCTGTCGAAGTCGAAGATGGCGCAAGGCCGCCGATGCCGCGGTCGCGACGGTGAAACGGGAGTTGCTCGAGCGGGGCCGGCGAGCCGGCCGGAAGGTGGTGTCGGTGCGGCCCGCGTACACGAGCATGACGTGTTCGAGGTGTTTCGCGAGAGCCGAGCAATGCTCCGGACTCGAGGAACGTGTTTTCCGGTGCTGGGCGTGCGGGCATACCGCGTGCCGGGACCGGAACGCTGCCAGAGTGGTTCTGGCTGTGGCGGAGCGTGGCCACACCGGTGTCGACGACGTGAGTCAAGCGGATCACCTCCCTCCGGGTGGTGGTGCGGTTGCGGTCTGAGTCGGGAATCTCCTGCCTTCGGGAAGGAGAGGCGTCAAGAGCACTCCCTGTGGCTGTTGCGGATCGGAAGGGGTGTCCTGCGCCGGTCAGTGGACGGCGCTGTAGGTGATGGTGGCGGTGGTGCACGTCTTTCCAGCCGCGTTGCGACTGGAGACTTCGACGATTCCGAGGCTGCGACCGCAGTGCACAACCTTCGGTGTGAAAGTGACGGGTTCGTCCGACGGGCACGGCCGCAGATACGAGATGTGAATCGAGGTGGTGCGGAACTCCGCGTCGGTGGGTAACGCAGCCGAACCCGCGATTTCGGAGGCGCACAGGAGCACACCACCGTGGATGTTGCCCATCGGATTCGCGAGCATCGGTGACGGGCCGAATTCGATCCCACTGGCCCCCCGCGCGTGCTCGGCCCCCAGCAGGTCGATGATCGAGCGGGCGCGGAGTCGAGAGTCCAGATCATCGGGGGAGAGGACGGGTGCGCCCGGTGGGTCGGTCAGTGGCACTGTCTGGAGGCGGGTGGACCCGCAGGCGATCAGACGGCCCTGCGCGTCGACGACCCGGCCGCCGGCCAGCCCGGTCCGCGAGCCTCGGCCGAGAACCCAGCTTTCGGCGCGGAGAACCGATCCGTCGACCGGTGGGTCCGCTATGAAGTCGAGATGGATTTCGGTGCTCACCGCCCAGTGTCCCTCAGGAGTTGGTCCACTGACGAGATGTCCCATCACGTCATCCATTACGACGCCGAGAGTTCCTCGGCACGGTTGTCCGAATTCGTCGGCAAGCCATGGCCCCGTGAGCATGTCGGTCAGCCCGCGGGTCTCGTCGCCGGTCACATCGGCGACTCGGAACAGCTTTTCGGCGGCGGTGGAGAAGAACCGAAGCGCAGTGGGGGTGTCGATGGTCATGGCTCTCCTGACGGACGGTGAAGCCGAATACGCGCACGCGCCCAGGGCCCGACCGCCGGAGAGTGGTCTCCGGCGGTCAGGTCCGTCGGGATGGGGAGCTCAGACGCCACGTTGGGCCTTGGCGGCTTCGCTTGCGGCCTTGCTGCGTTCACGTGCGGTGGCCCAGTCCTCGTCGGTCATGGAGGTCAAGCCGGCGAAAGTGCCGGGTCCGGCGAGCATCTGGCCCCCGTCCATGGCGATGGTCTGCCCGGTGAGGTAGTCGCAGGCGTCGGACAGCAGGAAGATTGTCAGGTTGGCCAGTTCCTCGATGGTGCCCATCCGCCCCATCGGGACCTGGTCGGCCTGGGTGGCGCCGACCGCGCTCTTGTCGGTGGGGTTGAGCATCTCCCAGGCGTAGTCGGTGGGGATCGGTCCGGGGGCCAAAGCATTCAGGCGAATTCCGTAGCGGGCCCATTCGACCGCCAGGGACATCGTCATCGAATGCACGGCGGCCTTGGCCATCGCGGAGGGGACCACGAACGCCGAACCGCTCCACACCCAGGTGGTCAGCGTGGACAGCACCACGCCCCTGGTGCCACCTTCGATCCAGCGGCGGCCGGCGGCGTGGGTGGTGTTGAACGAACCGTTCATCACGGTGGAGGTGACCGCTTCGAAGGCCCGCGGGCTGAGTGACTCGGTGGGGGCGATGAAGTTGGCGGCGGCGTTGTTGATCACTCCGGTGAGGGGGCCGTGCAGGGTCCAGATCTCGTCCATCGCGGCGGACACCATCTCCGCATTGCGGACGTCGACGGTCTGCCAGTGGACCGAGCCGGGCCGCGAGACGGACGCCTCGCTGGCGGCTTCTTCGAGGACGGCGGGTCGGCGTCCCCAGAGGTGAACGTCGGCGCCGTGGTCGACGAGGTGGCGGGCGACGCCGCGACCGAGGCCGGTTCCACCGCCGGTGATGAGGATTCGCTTGCCGGCGAGGGCCTCGGACGTGAACGGGGAGGTGGTCATGTCGGGTCCTATCGGTCGGGGAACGGGAGTCACAGTCCCAGGCTCTTGCTGATGATTTCGCGTTGGATTTCGTTGGTGCCGCCGTAGATGGTCGGTGCCAGGGCGTGGCGGACCTGTTCTTCCATGCCGTATTCGCGGGTGTAGCCGTAGCCACCCATCATCTGCATGGCTTCGAGGGTGGTCTTCTTCGCGATCTCGGTGCATTTGAGTTTGGCCATCGAGCCCTCACGGTTGAGATTGTCCTCCTCGCCGGCGTCGATGCGTTCGGCGACCTCGTAGACGAAGGACTTTGCGAAGGCGATTTCGGTGGCGAGGTCGGCGATGCGGTGGCGGATGGCCTGGAAGCTGCCGATCTTGCGTCCGAACTGCTCACGTTCGGTGACGAACGCGATGACGTCGTCGAGTGCGCGTTCGGCGGCACCGAGCGACATGGTGGCGATGATGAGCCGCTCGACGCTCAGGCCGCGCATGAGGTGGCGCCACGCCCGGTTCGGGGTGCCGACCACGGCGGTGACCGGGACGGCCACGTCGGTGAAGTAGAGGTCGTTGCAGGTGCGGGCCTCCATGGTGGCGATTCCGTGGATCTCGAGGCCGGGGGTGTCGGTGGGCACCATGAACAGGGTCAGACCCGTGTGCTTGGAGCCGGAGGAGTCGGTGCGGGCGAGCAGCAGGATGTGCTCGGCGACGTGGGCTGCGGAGATCCACGTCTTCTGGCCGTTGATGACGTAGTGGTCGTCGACGAGCTCGGCCTTGATGCGGACGCCGCCGAGGTCGGATCCCGCGCCGGGCTCGCTCAGGGCGATCGCTTCGAGCTTGCCCGCGGCCATGTTCGACACGATCGTGCGCTTCTGCTCCTCGGTCCCGTAGCGCAGATACGTCTGGGCGGCGGTCAGGCCGGTCGAGTAGCCGGTGATGGGGGCCAGACCGCGAGAGGTCTCCTCGAGGAAGATGCACTCCTCGACCATCCCGGCGCCGCCACCGCCGTATTCCTCGGGCAACGACACCGCGAGCCAGCCGAGTGCTGCGAACTTGTCGAGGAGGACCTGGCTGTTGGCCACGGTGCCGTCGGCGGTGAGCGCATCGCGTTGTTGAAGGGTTTTGCACTCGGCGTCGCAGAACTCGCGGACCGCGAGTGCGAACTCCTGTTGTTCTCGGCTGAAGCGCATGTCGACAATTGCTCTCTGTGAAGAACCGGGGTGGGTGACGTGATCTGGGGCAGGTCACCGGGCGGCGGGACGGTGGTGTCTCGCCGCCCGGGAGCTGGGGAGGGTCAGGCGCCGCGGAACTTGGAGAAGTCGGGCTTGCGCTTCTCGTTGAACGCGCTGATGCCCTCGAGTGCTTCGGCGGACTCACCGAACAGCTTGAGTGTGGAGTAGGCCATGTTGCCCTGGGCGATGAAGTGCTCGGTGTCGGCGTTGAGCGACTGCTTGAGCACCTTCAGTGAGGTGGGGGAGAGCTGCAGGATCTCGTCGGCCCAGGCCCGGACTTCGGCGCGGAGCTGGTCGGCGGGTACGACCTTGTTGACCAGCCCCCATTCCAGGGCCTGCTGGGCGCTGTAGCGGCGGCACATGAACCAGATTTCCCGCGCCCGCTTCTCGCCGATGGCGCGGGCGAGGTAGCCGGTGCCCAGACCGGCGTCGAAGGATCCCACCCGGGGGCCGTTCTGTCCGAAGATGGCGTGCTCGGCGGCAATGGACATGTCGCACAGCAGGTGCAGGACATGTCCGCCGCCGACGGCGACACCGTTGACGGCGGCGATGACGGGCTTGGGGGTGTCCCGGATGACACGGTGCAGGGCCTCGACTTCGAACAGGCCGCTGTCGGACGGGCCGTAGTCGCCGGTCTCCATGCGCTGCTTCTGGTCGCCGCCCGAGCAGAAGGCCTTCTCACCGGCGCCGGTGAGGGCGACAGCGCCGACCTCGGCGCTGCCCCAGGCGGCCTTGAAAGCCTTGACGAGTTCGTCGACCGTGCGGGCGCGGAAGGCGTTGTATCGGTCCGGCCGGTTGATCGTGATCCAGGCGAGCCCGTTGTCGACCTCGTACGTCACGTCCGTGAATGCGGTGAAATCAGTCATCGACCTGCTGGTCCCTTCCTGCTCGGGTGGCTCGCCGTCGCCGCGAGAACAGGTCGCGGGACGGAGTCGTCGGGTTTGGTCCGACCGTATGACAAATGTACCCCGCGTTAACGATCGTTTTCAAGAGGTGGGTTGCTTGTCGAGTCCTGAGCTGGTGGCGGGAACCGCACAATATGCCCACAGCCGAGCCCGGGTAGAGGACACTTCCGACCGAACCTTCGCGTGGGCTCCCCGGAGGAATCGACATTGGCGATCGGCGCGAGATACGTCGCAGGACTCCGGGCGGTCGTAGGGTTCGCTCGTCGTTCTGCTCTCGACCGGCGCCTTCTGCCAGGCCCTCATCCCCGGAGAGTGAACCCCACGGAATTCGACGTCACGACGCTGCACGGCCGCCGGATCAGCGCTGGCACCGGACGGTCGTGGTCGATCTGCTCGAGCGGTTGGTGTGGAGCAGCCCGGACAAGGATGCACTGGGCGGCTGGGCCGGGGCGTACCCCACCGAAGACTTTCGGCGCCTGACCTATCGACAGGCGGACGACGCGACGAATCGCACTGCACGAGCATTACAGGCGGCGGGCCCGGCCGACGGCGAACGCGTCCTGCTGTGCTGCGAGAACTCCGTCGAGGCCGTGGGGACGATGTGCGGCATCGCCAAGGCCGGTCTCGTGGCGGTACCGGTGAATCCCCACCTCGCCCCCGACGTTCGCGAGTGGGTTGTCGAGCACGTCGGTACCCGGTTCACCGTCGCCGACGGTGAATTCGGCGAACGGGCCCATGGGGTATTCGCACGGGCGGGCCAAGCCCTGCTCGGTCGGGGTGCTCCTGCCGGGCGTGCCGGCGCGCGTCGCCGACGACGGGAACTGTTGATCCGCGGCAGCAACGTGATGTCCGGATACCTGGCGAGCCGCAGCGCACCCCCCGTTACCTTCTTCGTAGTCCCGCACCGCGGGGCCACGGTCGC